>CANFJH010000039.1 GCA_947447395.1 Microbacteriaceae bacterium | reverse complement strand
TTTTGTTGGGATGCAACCGCGGTGAAGGCAGGTGCCACCAAGTTTGTCTTTTTCGATAAGTGCTACCGACTTGCCGAGTTGGGCCGAACGAAGGGCTGCAGCGTAACCACCGCTTCCACCACCGAGAATAACTACATCGAAATTGTGGTCAGCCACATTAACTCCTATTTATTGGTTTCAGAAAAAGTTTACTATCCAAGCTGCTTGGCGAGGGCTACCAAAGTGCGCACGTGAGATCCGGTTGCACCCTTTGGAATAACTCCGTAAGCGGCACCTTCGTTGTGCGCGGTAGCAGCGATATCCAGGTGGGCCCACTTAATGTTGTCGGATTCTCCCTTGGCGCGATTTCCAACGAATTCGTTCAAGAAAAGACCACCGATGATTGTTCCACCGGCAGTGTTGCCCATTTTCACGTTGGCAATATCGGCAATATCGGAATCGATCAGTCCGCGTAACTTCTTATCCAAAGGCAATTGCCAAACCATTTCGCCAACTTCTTCGGCGGCGGCCTTTACGGCATCGACGGCGGCCTGGTCGCCCATGAGTCCGGCGTACTGGTTACCGAGTGCAATCTGGACGGCGCCAGTAAGAGTGGCTACGTCAACAATGTAATCAGGCTTGGCTTCTGAAGCCAAGCTCAGACCATCGGCAAGAACCAAGCGACCTTCGGCGTCGGTATTCAGCACCTCAATGGTCATTCCGTTACGTGCCTTGATGACATCGTTTGGACGCTGTGCAGTCGAGCTTGGCATGTTCTCGGCAATGCACAACCAAGCCGTTACCTTGATTGGCAATTGCAACTTGGCGATTGCGATGGTGGCAGCGGCAACGCTAGCAGCGCCGGTCATGTCGAAATTCATTCCGAGCATGCTAATTGAAGGCTTTAGTGAAAGACCGCCGGTGTCGAAGGTGATTCCTTTACCAACGAGTGCCAGGTGCTTTTTGCCTACCTTCGGCTTGTATTCGAGTTTGACTAGTCGGGGTCCGCGAGATGAACCCTGACCGACTCCGAGAATTCCGCCGAGCCCTTCCTTGGTTAGGCGGTCTTCTGCCCAGATTTGTACAGTGACTCCGCTACCTTTAGCAGCATTCTGAACCGCTTTCGCAAGACTCTCTGGAAATAGGTCACGACCTGGCATGTTTACCAGGTTGCGAGTCAGATTGACGCTTTCAGCGATGACTGCAATCTGATTCAATGAAGCCGGCGTTGGTTTGTGAGCAGAAATCACCGTGACTGTCTGAAGCTTTATTTCGGCGCCCTTGGTTAGACCCTTATAGGCATTATGAACGTAGGTTCCAAGTGCTGCCCCTTCCAAAATGGCTGCAGTTTCGTCTGCGTTTGAAGTTTCAAAACCGAAGACAACATCTTTGAAGGACGCGAGCTTGCGACTGACCGCAGCACCGAGGTTTCGCAGGTCGTCCTTGTTTAGTGATTTGGTTCCGACCCCGACCAGTGCGTAGGTGGCGCCGTTCGGAGCTGGAAGGCGAACCAGTGACTCAAACTCTGCTGACGCACCGATACTTTGTAAATCGATCTGGGTAAGTTCAGAAGTTTCGATACCGTTTGCTCCGATGACCAATTTGTCGGATTTCTTCGTAACTGGAATTACGTAGGCGGTGTTTTTGTTGAAGGTTGTGAACTTGTTGGCAGTAACCAATTTTGGTGTAGTCATGTTCTTCAGCCTAGCGAAAGTAAAATGATATCCGTGACTGGATTTGGACTTTTTAACTTAGTCGATCAAGAAACCGAGATTCCACTCGGTCTGAAGATGATCGGCTCAATTTCGGGTTTCACAGATGCTGGCCAGGTTATTGAGCAAATGGCAGCGAACATTCTGAACAAACTCGATGCTCAGCTTGTAATCGAATTCGACAACGATGAATTGCTTGATTATCGCGCCCGTCGACCTGCAATGTTTTTTGAAAAAGACCATTTAAGTAGTTATGAGCCTCCACTTCTCGGGATTTATTTGGTTCGCGACGAGGCTGGTATCCCATTTCTGTTTTTGCACGGTTATGAACCGGATTTTCGATGGGAAGCGTTTGCAAACGCAATCGAAGAAATCGTTGAAATTTATGCAATCACCGATTTCACTTGGGTTCATTCAATCCCGTTTCCTGTGCCTCACACTAGATCCGTTGGGGTCACGGTCAGTGGTAATCGAAAAGACCTAATCGAGCGCTATTCAGAATGGCGACCAGAGACTCAGGTGCCGGGAAACGTGGTTCACCTTTTGGAATACCGACTTAGTGAAATCGCATTGCCGGTTATTGGGTTCGTAATGCTGGTGCCTCACTATTTGAATGATTCTGACTACCCGAACGCTGCGGTAACCGGATTTGAATTGTTGACCGCAGCCACCTCGTTAGTTTTTCCAACCGATCAACTTCGTGAAGATGGAACTAAGTTTCTAGAGCGTCTAAGCAAAAAAATGGATGAAAACGAGGAATTGACCAAGCTAGTCAATAACCTCGAGCAGGGCTACAAGTCAGATCGCGCAACCAATTTTGGCGTTCAAATTACGAGCCCAAAACCCGAGGAACCAAACGCCGAGGACATTGCCGCCGAATTGGAAGACTATTTAGCTAATCGCCAGAGAAATAACCCTGATGAGCACAACTAAGTCTTTCGGAATAGTTGTTCCTAGTTTCTGGTTTACTTTATTAGCCTCGAGCTGCCAAGGTTTGTCCGGTAGCAGTGGCATAATTAATGAGGACCCAGTCGTTTCGTCATCCTGACGGATTTGACATGGGTCTAAGTACTGCCCGGATTCAGGGGCTGTGCGCCTACCAGTGAGAAGAGTCAAGTGGGGAAAGACAAAGCAAGCGGCCAGGAGCCTGCCAAGAAGCAATCTCTTTTCAAGAGATTGCTTAGTTCGGGAAGCCCTGAGGCAATCGCCGACAAGGCACCAAAGCCAGCAGTAAAGGAAACAAGCACCATTACCAAGTCGACCCCAGTCAAAAAAGCGACACCAGCTGCAAAGGCTGCACCAAAAACTTCAGCACCTGCCAAGCCAGCTTCGAAAAAAGCCGCAATGCCTGACGAGAAGGCGGCAGCTACTGCCTCTAAGTCTCCTGCTAAAAAGGCACCGGCAGCTAAGACGGCCACCGCTAAGGCAGTTGTAAAAGCTGAGCCAAAGAAAGCAGTAGTCGCAAAACCGGCGACCAAGCCTTCAACCAAGGCGACGGCAACCAAGGTAGTTGCCGAGAAGGCTCCTGCGAAAGCGACCAAGTCCACAGGTCCGGTCGCTAAGCCGGCTAAAGCCACAAAGGCAAAGGCGACTAAGGCTACCAAGGGCTTGACCGATTCTGAAGATGACGAAGAGATTGATGAAGAAGAATTATCCGTCGATGACATCGTAAAAGAAGTTACCGCCGAAGTTGACATCACCGAAATCGCAGACGATTCTCACGACGATGACGACCACGACGAAGATCCAAGCGCTAAGGAAAAGGAAAAGGCTGTAGAGGCTGGGGGCGGATTCGTTCTCAGCAACAAGGAAGTCGATGATATTCCTGTTCAGACGGCAGCCATTAACGGTGCGACTGCTGACCCGGTCAAGGACTATCTGAAGCAAATCGGTAAGGTCGCCCTTCTGAACGCTGAGCTCGAAGTTGAGTTGGCAAAGCGAATTGAAGCCGGCCTTTATGCTGCTCACAAAATGGCAAATCCAAAAGCCAAGTTCAACAAGGAAATGCTTTACGACCTAAAGCGCGTACTCAAGGATGGTGAACGAGCCAAGAGTCACCTACTGGAGGCCAACCTACGTCTCGTAGTTTCGCTAGCGAAGCGCTATACCGGTCGCGGAATGCAGTTCCTGGATCTTATTCAAGAGGGTAACCTCGGCTTGATCCGCGCGGTAGAAAAATTCGATTACACCAAGGGCTACAAGTTCTCGACCTATGCAACCTGGTGGATTCGTCAGGCAATTACGCGTGCGATGGCCGACCAAGCCCGCACCATTCGAATTCCAGTTCACATGGTCGAGGTTATTAACAAACTTGCACGCGTGCAAAGACAGCTACTTCAGGATCTAGGTCGCGAACCGACTCCGGAAGAACTGGCTCGCGAACTGGACATGACCCCAGAAAAGGTGGTCGAAGTTCAGAAGTATGGTCGCGAACCGATTTCGCTAAGCACACCTCTTGGTGAAGATGGCGATAGCGAGTTTGGTGACCTAATCGAAGACACGGAAGCCGTGAGCCCGCTCGAAGCTGTTACCGCTGCAGCTCGCAAGCGCGAGCTTGAGCGAATTTTGTCGACTATGAGTGATCGCGAGGCCACGATTTTGCGTCACCGTTACGGTCTAATCGACGGCATTCCGAAAACACTTGATCAAATCGGTGAGGAAATCGGCGTGACTCGCGAACGAATTCGTCAGATTGAAAACAAGGCAATTTCAAAGTTGAAGCACCCAACCCGTGCTCAGCGTTTGAGCGAGTTCCGCGGCAACTAATGCTGACTCCACTGGCAGTCCTGGTGGGCAAGGCTTTACGCTTTGTCCTCAGGATGCGCGGTGGCGGGTCGGCGGTACCGGGACGAATCGCACTGGCGATCGAGCCAAAATTTCTACAACTCACCCTTGGTCGGTTAGCGTCTGGGATATTTTTCGTAAGTGGCTCGAACGGTAAATCAACGACCACAGCAATGTTGGTCAAAATTCTTCGCGAACACGGTCTTCAGGTTTTATCCAACCCAGCCGGCGGAAATCTTCCTCAGGGTCTGGCGTCGGCGCTTTTGGCGGATGTAAATTGGCGAGGCCGACTTGGTCACGATGTGGCAATCCTTGAGGTTGATGAGGCATATGGAAGGCAAATTGCTGCAAAGGTCGCACCTAATGGACTGCTACTCACGAACATTCAATTGGATCAGCTGAATCGTTTCCACTCGCCCGAAGATGTCTTCGAGTACCTAGATGATTTGGCAACACTTACAACAGATTTTCTGGTGGTCAACGGTTCTGATGCCAATACTGAACGTTTAGCCAAAGGACACAGTTCGAGACTGGCAACCTTCGGTGTCTATGCTTCGGAAGCAGCTCAAAAGTCGGCTGCACACGGTCTTCTAGCGGCACCCAGTTTCGACGAAGACACAACCAATTTGAATGTCGCCGCAACTCTACTAGATGCTAGTGGTAGGCGCGCACGAGTTGAAGTTTCCGGAAATCAAATTGATTTGGAATTGCCGGCACCCGGTTTGCACTACGCGGTGGATGCCGCCCTTTCAATCGGAATGGCTAGGCAAATTCTCGGTACGAAATTCAACGAACACAAGTCCGCGAAGGCAGTGTCGGAACTTTCAGCAGTTTATGGGCGTGGAGAAGTTATTGAATATCGCGGTCAGCAAATTGAAATCATTATGATGAAAAATCTTCCAAGTTTGCAAGCGAATTTGGACGCACTCGAGGAAACACCCAAAACGGTTTGGATTTCCGTTGACGAGGGAACGCCAGATCCGTCCTGGATTTACGATATCGACCTATCGAAGTTGTCACAGATTGACGTGGTTTCTGGCACAAAGACCTACCAGTGGGCTACCAGGTTGGCTTATGAAGGCCTACCCGTGGCCCAACTCATTCCAAACGAAGCTGAAGCGCTTGAGAAATTCATCTCACTTCCAGGTGTCCGCAAAACTGCGATTGTGAATTATGAGCAAATGATGTGGCTTAGAAAGAAATTGGGTCTCTTAGATTTGGAGGGCGGAAATGGGTAATTTCGTTATTCTTCACCTTTATCCGCAGACTCTGAAATTGAATGGTGAAACCGGTAACGTGACCGCGCTTTCGGTCAGGGCCGCCCAGTACAATTTGGCCTGTGAAGTTATCCAAGTCGAAACTCAGCAATCACTTTCAGAGACTCAACCGCACCTAATATTTATTGGCTCTGGAACTTTAGGTGCGACCAAGGCTGCTGCTAAAGACCTAACTAGCAAGGCTGCCAAACTTATCGAGTGGGTTTCAAAGGGCACCAAAGTATTGGCGGTTGGTTCAGGGTTTGACCTCGTATCTCTCGGGCTGGAACTTCCTGATGGTGAATTTATCCAAGGGCTGGCTTTGACAGACACAAAACACAAGGTTGGTTCCAGCTACAAAGTTGGCGAGGTCGTTCTCTCTGATAATTTTGCGGGGTTTATAAACTCTGATCGTGAAATTGTTCGCACATCAGATTCCAAAGCACTTGGAGTTGTGCTCGCATCAGACGAGCCAAAGTTGGTCGGATATGTTGATGGGTTCAAAGACGGAAGTGTGATGGCCAGCAACGTTCAAGGTCCACTCCTTCCTATGAACCCCGCCCTAGCCGACGAACTTCTAGGTTGGATCTTTCCAAAACTTCAAAAACCAACGCGTTTAGAAATCTTTGATGTGCTTGCTGCCAAGGCCAGAAATGCAATTTCAGAACGTATAGGTTACTGAATTTGCCTTCAGGCCGGTAAAAAGTTCGTCTGTAACAGTGTTCACAAGAACGCAAAGTTCTTCAGCAGTTGGGGCTTCTGAATTTTCCGGCCCAAAGATTCCTACCAAATCGCCAACTTCATATTGGCCAGCTTCTATCTTGCTCGCTACTGGCCCGATCTCTAATACTCGGTAAGTTCGCCCTCCAATGGCGACATGGCTCTTGCCTGCCAACAGACTGAAGTATCCGTGAAGAAATCCTATGGAAATTACACCTGGTCCCAAAACCTCGGCTTCGAGTTTCATGACTTGATTCAAACCCAGCGAATGAGCAGATACACCTTCGATTGGGGAGGTTCCAAATGCACTAACCCCGATACGAACTAAATCGTAACGACTTGCCGGAAGCGAAAACGCGGCCGGGCTTGACGCTATGTGTCGGTAACCCGTGAAACCGAGTTTGTGAGCCATTTCACTCGCTCGTTCGAACACTCTAATAGAGGCTTCATCGGCTTCGGTGGAGGCGCCAGATAGGTGGGACCAAATGGCTATCCAAATAATTCGTCCCTCTTTTTGAAGTTCAGCCGCACGAGTGACGAGCTCTAACCAGTTTTCGATTCGACAGCCATTTCGACTAAGTCCGGTGTCGATTTTTAGATGAACGCTTGCAACACCAGCTGAACTGGCAATTCGCTCGAGTTCAGAAATCGAGCCAACGCTTAGTTCAACATTGTTTTGCGCTGCAACGCCAAAGTTGCTTGCGGGGGAGTGAAGCCAAGCGAATGCTTTGGCTGATACTCCCTCTTTTCGAAGTTCCAGGGCAGTTTCAATATCCAAGACACCAAGCAAATCAATTCCAGCTGCGACCGCTGCTTTGGCTGACTCAACCAATCCGTGTCCATAGGCGTCGGCCTTAATCACTGCCATGACCCGGCTCGGGCTAACTAACTTTTCAATGGTCTTCAAATTGTCTTCGTAAGCGGTTAGATCGACAATTTTCTTGACGCTCATTCGGACCACGTCCTTGATACTCTGGCGGTTATTCGTCCGAGAATTTCTAGTGCCGTAAATCCCGAGTCTTTAGCCCAGGCCGAAAGGGGATAGTTTTGCGAGAAGAACGACACCTCAGAGCCCGGCGTTGGAGAAGCTTCGCCTAAATCGATTACACACTGATCCATGGCTACTCTGCCGATTGCCGGAAATGTCTGTTCATCGATGTCCACGGAAAATTTATTTGTGGCGCTTCGGGGAATACCATCGGAAAATCCGATTGCTACTAGGCCAAGATTTGTCTCTTGATTAGTTTGACTGAGGTAGCCATACGAAACCCCAGTACCAGCTGGAACGGATTTCACAGCGATCAATTCACCGACCAAATCAACTGCCAAGATTCCGCTAGTAAGTCCGAGAGCTCGCTCCAATTGAAGCAATTCACTTCCGTATAGACCAAGAAGACCTGATGGCGACATGAATGACTCAACGAGTGGTTTTATGTTGGCGATGCTCGAGCCAACTTCTTCAAGATTCTTATTTATTAACGACTTTGAAAAGCGCAGCTCACGGCGAAGACTTCCCAGACTCTGTCGGTTGTTCATAGTTCTATCAGTCTATTTAGCAGTGTGTCAGTCAGCGCCCAAGTGCATCGGCTCGGCTAGCATCTTCTTTGTGCCAACCAACGATTATTCCGCCCGCCATCTCTCCGTTCTAGAGGGGTTGGAGGCCGTTCGCAAACGTCCTGGAATGTATATCGGTTCCACCGATTCACGAGGACTCATGCACTGTCTGTGGGAGATTATCGACAATTCAGTTGATGAAGCCCTCGCCGGTTTTGGAAGCACCATCGAAGTGATACTTCACAAAGATAGCTCGATTGAAGTTCGAGATAAGGCTCGAGGAATCCCCGTTGACATTGAGCCGAAAACGGGTCTAACGGGTGTCGAAGTCGTTTTCACTAAGCTTCACGCTGGTGGAAAATTTGGATCCGGTTCCTATGCCGCATCTGGTGGTTTACACGGCGTTGGAGCATCAGTTGTGAACGCACTTTCGGCACGTCTAGATGTAGAGGTCGATCGTGACGGTAAGACATACGCAATGTCTTTTCGCCGCGGCGAGCCAGGTGTCTTCGACGACACCAACGGCATTTCGGCCGATAACAAATTCACGCCTTTCGAAAACGAGAGTAAGTTACGCGAAATCGCCAAGGTGGGCAAGGACATCACGGGTTCGCGTGTTCGCTACTGGACCGACCCTCAAATATTCATAAAAGATGCCAATTTCGAGTTGGATGACCTAATCGGGCGGGCAAGACAAACTGCCTTTTTAGTAAGTGGCCTATCACTTTCAGTTCGTGATGAGCGCCCAACCGAACCGGTTGAACACAAGTTCAAGTTTGATGGTGGATTATCTGAGTTCGCAGAATTCCTAGCAAAAGACACTCCTCTTACTAGCACCTGGCGAATTGTTGGCGATGGTTCCTTTAGCGAAACTGTTCCAGTTTTGGACGAAAGCGGAAACATGGTTTCTCGCGAGGTTGAACGTAACTGCCAGGTTGAAGTAGCACTTAGATGGGGCACTGGTTACGATTCGGAACTCAAGTCTTTTGTAAACATCATCGCAACTCCTAAGGGTGGAACTCACGTCTCCGGTTTTGAAACCGGCTTGATGAAAGCTCTGCGAGCTCAAATTGATGCAAATTCTCGAAAGCTCAAACTTGGAAACGACAAGGTTGAGAAAGAGGACATTCTTGCCGGCATGACCGCCGTGGTATCGGTTCGTTTGGCAGAGCCGCAATTCGAAGGTCAGACCAAGGAAATTCTGGGTACGCCCGCCGTAAAAAATAT
>CANFJH010000038.1 GCA_947447395.1 Microbacteriaceae bacterium | reverse complement strand
TCAAGTTTGATGATGAACTACGCAACAAGGTTTGGTTACCAGACCTTTGCACCACTCGTGTTGTTGGCTTTTTATGTTGTGTCATTGAAGGAGAACCGAGCTGCGCTAAGTGCTCGCTGGGTGAAGTATTTTGCCCCGGCTCTGGCAATTAGCATGTTGTTTTTACTATCACTTCCAGAGGCGAACCAAATGATTGCCTATTACCCGAAGGTGCTGGCATCGCACGGCAGGTTCGGCACTGCCGTAAATGCATTAAGTAAAGCCGGCAAGGTTTCGGCCATCGCGGTTGGCGATTCCGGTGTGCTTCCGTTTAATGCCGGCGTTCCAAACCTGGACACCGTGAAGCTCGGCACTCACCTCGGAGCCACGGTTGGAATAACCAGAGAGCTAGTCGAAAAATACGGGGTTGATCTCGCCCTTATTCGAGACAGTCGAGTTGTCGGCGACGTCATTCGCCCTTATTTGAGACGAAACGGCATGGTGCATATCTGCGACCTTTACACCCGCGCCGATTACTACAACGAGGTTTGGGCTAAGGAGGCCTACCCGTCGTTGTTGAGCGTCTGCAAAAAGTCTCTTTCGACTCAAAGCCCTGAGGATTGGAACTCCACCGTTCGCGCTCTAGGCACTGCTCCTTGGGCTTATTGGAGATGAGTCAAAAATGAACGCTAGATTAGTTTGGTGAGCAAAGTAAAGGTTAGCGCGGGCGACACTGTGTCTGTTTGGGTGAAACAACTGCGCCTTGTTCAATGGTCAAAGAACCTACTTTTGTTCGTTCCGGTTCTGGCATCTTTCAACTTCTTGCAACTGCCTCAGGATTCGCTCATCAACCTCTTAGTTGCGTTTACTTCCTTCAGCCTGATTGCGTCCTCGGTTTATGTTGTGAACGACTATTTCGATTTGGCGAACGATCGCGCACATCCAATCAAACGCAATCGTCCGATGGCATCGAAGGCTTTGAGTGTTAGGACAGCGCTATCTGTTGCCGGCTCGTCGCTAGTTATCGGTCTGCTTCTCGGCTACACGGTTGGGTTGCCGTTTTTCGTTGCACTAATCACCTATTTGGTTTTGACTTCTGCCTATTCGCTTTGGCTCAAGAAAATTAGCTTGGTTGACTGCATTACTTTGGCTGGGCTTTACACGTTGCGATTGGTTGCGGGAAGTCTCGCTTCAGGCGTGCAGCTTTCATTCTGGCTTCTAGCGTTTGCGGTCTTCTTCTTCCTGTCTTTGGCTTGGGTAAAGCGATACGCCGAACTCGAGGCCGTGCAAAAGACCGGCAAGACGTCTGCACCTGGTCGCGGATATTCGGTTTCAGACCTTCCTCTAATTCAGTCATTTGGCGTTGCCTCTGCCTTCTTGGCAGTTTTGATTTTTGCTCTGTACCTAGACAGTTCAGCAATTCGTTTGCAGTATGCGGTGCCGGAAATTGGTTGGCTGGCAATTCCGTTCATGCTTTATCTGATTGGGCGAATGTGGTTCAAGGCTCACCGCGGTGAAATGAATCAAGACCCACTGATCTTCTTAATGAAGGACGCACCGAGCCTGGTCACCATCGGTTTGGTTGCTGTGGCTCTGGTAGCTGCCCACGGTGGTTTTCAAGTATGACCACCAAGTCATTTGGTGGAATAAGAGCCGAACCGAAATTCACCCAGAGCCCATTTTGGGTTTCAGAAATTTCGAGCAGCGACCTTCAGGGAAGCTACCTCGTCACCGGAAATAATCGAAGCTACGGCGACGTGGCTTTGGTATCTGGCGCGAAAGTTATCAGCACCCTCTCGCTCAACCGAATGATCGACTGGAATCCGCAAACGGGAGTCTTGGTTTGCGAGCCAGGAGTTTTGCTTAGCGATATTCAAACTACCTTTGTTCGGCAGGGCTGGATGCTGCCCGTAACTCCAGGAACCTCGCTGGTCACGGTTGGCGGCGCGGTTGCCAACGACGTTCACGGTAAGGATCACCACTTTTCTGGCACATTTGGTGAACATGTGCTGAGCCTGGAGCTGCTGCGTTCGAACGGCGAAACTCTCACCTGTTCAAAGACTTCGAATGCCGAACTTTTTCGAGCGACAATTGGAGGTCTCGGGCTTACCGGGTTCATCACCAAGATTGCCATTCAGTTGCGTTCGGTCAAGGGCCCCTACTTCGATGCTGAAGTCATTCCTTACGGTTCACTGGCGGAGTTTTTCGAATTGTCTGAAGAAACTGAAACGCAAAACTGGCAGGCGTCTGTTTCTTGGTTTGACTGTTCAACCTCAAAGGCCGGGCGCGGATCATTCACTCGTGGAAATCCCTCAGACACCCCTTTCAAATCCGAGAAGGCTGGCAGCGGTCTTTCGATTCCGATTACCCCACCTTTTTCGCTGGTGAATCGTCTGAGTTTGAATGTGTTCAACACCGCTTACTACCAACTCCAGAAGATGGCTGCAGGCAAGAGCGAAGTTCACTATCGCGACTTTTACTATCCGCTCGACGGCATCGCTAACTGGAACCGAATTTACGGACCCAAGGGTTTTTACCAGTATCAGTCTGTGGTGCCAATGACTCACGCAGAGGAAGCGACCTCGGAAATGCTGAATGTGATTCGACGTTCTGGGCAGGGTTCTTTCCTGGCAGTTCTGAAGACTTTTGCCGATCGAGCGCCGGCCGGCCTTTTATCGTTCGCAAGGCACGGAGTCACCTTGGCCTTGGACTTTCCAAATCGGGGAGCCAGCACCGAGAAGCTATTTCAATCACTTGACCAGATTGTTGCCGAGGCGGGTGGCACTTTGAATCCAAGCAAGGACGCACGCATGTCGAGAGAAATGTTCCAGAAGGGCTTTCCTGGAATTGCTGAATTTTCTAAGTACCGAGATCCAAACTGTGTTTCTGATTTCTCGAAGCGAGTGATTGATTAGCATGCGAATTGTCATTGTTTCAGCCACCTCGCTTATCGCTCAAAACGTGGCAAAGGTTTATGCCGAAAAAGGCGGGCACGAGTTCGTTCTGGTTGGAAGATCGCTTTCCAAACTGGGCGCGGTGGCCAATGATTTTCGTATCCGGTTTCCGACATCGGTTTTTGAAACTGTAGAACTTGATTTTGAATCGACCGACTCAATTCGGGCGGTGTCGGCGAAGGTTTTCACTTCAAAAGTTGACTTGGCACTAATTGCGCAGGGTTCCCTCACGAACCAGCCAAAAGCCTCGGCAGACCTTGACTACCTGCAGCAGCAACTTCAGTTGAATGCGGTTTCCGTGGCCCTAGTGGCCGAGGAGTTTGCAGATCATCTAGAGACGCAAGGCGGCGGAACACTCGGAGTCATTGGATCTGTTGCCGGCGACCGCGGCCGCGCCTACAACTACAGCTACGGTGCCAGCAAGGCGCTGATTGAAATTTACTGCCAGGGTCTGCAGCAAAGATTTGCCAAATCCGCTGTGACAGTAAGCCTGATTAAGCCAGGCCCTACCGCAACCCCAATGACCGTGGACCACGACGCTCGCAAGGCCACCCCCGAAAGCGTTGCGAAAACCATTGTGAGCGGGTTGGAATCGGGGCGTCGAGTAATTTACGCTCCGTCGCTGTGGCGCGTGATTATGTTTGTAGTTCGTAACATTCCCTATGCAATCTTCAAACATTTATCTTTCTAAATTTCCCGACAACTAAACTCAAAACATATGAAGCCCCTTTCTCGAGTTTTGGTGTCGCTAGCCTTGGTTGCGGCATCGCTCGGGCTACCTGGCTGTGCTGGTTTTCTCGGCGTAGCAGCCACGCCTGATTACACCGTGAACCCTCAGGTGATTGCGGTTGTGGGCGACTTCGGAAGTGGCAAGCCCGCCGAACTTCGAGTTTCAAAAATGGTGAATTCACAGCACCCAAGTTTCGTGCTGACCGTGGGCGATAACAACTACACCAAGTCGAGCTATGAAAAAGAGGTTCGAAAGTACTATCGTCAACCGATTGTGGCTGCGACCGGAAATCACGATTACCTGGTTGGTATCGAACGCTTTGATAAGTTCTTTGGCATCGATGCCAGTGCCAGAACCTATGTTTACCACGCCGAATCCGGAGTAGATTTTTTTATTTTGGATAGTAGCGCAGGTCTGACCACACCATCTGTTCGCACAAAGCAGCTGGCCTGGCTCAAGCAAGAACTTCTAGACTCCGACGCAAAGTTCAAAGTGGTTGTTTTGCACCACCCGCCTTTTTCCTCTAGTCGTCATGGTTCCACGAAGGTTTACCAGTGGGATTACGCCGGCATGGGTGCCAACCTGGTATTGAGTGGTCACGACCACACCTATGAGCGAGTCAATCGGGCCGGAATCACCTATGTAGTAGATGGCACCGGCGGCGCACCGCTCTACAAATGTAAAAAGTTAATCTATGGCAGCACCGGTTGCAATGACCACACCTATGGAGCACTGTTTCTATATGTGAACGCATCACAGCTCACCGGTATTTATAGAAACACCGACGGCCACATCCTGGACAGTTTTAATATCAACTGATGCGCTACCTACTTTCAAAACTTGGCCTTGGTGCCCTGCGTAACGAACTGTCCGTTCGCGCAATTTCTTGGCAAACCCTGATCAGCCGAGTTGGCACCGGTTTGTTTATGACCATCGAGGTTATTTACATAACTCTGGTCGTTGGACTTACGCCAATTCAGGTTTCGATCGCGCTCGGAGCCGGAGGTTTGATTTCGCTTCTGTTCACCGTTCCTGCAGGAATTGTCGCGGACCGATTTGGTGCCAAGCGTGTTCTGTTCATGGCTCACGTTCTCGAAGGTTTGGCTCTTCTACCCCTCATTTTCATTCGAGACTTTTGGTCGCTCCTAGCAATCAACGTAGTGGTTTCTCTGGCTGGCACCGTGGGCCACAATGCGACCTCCACGGTGATCTCAACAATGGGAAGCGGTGAAGACCGAGTAACTATTCGCGCGGCTCAACGCGCAATGGCAAACCTTGGTATTGCCCTTGGCACGGTGATTGCCGGAGTCGCGCTTTGGCTCAACACCCCGATCGCCTACCAGCTCACCATCGGGCTCGATTTCCTAATGTTCATCTGGGCAGCCACTTTCATCTTGCGATTGCCGCACATTCCACCAACGATTCACAAGGGTGAATCTATTTCTCTAGTGGCACTCAAAGACTGGCGTTACCTAGCCGCCACGATTTTGAATGGCGTGGTCTCGCTGCACTTCGTGATTCAGGGCGTGGCACTGCCACTGTGGATCTTGCACTACACCGTGGTTCCAAAATGGTGGGTCTCGGTGCTATTTGTAATCAACACCGTAATTGTCACCGTGCTTCAAATTCGTCTGAGTCGCGGAACCGGAGACATCAAGGTAAGTGTGAAAAAGTTCCGACTTGGAACTGCCTACCTTCTCTTGTCTTGCCTCATTTACAGCTGGGCCGCTGGGCTAAGCCTTTGGGTTTCGGCTACGGTTTTGGCAATCGGTATGGTTGTGCACACATTCGGCGAACTCTATTCGGCGGCTGGTTCGTGGAGCATCGGTTTTGAGTTGGCCGTTGAAAAACACATGGGCCAGTACCAAGGTGTTTATTCGATCGGCTGGGGTCTAGGCGGAACCTTTGGACCGCTCTACGTTACGGCCATGGCCATCGGTTTGGGCGTAGTGGGTTGGGCCATCATGGGTGTTGTTTTCCTAGCCGCTGGAATCGCCATGAACTGGCTGGTTCAGCGCCACCCCAAATTCGCTGCCTAGCGATTGTATTTCTTGAGAAGTGCTGAAACTTCGGCGCCCTTACGACTAATCCAATTCTGAGCAAACTGTTGCATGCCTGGTGAACCGCCACCGGAAACGCTACTGACCAATTGGCTTGCCTGCTTCATTTGACCGATCAGGTTGATCTTCTTGGCAGCGGCTTTCGTTGCAACCAGGTCGTCCAGGTATTCATTTAAACAAGGACGATAGCGCAGGCAACGCATAAACATTGAGCCGCGTCCCTTGGTTTGAATTTTGAAGTTGCTGTAAATCAGCGGGTAGCCAATAGCCAGAGCATCCATTTTGAAGTTGTACTCAAAGGTTTCGTCGGTTCCGAAGGGGAGCATCGAAAATACGCCCATGTTGTCTGAACGCAAGAAGTAGTTGTTGATGATGGCACCAGAATAGCTGTCCCATGCGCCAACGAAGTTGTCGACTGCCCACATGCGAATGAGTTCACTGCGATCGGTGTAGCGCTGCATGCCAAGCCACCAGTCGGAATTTTTTGACAATTTCTGAACGGCAACCAGTGCCTTTAGGTCGAGCTTGTTGGGGTTCTTTTTCCAACCAACCTTAGGTTCGAAAAGTGAGGTCGCGGTGCAGGTCTCGCCACCCTTGGTTGCACCAGGTCGAGTGATGTCGGTGAAGTGGTTGCAGTTTTCGTAAAGGTGCTGCGTTCCGGTTAGGAAATTATTTGCCAGGAAGGTTGCATCGTATGGTTCGATGATCGCAAACAGGCCCTTGTCGTAGTTCTTGGCACCGATCTTGAGCACGATGTGTGCGTAGCCAACGCGCGGTGCTGGCACGTTCATTGCGTTGTAGAGCTTGTAGGAAGAGAACTCGTGAATCTTTGAGGCGTCCTGGGTCATTGAGTTTAGGGTGAGCGACTTTAGTGTGCCGAGGAACGGTAACTTTAGCTTTCCATCTAGCTTGAACTTCACGCGAATGCTCGGGCGGTTGGTGAAAATATTTGGGTTTTGAAGAAGCGTGCTGGTGCCCTTCAGGTGCATGTCGATTGGCAGGTTAGTGAATTTCATTCCGCCGGCGGCGTTCGAAAGGTCGAAAGTGGCGGCGACGCCGGTTTTCGGCTTGCTCACGAGTTGGTTCGCCGACTTGTTCGTTAGAGAGATTGTGATTTGACTAACCGAGGTCGCACTAAAGAGGTCACCAGATTGGTTCTGGGCAGTGGCAGGTGCGCCGATCAAGAGTGCCGAGATCATGACGCCAACTGTAAGTATTCCCCGGAGTTTCATTCCCCAATCTTAACAACTCAACCTGAGAGCTAATTGGGTAGTCTTTGACCATGATCAACAACGTGGTTGCCAAGGCGCGTAAGGCGCAGGGCGAATGGGCAAAGGTTCCAACGTCTGAACGTGCTGCGGTTTTCCGCAGGTTCTCAAAACTTGTTCTGGAGAGACAAGCTGAGATCATGGACGTCTTGCAGGACGAGACTCACAAGAACCGCTTGAGTGCATTTGAAGAGGTTCTCGATACAACCCAGTTGACTCATTACTACGGACGCCATGCCACCAAACTTCTCAAACCGAAGCGACGCAGAGGCGCCTTCCCAATTCTCACCAAGACCATTGAGGTGAACCGACCTATCGGTGTCATTGGCGTTATCACCCCGTGGAATTATCCGTTCACACTTCCATCGACCGATGTTGCTCCGGCCGTGATTGCCGGCAATGCCGTGGTCTTGGTTCCCGATGAACTGACACCGAAGTCAGCAGACCTAATGCTTTCACTAATGCTTGAGGCTGGTGTTCCTGAGGGTGTGGTCTCGATTGTTCACGGCGGTGGCCGGGTGCACGGAAAAGATCTAATCGATGCCGCTGACTTCATCATGTTCACCGGCTCAACCGCAACTGGCCGAATTGTGGCAGCCCAGTGCGCCGAGCGACTGATCGGTTTCTCGGGTGAGCTCGGTGGCAAGAACCCGATGCTCGTTTTGTCCGACGCCGATGTTCCAAAGGCTGCGCCCGGCGCCGTCCGGGCTTGCTTTGCAAACAGCGGTCAGCTTTGCGTGAGCATCGAAAGGCTCTACGTTGTTGAAGCCCACTACGACGAATTCTTGAAAGAGTTCGTGGCAGCCACCGAATCGATGAAGCTTGGCGACGCTAAAGACTGGGCCATCGACATGGGGCCACTGATCAGCGATAAGCAGTTTGTGCGAGTGCGCGACCAGGTAACCGACGCAATCGCCAAGGGTGCCAAGTTGCAATCCGGTGGTCGAGTTCGGCCAGACATCGCACCAACTTTCTTTGAGCCGACAATCCTCACCAACGTTTCAGATTCGATGGAACTTGGCCGCGGTGAAACCTTCGGCCCTGTGGTTGCGGTTTACAAGGTCAAGGACGATGCCGAAGCTATTGCCAGAGCGAACGACACCGACTACGGTTTGAACTCAAGCATTTGGGG
This sequence comes from Microbacteriaceae bacterium, assembly GCA_947447395.1. Classification (GTDB taxonomy): domain Bacteria; phylum Actinomycetota; class Actinomycetes; order Actinomycetales; family Microbacteriaceae; genus Rhodoluna. The sequence goes on along the minus strand of CANFJH010000038.1, from coordinate 1,223 downwards.
AGGGGCTGCTGCCACTCTCGCCGCAACCCAAATTGAATCGGGAACTGTCACCATAAACGAAGGGTTTAGCGCAAGTTTTGCTTCGCACGATGCCCCGATGGGCGGAATGAAGACCTCCGGTGTTGGTCGTCGTCACGGTCGTCAGGGTTTGCTGAAATACACCCAACCTCAGACCATCGCCGTTCAACGACTCATCGGTATTGCCCCAATCGGCAAGCAGACCAACGAAGCGTTTGCCAAGTTGGTTTCGCGTCTACTAGGAATCTGGAATCGCATTTCATGACTTACAAAGTTGCATTGAATAAAGCTCGGGTCTTAATTACCGGAGGTGCTTCCGGCCTAGGACGCCAACTTGCTCTGCAGTCTGCAGCAAAAGGCGCTCACGTCATTGTTTGGGACCTGAACCTTGAAAGCGCCCAAAAAGTTGTGACTGAAATTACAAAAATGGGTGGCTCAGCCGAGGCTCACCAGATCGACATCACCGATCGTGAAGCCGTGAATCATTTAGCCCTCGAAGTTGGGGCAGTGAATGTGCTATTTAATAACGCCGGCGTAGTCTCCGGAGACTGGTTTTTAGATCTGGACCCGGCATCGATCGAGCGAACTTACAAGGTGAACGTGCTATCCCTCTATTGGATGACCGCGGCATTCTTGCCAGCTATGGTTCAAGCAAATAGTGGTTGCGTGGTCACCATCTCCAGCGCTTCTGGCCTTTTGGGTGTTGCCAAACTCACCGACTATGCGGCAAGTAAATTCGCTGCTTTCGGTTTCATGGAATCACTTCGTTCCGAGCTTCGAATGAAACGTAGTTCGGTGAACACACTAACGGTCTGCCCTCACTACATCGGTACTGGCATGTTCGATGGTGTTCAGACCAAGTTCCCGTGGCTGCTGCCAATCTTGGAAGAGCAAAAGGTTGCGGCAAAAATCATCGCATCGGTTGAGAAGGGTAAAGCCCAACTGGTGCTACCAAAGTTTGTGAACGTTATTCCGGTAACCAGAATTTTGCCAGTTCGAGCATTCGATGCGGTCACCGACTTTTTCGGTGTCAACCGAACCATGGACCACTTTCGCGGCCGTCAAAAGTAGTTAGCGGCTGGTTCGAAGAAACTCTTCGACGCGGTCTCGCCCTAGGCCGTCAAAATAAAGCAGCGAGGTTTGCGAAAGTTCGTTACGCAACTTCTGATCAGTGATGAGTTTGGTAATTTGCTCTGCGAGCATGG
>CANFJH010000037.1 GCA_947447395.1 Microbacteriaceae bacterium | reverse complement strand
GCTTGTGGCGCAGCGCCGGCCGAAACGGTCTCTTCGATTTGGTCTAGAAGCCCAGAGTTCACAACATCACGGAACTCAAGGTCACTGAAGGCCCAGGCTTCTTGTAGACGCTTACGTCTAGTGGCAGGGTCTTCCGGAAGTTCCGAACGAAGCTGCTCGATGAGCTCTTTCGATGGAGCCACAGGAACTAGATCTGGCTCAGGGAAGTAACGGTAGTCATCGGCATCTGACTTCGGGCGACCAGCAGACGTGGTGCCCTTATCCTCGTGCCAGTGACGGGTTTCCTGGGTAATAGTTCCGCCGTTGGCAAGAATGTGGGCCTGTCGCTGAATTTCGTAGCGAACTGCACGCTCAATCGATCGAAGTGAGTTCACATTCTTCGTTTCGGTTCGAGTTCCGAGTTTCTCGGCGCCGTGAAGTCGAAGAGAGACGTTGGCGTCACAGCGAACGTTTCCGCGCTCCATTCGAGCTTCCGAAACATCTAGAGCCTTGACGACCTCGCGAATGTAACGAACGTAGGCCGCAGCCAATTCTGGAGCCTCTGCACCAGCGCCATAAACAGGCTTGGTCACGATTTCGATAAGCGGAACTCCGGCACGGTTGTAGTCAACTAGCGAGAATTCAGCACCCTGGATGCGCCCGGTGTTGCCACCAACGTGAGTCAGCTTTCCGGCGTCCTCTTCCATGTGAGCGCGCTCGATGTCAATCTTGTAGGTGTTCCCTGATGGAACCTCTACTTCAACACCACCCTCGAAAGCGATCGGCTCGTCAAACTGAGACGTTTGAAAGTTTTTCGCTAGGTCTGGGTAAAAATAGTTCTTTCTGGCAAAGCGTCCGTTTGGTGCAATGTCGCAGCCGATTGCGAGTCCAATTTTGATTGCAGACTCAACCGCGCGCTTGTTCACTACCGGAAGAGCGCCAGGAAGACCTAGACAAACCGGGCAAACGTTGGTGTTAGGTTCGTCGCCGAAGTCATTGCGGCAACCGCAGAACATTTTGGTTTTGGTATTTAGTTCAACGTGAACCTCGAGACCAATAACGACCTCGAACTTGTCGAGCGCTTGCTCGTAGTTCATTAGTTCAGCCTTAGCCATTAAGCACCTGCCTTTACTTCGGGAGCGAAATCAATCATCCGCTTGCCCCAAACATTTTCGTGAGCCTTCTCAAGAACCGAGCCAACCTCGTAAAGCTTCTTTTCGGCTCGAGCATTGGCCAACAATTGGATCGAAGAAGGTAGTTGATCTTCATCGGCAAGACCGTTTGGAAGCGACAGACCTGGGATTCCGGCAAGGTTCGCTGGAATCGTTGCAATGTCATTTAGATACATCGCGAGTGGGTCTTCGATCTTCTCCCCTAGCTTGAAAGCCGTAGTTGGAGCAGTTGGTGAAACTAGGACGTCAACCTTTGCAAATGCAGCGTCAAAATCTCGCTGAATTAGAGTTCTAACCTTTTGCGCACTGCCGTAGTAGTCGTCGTAGTAACCGCTGGAAAGAGCGTAGGTACCTAGGATGATTCGGCGCTTTACCTCAGGACCAAATCCGGCTTCACGGGTAGCGGCCATTACGCGTTCGATGGTTGGGTTTCCTTCTGGAGTCACTCGCATACCGAAGCGAACGCTGTCGAACTTTGCCAAGTTAGACGATGCTTCTGCCGGCAAAATTAGGTAATAGGCGGCAATTGCATACTGGAATGATGGGCAAGAAACTTCAACAATTTCAGCCCCAGCAGCCTTCAATAGTTCGATACTTTCGTTGAAACGAGACTGAATTCCGGCTTGGAAACCTTCGCCAGAGAGCTCCTTGATCACACCGATTTTGACACCGGCAAGCGAAGTGTTCTTTGCAGCTTCAACCATCGAACCAAGGTCCTCTGGAAGTGAAGTGGAGTCGCGTTCGTCGTGTCCGGCAATTACATCGTGCAACAGGGCTGCATCGGCAACATTTCTGGCAACCGGACCAATTTGGTCTAGAGATGAACCAAGGGCAATCAAGCCATAGCGGCTCACAGCCCCGTAAGTTGGCTTGGTTCCCACGGTGCCAGTCATGGCAGCCGGGTAACGAATCGAACCTCCAGTGTCTGAACCAATGGCGAGAGGCGCCATGAATGCGCCTACCGCGGCAGCTGATCCACCGCCAGAACCACCAGGAATTCGGTCGGTTGACCATGGGTTTGCAGTTGGCCCGTAAGCCGAGAATTGAGTGGTTGAACCCATCGCAAATTCGTCAAGGTTGGTCTTACCGAGAATTGGCATCATTTCGGCGCGAAGCTTGCTCACCACAGTAGCGTCGTACGGCGGAACCCAGCCTTCGAGGATCTTTGAACCAGCTGTGGTTGGTTCGTCAATGGTGGTGAGGTTATCTTTTACCGCGATTGGCAGACCGGCAAGTGCTGGCAGGGTTTCGCCGGCAGCACGCTTGCGGTCAACTTCGGCCGCTGTGGCTAGTGCTCCAGTTGCATTTACGTGAAGGAAGGCGTGAACAATGCCATCTACCTCAGCAATACGGTCAAGGTGAGCCTGGGTAAGTTCAACTGAGGTGATCGCACCAGAACGCAATAACTCAAGCTGCTCACTGGCAGTTTTCTTAATAATCGAAGTCATTTTCTATTCCTCGTCCAAAATTGCAGCAACGCGGAATCGACCTGATTCTGAGTCTGCGGAGCCGGAAAGTGCGGCTTCTTGAGAAAGCGATGGCAAAACTACATCTTCGCGATAAACATTTTTCATCGGAATCGGATGGCTGGTCGCAGGGACGTCTCCGGCAACTGCAGCCTTCAAAGTTGCGGCCGAATCAACGATCAAACCTAATTGTTCGGTAAACCGATCAACTTCGGCGTCGGTGACATCAATTCGAGCGAGACCCGCCAAATGGCGAACAACGTCGGGGGTAATTTCAGACATAAAAGGCTTTCTCACCAATGCTTAAGGGGTTGCCATAAGTCTACTTCACCTAGGTTTTTCCTATGTAAAAGGGTATGATTTTGCTTTATAGGTCCAAAGTTGTGACCAAAGAATTTGACCCAAAACGTAGGAGCACCTCCATGGCAGAAGAGAACTTCGGCACAGAAATGCGTGGCTACAAAAAAGACGAGGTAGATCGCGTCGTAGCCGACCTCCGCACCGAACTTGACCACGTTCGCGACTACAACTACTCCGCCTCGGCTGAAATTGAACAGCTCAAGAACGAGAACGAACAGCTTAAGAAGAAGAAGTCTGCACCTGGTTATGCCGAGCTCGGCGCCCAGTTTGAAAGCACCCTACGCCTTGCTGAAGAGCAGGCAAAGAAGCTTGTTTCAGACGCCGGCCAGGATGCAATCCGCGTTCGCGAAACCGCTAAGGCAGAAAGCGAACAGCTAACTCGCCGCGCTCAGGCAAAGGCCGATTCGCTAATTGCCGAAGCCGAGGCTCGTCTAGCCGAATCAAAGATCGAAGCCGAACGTCTAAGCAACGAAATCTTGAACACCGCTAAGGCCCGCGAAGCTGAAGCTCTTGAGAAGATTGGCACTGCACAGCGCGAAGCTGCCGCAATCAAGTCTGAGGGTGAACGCTACTCGGCCGAACTTCGCGCCCAGGTTCACCGCGAAACCGAAGAGGCTCGTGCACTTGCAACCGAACTAAGCCAGCGCACCGCTCAGGCTCGAGTTGAGCTTGAAGCCGAACTAAAGACCAAGCGTGACGAATCTGAGCAGGAGGCACTTCGCCTTTACCAGAACGCTGTTGCTCAGGCTCAGCAGGTTTCTGACGAAGCTAACTCGAACTTCACCGATGCGTCTAACCGCGCCGCTGAACTACTGAGCGAAGCCGACCGTATTTCTCGCGAAGCTCAGGCAACTTCTGCTCAACAGCTTGAAGACACTCAGCGCACCGCAACCAACCTCATCAACCAGTCGCGTCGACGTGCAGAGATGCTTTCCCGCAAGGCAGAGAGCTTCGCCAACAACGCAATTCGCGAAAGCGAAGACCGGTTGAACAAGATGAAGGCTGAGCGAGGAGACATTGAAGACTTCTTGAACTCACTCAAGGGCCTAATGTCTACCGAGTCAATGGTGGCAGCAGACGAAAATGCGGCCAACGCAGAATAATTTTTTCAAATAAAAAAGCCCGACCACTTGGTTGGGCTTTTTTATTATTTAGTCCGATTGAGGAATTCGGCTTCATCTATGACCTCGATACCGAGTTGCTCTGCCTTCGCCAACTTCGAGCCGGCGCCAGGCCCAGCGACTACAAAACTGGTGTTTTTAGATACTGAGCTTGAAGCCTTGCCCCCCAAGGCAATGATTGACTCCTCAGCCTGCTCGCGAGTCATTTCAACCAGCGTTCCAGTTACGACGATCGATTTACCCGAAAAAATGCCAGAGGAAGCTTCTGGTCCCTGGAAACCTGGGGTTGCAGTTTGCACGCCGCACTCATTCCATCGCATAACGATATTGCGATGCCATTCGACCTTGAACCAATCGATAAGACTTTCGGCGATGATGGTTCCAACACCATCGATGGCTTCTAGATCTGGTTTTGAGGCACTAAAGATTGCTTCGAGTGAACCGAAATTGGTTGCTAAAGATCTTGATGCAACAGGCCCAACATGGCGAATGTTCAGAGCCACGAGAATGCGCCAAAGTGGTCTGGTCTTGGCATCTTCTAGATTCTTAAGTAGCTTGCCCGTGACTTCGGCCGGGGTGCCATCCTTTTTCTTGAAATAGTCTGCCGTCATTAGTTGTTCTTGGGTTAGCGCAAAGAGTTCGGCATCGTCTCTGAGAATGCCTTTGCAGAGCTCAATCGCTGTTACTTCTCCAAGCGCTTCGATGTCGAGCACTCCCCTAGAACCTATAAAAGCGATTCGTTCCCGAAGTTGTGCAGGGCAACCTTGCGAGTTCGGGCATCGCAGGTCAATGTCACCCTCAGACATTGCTCGAAGGGTTTCTCCGCAGTCTGGGCACTGTGTTGGCATCACGAAAGCTCGCTCGGAACCATCACGAAGGTCAACTACGGGTCCGAGAATTTCCGGAATAACGTCGCCCGCCTTGCGAATCACAATAGTGTCGCCGATCAAAACGCCCTTCGCCTTCACCACGTCCTGGTTATGAAGAGTTGCAAACTCGATTATTGAACCGGCGACTTTGACCGGTTCAACCACTGCGTAGGGAGTTGCCCTGCCAGTTCGGCCAACCGATACTCTGATGTCTAGAAGTTTCGTGTTGACCTGCTCTGGTGCGTATTTGTAGGCGATTGCCCAACGCGGCGCCCTAGATGTGAAACCAAGTTCTCGCTGTTCGTTTAGGTCGTCTACCTTGATGACCACACCATCGATCTCGTGTTCCAGACTGTGACGTTGCTTCTCGAAATCGTCTATGTAACCGACAACCTCTTCGGTGGTCTCAAGCACCCTTACACGACTACTGGTTGGTAGGCCCCAACCCTTGAGCACGCCATAGAGATCAGACTGGTTCTGAACCTCACCCTGATTCCAAGCGCCAATACCGTGAACCAGCATTTGCAGGGGCCTACTTGCCGTAACCTTTGAGTCCTTTTGGCGCAGTGAACCAGAAGCTGAGTTTCTAGGGTTGGCGAAAGGCGCCTTACCCTCGTCAATCAGCCTGGCGTTTAGTTCTTGGAACTCTTTTACGGGGAAATAAATCTCGCCACGGATTTCAACAACTTCCGGATGGTTATCTCCCAAAAGCCTTTGCGGAATCGATTTGATCGTTTTCACATTGGCGGTTACGTCTTCACCAACCACGCCGTCGCCGCGGGTTGCGGCCGAAACGAGCTGGCCGTTGACATAGCGAAGGTTGATTGCCAAACCGTCAATTTTTAGTTCAACCAGGTATCGCTTTGCCGGGGTCTTGGCAATCCAGGCCGCAAGTTCTTCTTTGCTGAACACGTTATCGAGACTCATCATGCGTTCCAGGTGAGTGACCGGCGCGAAGGTTTGGTTTGCCTGTCCACCAACCGTTTGGGTCGGCGAATCTCCGGTAATCAGTTCTGGGAACTTCAGTTCAAGGCGTTCGAGCTCTACGATCAAGGCGTCGTATTCGGCATCGGAAATAAGTACCGTGTTGCCTTCGTAATAGGCGCGGCGGTGAGAGTTGATTTGGTCAACTAATTCATCGACGCGATTTTTGGCTTCGTCGTGGTTCATTCGTCTGACTCTGGTGAAACTGCGGACACTGTGCGGTCAATTGTGAACTGTCCTAGGACGCGCGTGCCGACATAGATCACGGCCGTTTGACCTGGCGCAACCCCAAGAATTGGTTCGTGGGTAATCACCATAAGTTCACCATCTCGAAGCATTGCGGTGCAGGCAACCGGCTCAGCATGAGCGCGAACCTGCACTTCGGCCTCAAACGGGATTTCAGGATTTTGCGGGGCAACTCCGCACCAGGTGAATCGCTGGCCACCAAGCTCTTTGATGGCCAGAGCTGCCTGCGGACCAACCACCACGGTTCTGGTAGCTGGCTTGATTTCTAGGACGTAGCGTGGTTTGCCGTCTTTTGCTGGCTGCTCGATATGCAAACCCTTGCGTTGGCCAACGGTGAAGTTGTGAGTACCCGTATGGCTACTGACTTTTCTTCCGTTTCGATCTACGATGTCGCCAGGTTCTTCTTGAAGCTTCTCTCCAAGCCAACCTTGAGTATCACCATCCGGGATAAAGCAAATGTCATAACTGTCAGGTTTTTGCGCAACCGCTAGACCTCGATCGGCTGCTTCTTGGCGAATGGTTGCCTTGTCGCTTTCGGCGCCAATCGGAAATAGTACGTGCTTCAACTGTTCGGTTGTCAGAACACCTAAAACATAGGACTGATCTTTAGCTGTGGCAGGAGAACGATGCAGTTCGAGATTTCCATCGTGTTCTTCTAGCGTTGCGTAATGACCGGTGCAAACCGCGTCGAAGCCGAGCGCTAGAGCCTTTTCCAGTAGCGCCGCAAACTTGATACGTTCGTTGCATCGCATGCAGGGATTAGGGGTTCGGCCGGCTTCGTATTCCTGAATGAAGTCGTCTACTACCTCCATTTTGAAGCGTTCCGAAAAATCCCAAACGAAGTATTTAATTCCTAGCAGGGCAGATACACGCTGAGCGTCCATGGAGTCTTCAATTGTGCAGCAACCACGAGAACCCGTTCTCAGCGTTCCCGAGTTTCTGCTGAGCGCAAGGTGAACTCCAACGACTTCGTGACCGGCATCGACCGCCCTAGCCGCTGCCACGGCGCTGTCTACGCCGCCGCTCATTGCAGCTAAAACCTTCATAGGTCGATTTTACCCTTTGGGTTAGGCAGTTAGGCCGGCTTTTAGTGCGGCTGCGTGAACTGCAGGTAGAGTTGCCAGAAATTCGTCAATTTCGCTTCTCGTGGTGTCGCGACCAAGAGAAATTCTGAGGGTTCCGGTGGCCTCTTCTTCACTTCGCCCCATGGCTAATAACACGTGCGACGCTCTGGCAACGCCGGCTGTGCAAGCCGAGCCGGTTGAAACACAAACGTTTTGCTGATCAAAGAGGTACAGCATTGAATCACCAGAGCAACCGGGGAAGGTGAAATGAGCTAAGTCTGGGATGCCTGGCGCAGACCCACGCGAAAACCTTGCGCTTGGAATTGCTTTGGAGACTTCTTCAACCAAGTAATCCAAAAGCACCTGCCTAGAGGCAGCTTCGTCGTGGACCTTCGCCGCACTTAGAACTGCTGCCGAAGCAAAAGCTCTTGCCCCCGGTGCGTTCATGGTGCCGCCTCTGAGATCTCTTTCCTGCCCTCCGCCTTGTTGAACAGAGATCATCTTGGCCGCACGAGAGACAATAAGCGCGCCAACACCTACCGGCCCTCCAACCTTATGGGCGCTGAGACTCATGGCGGTTAGCCCTGGTAAGAAAACGACCTTCGTGTGACCAAATGCGGCAACTGCGTCGGTGTGGACCGGAACTTGATAGGAGGAAGCGATCTGAACAACACGTTCAATATCATTCAAAACGCCGGTTTCGTTGTTCACCCACATCAGAGAAACGAGTGCCACCTGCGAAGAATTTTCAGCAAGGAAGTTTGCCAATTCGGCTAGGTCGAGAACACCACGTTCATCAACACCAAGCCAGTGAACTCTAGCCCCCTGGAACTTCTCTAGCCATTCAATGGGATCAATCACAGCGTGGTGTTCGGTGTAGGCAGAAACGATAATGTTCCGCTGTGGATCTACGTTGGTGGCCTTCCAGTACAAACCCTTAATAGCTAGATTGTCTGCTTCGGTTCCGCCGGAAGTAAAGATAACTTCGTTGCGATCACAACCGAGAACACCGGCAAGGTCTTCCCTGGCGCTTTCAAGCATTCCTCTAGCCGACTGGCCAAGCGAATGAATCGAAGATGGGTTGCCAAGTTTTTGCATATCTTCAACCAACCTTGCTGCCACGGCAGGATAAATTGCCGTGGTTGCTGCATGGTCAAGATAAATGGTCATTTATCTAGCCTACTTTTGATGCTTACTCTTAGCGTGATGGAAACCCGCAGACGAGTAGGCTTTTCTTCATGCCTGAAACCCCAACGATGCAATCAACCACGCTCGGCGTGAACTTGCACGATGGCGGTGGAACCTTCAGGCTCTATTCAGCCAATGCCACCGCCGTTCGCTTTGTAATTCTTGACCCAAAGGAACCAAAAACGGAAATTGCCGTTTTGGAATGTTCAAGAGGCGAAGCCGACATTTGGGAAGTCTCAAGCGAGCAAATTGTTGCCGGAGTTCACTATGCCATTCAGGTAGGCGGACCCGATTCGTTGCGAGATGGGTTTAACCCTGAGGTTGACTTGATTGACCCCTATGCCCGCGGAGTAGTTCGCGAAGGGCCGCGAGATTTCCACAACGTGGTCATCGACCGCACTTTTGATTGGCAAGGCGTTTCCAAACCGAACATTCCCATGGGTGAAGTTGTCATTTACGAGGCTCATGCTCGTGGCCTTACGCGAGGAAATCTTGAACTTCCAGATGAACTTCGCGGAACCTACGCTGCCTTGGCTCACCCCTCGACAATCGCACACCTCAAGAAGATTGGGGTTACTTCGGTAGAACTTCTACCGGTTCAAATGTTTATCTCTGAACCGCGATTGATGAACATGGGCCTCATAAATTACTGGGGCTACAACACCATAAACTTCTTTACGCCGCACCACCGCTATGCAAGTTCATCGGCAATTGCCGCAGGTCCAGAAACAATAGTGCGCGAATTTAAGACCATGATTCGAGAACTTCACCGAAACGGCATTGAGGTAATTCTTGATGTCGTTTACAACCACACCGCCGAAGGTGGAAACCGCGGACTCACACATTCGTTCCGAGGCATCGACAACGCCTCCTACTACCGTGTTGATGAGCAAGGTAATTACCACGACACAACCGGTTGCGGAAATTCTCTAAATTTTGCAAATCCGCGAGTAGTCGACCTCGTCCTAGATTCCCTTCGCTACTGGACCGAAGAAATGCAAATTGATGGGTTCCGATTTGACTTGGCGACTACCTTGGCTCGCGATGAAAATAACCAGTACGACCCAAATCACCCGATTTTGCGCGGAATGATTGAGGATCCGATTATTTCAACCGCAAAACTAATTGCCGAGCCTTGGGATGTTGGCCTAGGTGGCTGGCAAACCGGTAATTTCCCAGACGAATTCAGCGAATGGAATGACCGCTACAGAGACAGTGTGCGCCGATTCTGGTTGAGCGACATTGCCAACTACAGAAATAGTGGGCATTACGGCAATGGCGTTGCGGATTTGGCAACACGGTTGGCCGGCTCAAAAGACATAGTCCACGGTTCTAAAGGCACGGTAGGTACAGTCAATTTTGTTACCGCTCACGACGGTTTTACGCTGCACGATCTAGTCAGCTACAACGTGAAGCACAACAACATGAACGGCGAATCAAACCGCGACGGTACCAGCAACAACTACTCTTACAACTTTGGCGCCGAAGGCTTGCCTGCGGATGAGAGCATCCTGATTGAGCGACACAAGATGATGCGTAACTTGCTTGCCACACTACTTTTCTCATCTGGCGTTCCAATGATTACGGCTGGCGATGAACGTGCCAAGTCGCAGCAGGGCAATAACAATGCATACTGCCAGGACAACGTTTTGAGTTGGGTGAATTGGGAACTTACTCAGTTCCAACAAGAACTTGAGACCACCTTTAGCTATCTCACCAAACTTAGGGCGGAAAACCCGTCTCTCAGACCTGTGGATTTTGGAAACTTTGAGCAGGCCTCGGTTGGAACTGACCTAATTCGTTGGTACAACTCTCAAGGCGGCCTAATGACCGACGAAGAGTGGAATTCCCCAGAAACTC
>CANFJH010000036.1 GCA_947447395.1 Microbacteriaceae bacterium | reverse complement strand
GGCGAGAAGGTTGCCGAGGACCGTAAAGCGGCCTTCGTGAATCAGGCCAAAAAGCACAAGATTCGAGTCAACCTAGTTTCCACCGGTAACACCAGGCACGAAACATCTGGAGTGGCTGGCGGGCTTCAGGCGTTGAAGTCTAAGCCGAGCGCCATCGTTTGTTTCAACGACAACGTGGCCTTTGGTGTGCAGGATGCCTTGGCTAGAAAACAGGTAAAAGTTGCAGTAACTGGTTATGACAACACTTTCTTTAGTTCGATGGAACGCATCAGCCTTACCTCAATCGATCAAGACAAAGAGAGCATCATCAGTCAGGTTGTTTGGCTCTTGACCGATACTGATGCTTTGAAGAAATACCAAGGCAAAGAGATTTTTATTGAACCAGGCCTTGTTGTTAGGGATTCAACTACCAAGCTCAAATAGCCTCTGCTAATGTTTTATTGTTAATACAAATGGAACGTTCCGACAATGGAGTTTATGTAAATGGCTGAGCAAAAAGTAATTGGCGTTGGACTCGTAAGCGTGGGCTGGATGGGCAAGGTTCACTCTCGCGCTTATCAAGCTATTCCAGTCGTCTACCCAGAGCTAGGTATCAAGCCACGTTTGGTGATCGCTGCCGACACCGAACCGAGCCGTGGCGAGTACGCCAAGGACGTCCTAGGTTTCGAAGAGTCGACTCTCGACTATCACGAGGTGCTAAACCACCCGAACGTCGACGTAGTCTCAATTTGTGCACCAAACTTCCTTCACGCCGAGATCGGCATCGCAGCTGCCAAAGCTGGCAAGGCGTTCTGGATAGAGAAACCAGTTGGGCGCGGTGTTGAAGAAACAACCGCAGTTCAAGTCGCAGCTACCGAAGCAGGTGTCGTCTCGAGCATCGGGTTCAACTACCGCCACGCACCTGCAGTTGAAAAAGCTAAGACTCTAATCGCGGAGGGTCGAATCGGCCGCATCACCAACATTCGAGGAACCTTCTTTGCCGACTATTCAGCTGAGCCAAATGCGGCGCTGTCATGGCGCTTCAACCGAAAGCTAGCTGGATCTGGCGTCCTAGGTGACCTTATGGGTCATCTGGTTGACCTCGTGCAGTACGTAGTTGGCCCAATCTCAGACGTGACCGGCATGACCTCCACCGTGATCAAGCAGCGCCCAATCCAGCAGATGGGTAAGGGAACGCACTTCGATGTAATCGAGGGCGGAGAACTAGGGGATGTTGAGAACGAAGACTATGCGGGCATGATGATTCGTTTTGCCGACAACGCGGTAGGTGCTGGAGCAGTGGGAACACTTGAGGCGTCACGCGTATCGGTAGGGCCACGTGCTTCATACAATTTCGAGATTTATGGCACCGAAGGATCGCTTCACTGGGACTTCGAGCGAATGAACGAACTAGACATCGCAGTTGGCCGCAAGGGTGACCTCGTTGGTTACACCCGAGTAATGGCTAGCCCAGGTTTCGGCGACTTCGGCCACTTCCAGCCCGGCGCCGGCACGAGCATGGGCTTTGACGATCTAAAAGTAATCGAAGCGCGAAAGTTCCTAGAGGCATTCGTGGGCTCGAGGCACCTCAACTCCAACATCAACGATGCAGTCTCAGCAGCAGCCGTGTGCAACGCGGTTGAACAGTCGGCCGAGTCTGGCCAATGGGTCAAGGTAAAGCCTGTGGCAGGCGTTACCGCGGCAATTCGCTAGCTCCAGAGTAGAAACAGCGTCCAAAGGTTCAAAACCGATAAACCAGTTGCGACTACATAGCCCAGAATTCGGGTGAACCAGCCGTTCACCAAATTTCCCATCAGGTTCGAATCAGATGTGAGTCGAATCAGAGGGTACAGGGCAAATGGTATTCCGAAACTAAGGAACACTTGACTGAGCACCAATACATCGGTAACGCCAATTCCGAGCGAAAGCACAATTAGCGCTGGAACTAGTGTCACCAAACGGCGGATCACCAGCGGCACCGATCGCTTTATCCGCAGGCCGTCGAAGATAACCTCCCCAGCGTAGGTTCCAACGGAAGTGGAAGCTAACGACGACGCAAGCAGGGCTAGAGCAAAAAGGGTCGCGAAAGTGGCGCCTCCGTTGTGGAAGATTTCATCCATAACCTTGGAGATCACGTCGGCGTTCTTATTAGAAATGCCAATCACAGCGCCTAAAACCAAGAGCGCAATGTTTACAGCCCCCGCTATTGCCATGGCTAACGAGACATCCCATTTGATGATTCGTACCAAGCGTTGGTTATCTAATCCTGCGGCAATAGAACCGAGTCGATCCCTAGAAAGCGCCGAGTGAACATAAACGGCGTGTGGCATGATTGTGGCTCCCAGGATACCAAGGGCAATGACTGCCGACTCTTCATTGACTAGTCGAGGGGTTAGGCCACCTAAGAAGTCGGTGGCGATTGGTGTCCACGAGGTAATCGCCGAAATGAAACCAAAACCGGTCAGTACAATCATTCCGAAGATCAGGTACTCAAAACTCCTGCCAGAACCATTGGCCTGTAAATACAGAAATCCGGTTGACACGATTGCGGTGGTGATGCACCCCGCTAATAGGGGCCAACCGAAAAGTAAGTTAAGCGCAACCGCACCACCGATGAGTTCGGCGAGGTCGGTTGCGATTGTTACAAGTTGAGCTTGAAACCAGTAGAGGAATCGACCAGCCGGAGACCTGAGGCGCTCGCCCATGATTCGCGAGAGGCTCTTATTGGTGGCAAGCCCCAACTTGGCCGCTAGAAATTGAACCAGCCAAGCCACCAGATTGGCGATGACCAATACCCATAGAAGCAAGTAGCCATAGTGGGTTCCGGCGGTTAGGTTGGTGGCAACGTTCCCTGGGTCAAGATAGGCAACCCCAGCGACTACAGCAGGACCTATTAACCCTAGAAACCCACTTCTCGTTGAAGTTTTTGTTGCCATAGAAACTAGAGTCCCACAGCCTGCTTGATTAGAGCGTTAATTTCTTTAGCGACCTTGGCATCTAATGAGGTAAGGGCGTAGGAGGTGGGCCAGAGTGACCCAGAGTCTAATTTCGCAGCCTGCTGAAAGCCCAGGGTGCAGTATCGAGTCTTGAATTTTTCGCCGTCTTGGAAGAACAGAACCACTTGCCCATCCTTGTAATAAGCCGGCATTCCATACCAGGTCTTTACCTCGAAATCTGGGTACACCGAAACGGCCAATTCGTGAACGGCTAGCGCCAATTTGCGATCTGCAGGAACCATCGAATCGATTAGAACCAAGGTTGCCGCTAACGATTCACCTCTGGTTTGTTGAAGTTTGCGTTCCTTGGCTGCTTCGCGCATTGCCGCTTTTTCTTCTTTTGAGAATGTTTCAGACATGTATTCAATCTTGCCAGAAGTATTTTCAACCTAAACTTTTAGGTATGTCAAAAAAGCCTTCTAACGAGAAGTCGGATCAGCCGATGCCAACGATGGCGGACGTGGCTGCCAAGGTCGGGGTGTCCAGACAATTAGTCGGTTTGGTGTTTCGAGACGCACCAGGAGTTGGCGCCGAAACGGCTGCCAAAATCCGTGCAGCGGCTAAAGAGCTCGGTTACCGACCGAACTTGGCGGCGCAGTCCTTGCGCCGAGATTCTTCCAACAACATCGGATTCATGTTTCACGCTGATCAAGCTTCGATGCAGGGAATCTTGCCAGCCATGTATAAATCGACAAAGGAAGCCGGGTTCAACCTGGTGCTAGGCGCTGTTTCTCCTTCGCACAGTGAAAACGAGGCAATTGAGGAACTTCTGGGATATCGCTGTGAAGGACTTGTTATTGCCGGTTCGGAACTTTCGCAGAGTAGGTTACAGAAACTCGCTCGTGAAATTCCACTAGTAAGCCTTGGTAGGCGCATTGAGCAGGTTAGAGCTGGAATGGTCTCATCGAACGGAGAGGCAGGAATTTTTGCCGTCACCGAGCACCTAATCAGCCTCGGGCACAAAGACATTGCTTATGTAAACGCGGTCGAAATGCGTGACGCAGAATACCGACTTGAGGGCTACTTGGCGGCGATGGATGCCCACAAGCTTCAATCCAGGGTAGTAGACGTTGAGGGCGACTTCGCCGAAATTGGTGGCGGTGAGGCTGCCAATCGATTACTTAAAGGGAATCTACCAACAGCGGTTGTTTGCAACAATGACCAAAGTGCTCTCGGTTTAAGTTACCGACTTCTTCAAGCCGGGGTGAAGATTCCCGCACAAGTATCAGTTACTGGCTACGACGACACAGTGGCACAGTTTCCGTTCATGAACCTCACTACCGCCAGGCAAGAACCAGAAGACTTGGCTCACTATGCTGTATCGGATTTAGTGGCGCGCATCAAGGGGGAAAAGTACTTGTCTGAGACCTATCTCACGCCGGCCCAATTGATCGTGCGCTCCAGCACTGCAAAGCCCCGCAGGGATCCTGCCCTTCGCGCATAGCGCTAGCACGAGCAAGTAATTATTTACCAAAAAGTTATCAAAAGCGCACATTTGAATTAGCACGTGCAAGTGAAAAGCGTTACGTTAGTTATAGAGGATTTATGCCTCTCGTCAGGTTCATCCCTCGAACGCCTATCGTTCGGGGGATGAACTATTTAAAGAAGAGATCGGCCCAGGCAGCGCCTGAGCCGATCTCTTCTTTTAGGAGGAAATTAGGCTTTCTTAGAGTTTTTACGCTCGTCGATAATGATTGCAATGATGATGATGCAACCCTTCACAACGATTTGCAGGAACGGTGAAACGTTTAATAGGTCTAGTCCGTTGTTGATCGTTCCGATAAGTAATGCACCAACGACAGTGCCCCAAATCTTTCCGATACCACCCTTGAAGCTGGTTCCACCAACGATAACCGCGGTAATAGCATCGAGTTCGATGCCCTGACCAAGAGTTGAGTTTCCAGAACCAATACGAGCTGCCCACAAAACACCAGCCAATGCGGCAAGCACACCGCTGATGGTGTAAATGATGATAGTTACTCGAGGTATGCGAATACCAGAGACGCGAGCAGCGACCTCATTGCCACCGATTGCGTAGGTGTAACGCCCGAACTTGGTGAAACTCAAGACGAAAGTGGCAATAAGCGCAACGGCAATAAACAAAACCACTGGAAGTGGGAACAAACCGTTTTCCGGAACCTTAGCGTTTGGAATCAGGTAGCCCTGACCTAGGGCATTGAATTCTGGCTTTAGACCTGAGAAAGGGCGACCATCACCGGTATAGATGTAAGCCAAACCGCGCGCAATTGACATCATTCCTAGTGTTGCAATAAATGGTGCAAGGCGGAATTTTGCTATGAGAATACCGTTTGTAAATCCAGCTAACGCACCAACTGCTAAGCCGGCAAAAACTGCCACCCATACCGGAACGTCAACTCCCTGAAACTTCACCAGCGAGCCACCCGGGACTTGGGCCAAGCTAGCTGCGACCACTGCCGAAAGCCCGAGTATCGAGCCAACGGAAAGGTCGATACCCAGGGTGATAATCACGAAGGTCATACCAACGCCAATGATTCCGATTGCAGATACCTGTCGGATAACGTTTACCAAGTTACGAGGGTCGATCGAGTTACCCTGTGTCAAGATTGCCAGCGCTGCAACGAACAGAATCAAAACACCGACAATCATGTAGGTGCGAGCAAAATGCCCAATGTCGAACTTCTTTGAAGCTACCACTGGGAGCGATTCGGTGTTTGTAGTTACTTTACTCATTTTCTTTTCTCCTTGTTCTTACGCAACGGCTTCGTCGGCGAAACGGGTTGCAAGTTCCATGATCTTTTCCTGTGTTGCTTCCTTGCGGCTAACTTCTCCAACCAAGTGACCTTCACACATAACGACAACGCGGTCGCTCATACCGAGAATCTCGGGCATCTCCGATGAAACCATAATGATTGCTTTGCCTTGTTTTGCAAGCTCGCCCATGAGGCGGTGAATTTCAGACTTAGCACCAACGTCGATACCACGGGTAGGTTCGTCGATGATCAGGATGTCTGGGTCGGTAAGCAACCATCGGGAAAGCAAGACCTTCTGCTGGTTACCGCCTGAAAGGTTTTGAATCTGTTGCTCTAGTGATGGAGTCTTTAGTGCCAAAGCCTGACGCTGGTCCTCGCACTCTCGATCAATCATTGGTCGGCGAAGTACACCCATCACAGAGAATCGGTCCAGTGCAGCTACAGACATGTTGTCGCGAACCGATAAGACACCCATGATGCCTGTCTTTTTGCGATCTTCGGTTAGCAAACCCAGCCCAGCCGAAATTGCCTGGTGTGGCTCGCGAATCTTTACTTCTTTGCCTTTGACCTTAATGGTTCCAGACTCTGAAGGGTAGATACCGAAAACGGTCTCAAGTACCTCACTTCGCCCAGAGCCCATTAGACCAGCAAAACCGAGGATTTCACCGCGACGAACGGTAAAGGAGACATCCTTTACAAGCCGGCCACGATTCAGACCTTCCACCTCAAGTATGACTTCACCGATTTCAGCCTCCACCTTAGGGAAGAGTTGGTTAAGTTCACGGCCAACCATTAGCGAAATAAGCTTGTCACGATCCATTTTGGAAGCCTTTTCCGTGGCAACCCAGGTGCCGTCACGGAACACGGTTACTTCATCTGAGATCGCAAAAACTTCGTCCATTTTGTGTGTGATGTAAACAATCGCGGTTCCAGCCTTGCGAAGGTCGCGAATCATTTCGTGAAGTCGGGCTACTTCACGTTCAGTGATTGCCGAAGTTGGTTCATCCATGATGATGATCTTCGAGTTGAAAGCAATCGCCTTGGCGATCTCCACCATTTGCGCCTGTGCCACGCTCATAGTCTTCATTTGCGCTGATGGGTCGATATTGATATTCCAGCGATCAAAGATTTTCTGGGTCGCTTCAATCATTAGCTTTTTACTAACTAATCCTGCCTTGGTTCGTAGCTCACGACCAAGGTAGATGTTTTCAGCTGCAGAAAGTTCTGGGATGAACATAAGTTCTTGGTGAATCATGGAGATTCCGTTTGCCAAGCCATCTAAGGGGCCAGACATTTTTACAGGTTTCTCGTTTAGGAGAATTTGACCTTCATCGAGCGTATAAACGCCGGCAAGGATTTTCATTAGTGTTGATTTACCTGCACCGTTTTCGCCCATTAGTGAGTGGACTAGGCCAGGTCGGAGATTCAACTGAACGTTGTTCAAAGCTAAAACACCGGGGAATCTCTTGGTGATGCCTTTCATCTCTACGATGTACTCACCCATTTTTTACTTCTTTCATTTTTGTGGTTCTTAGAAAAGTTGGCCGGGCAGGTTGCCCCACCCGACCAACTTCAGTATTACAACTTCGAGTTACTTGCCCTTGAAGTCATTGATGTTGTCTAGGGTTACTAGCTGGTAAGGAACGTCAACGTAGTCAGCAACCTTCTTGCCGTTTACTAGGTCGATCGCAGCCTTAACTCCGCCGCCACCCTGGCCGCCAGCGTCCTGGAACACTGTGGTTGCTTCTTCGCCAGCAGCTAGTGATGCTAGAGCGTCTGCAGTAGCGTCAACGCCACCAACTAGAACTCCACCAGCACCTAGCTTCTTGCCAGCAGCCTTAAGTGCGTTGATAGCACCTAGCGCCATTTCGTCGTTGTTTGCACAAACAACGTCGAACTTAACACCTGACTGTAGCCAGTTTTCCATTAGAGCCTGACCCTTAGCGCGGTCCCAGTCTGCAGCAGCAGTCTTTACGACCTTCATGCCTGGGTTCTGAGCTACAACGTCGTTGCAACCCTTGGTGCGGTCTAGAGCGGCTTCGTTGGTAACTTCGCCCTCCATGATTACAACGTTGCCCTTGCCACCGGCAAGCTTGGCTAGCTGAGTCATTTCTAAGGTGCCCGAAACAAGAGACTGTGAACCAACATAAGGCACGCCAGTCTGGCTTGGGTTACGGTTTACGTAAACGATAGGGATGCCGGCAGCCTTTGCAGCGTCGGTCATTGGGCCAGCGGCGCTGGTGTCAACGGCGACTACAAGGATTGCGTCAACCTTCTGAGAGATGAAGTTCTCTACCTGGCTTAGCTGGGTGTCCACCTTGTTGTCAGCTGCAACAACAGTTAGCTTTGCGCCGTCAGCGGTGGCTTCCTTCTGCATACCGTCAGCAACCTTCTGTAGGAATGCGTCTAGTACTGGGAAAGTGGCGCCGATTTTGACAGTCTTAGTTCCCGAGTCAGCAGGAGCTGAGCAACCGGAAAGCACGACAGCCGAAACAGCAATGACAGCCATGAGGCTTGCCAATTTACCGAATTTCTTCATTGAACCTTTACCAATCTATTGATTTGGGATCCTAGGGCCTAAAGCCTTTCGAATCTCTTCCCAGGGCTTTCCTGTGAAGTAAGGATTTGTACATCTCGTCATTTGTAAAACTATCAACACCATCCGCACCTTTGTTATGACAATAGGTTTTGTGTTAGCGAATTGTTACTTTCACGTGCTAGTAAAAAACTCCTACTATTGGAAGCATGACTTTTACTTTTCCAACCCCAGAACTGATTGACCCAAAAAGCGTGACCTCACTTCGTTGGGGGATCATGGGCGCTGCCGAAATTGCAGAGACATTTGTATCCGCTGTAAAGAAGCACACGACTCAGAAAGCCGTTGCTGTTGCCTCCAGAACCCCAGGTAAAGCCGAAAAGTTTGCAGAGAAATACGGGTTGGCTAGTCACGACAACTACGAAGATTTGCTGGCCCGCGACGACATTGATGTTGTCTACATTCCAACTCTGCCAAGTCAACACAAGGATCACGCATTGCAGGCAATTGCAGCTGGAAAACACATTTTGATAGAAAAACCGCTAACGCTAATTCCAAGTGAGGCATCTGAGATTTTTGCTGCCGCTAAAGCTAAAGGCGTTCTGGCCATGGAAGCAATGTGGACCCGCTACCTTCCCCAGTACGATGTCATTCGGAAACTCATCACCAATGGAACCCTCGGAGAAATTGAGTTGGTAAACGTTTCGATGGCCCAAGCAAATCTCGATGCAGCACGGCTTTGGAAGAAGAATCATGGTGACCCACTATTTGATATGGGCATCTACCCAATTAGTTTCTGTCAAACTTTTTTAGGAAATCCAAACAAAATCTCCGCGCAAGGGATCTTAAATAAGGATGGCATCGATGAAGAAGTTTCGATTCAACTTTCCTACGCTAATGGTGCCCGCGCCTATGTCTTGGTGTCTGGGCGCGCAGCATTGCCTGGTATCGGCCAAATTAGCGGAACCAAGGCAAAGCTAGATGTAGGTCCAGAGTTTTTCATTCCAAGCAAGTTGGAGCTTCGTACTACCGATTTCAATGCACCGGCCACTACTTGGATTGATTCCTTTCCGGTAGTCGGACACGAAGGTTTGAGTTATCAAGCAACGGCTTTAGCCGCATTCGTTGACCAGGGCCTATTGGAGTCTCCATACGAATCACACGCCGATTCAATTGCCAACCTGGAAGTTTGTGCTGAGATCATCAGACTTATCGGTGCTGAAATTAACTGAAGATTTAGTCTGCACCTATGGCTCGTTGAATAAGTGCCACGATCTCGGCGACATCTGATTGATGCGTTCGATGATTTCCACCCTGAGCCACCCAGGAGAATCGAACTCCTGACCTGCTCTTTACGAGGGAGCTGCTCTACCGACTGAGCTAGGGTGGCTAAGTTACCGAAGTAACTACAAAAGTTTACTGCCTGGGTAAAAGCAGGTGAATCAATTTCCCCACGAGTAAACCGATTGCGGCACCGATCGCATTAGCCGTGAAATCCGATGGATCTCCAATGCCGAACTTTGTGTACTGCTGAAAAAGTTCAATTGAGCACGAGAGAGCAATTAGACCGAAGAAGGACTTCCATCCGGTTTTCCCAAATGTAGTCAGAAGAATTCCGCTTGGAACAAAGAGGGCAATGTTTAAAAACCAGTTAGTTCCTGGAGTAAGTGCCGAGAGCCACATGTTGAAATGAAGAAACCAAGGCACGGGGTCGAACCCGTTTGAGTCCCAGAGTCTGATGGTGAAGGCCAATATCCCGCAAATGGACCATCCAACCCACAAGCCTTGGGTCTCACTCAGTTTCAACCATTTGGCTAGGCGATTCTTCAGGATCAGCGTGACCACAACGAGGACACCGAAAGTTACCAGGACGTCAATAGTGATTAAGCGCCCTAAATAGGCTGCCGGTGTGTCAAAAATTGTCAATTCCCTAGGTGAGTCTGGCAGGTTTGCACAGAGTTGTTGGGGTTTTCAAACAGCTTGTAGCCAAGGGTGTCGGATAGAGCATCGAGCTGCAAGAGGTTACCTAGTTTGTCGTAGGCGCAAACCTTGCTGTAAGCCCTGCCCTCAATAATGACGAAGCGTGAGTCGCTCGCAAACGTCGTGTAAAACTGGTAACTTTCAACCTTTTGAGCGAGGTCCGCTGAAACCACGACACCGGTCAATAGCAAGATGACGTTCAAAACGATTAGCGGGTACTTCAAAAAGTTGAACTGCTTGATGCTCAACCAAACGCTGATGGCTATAAAGCCAAGCATGATCATGGCATCGTAGTTGCTTCGTGGCAGTTCGTGAATTCCG
>CANFJH010000035.1 GCA_947447395.1 Microbacteriaceae bacterium | reverse complement strand
CCCGGCAGCGCGAAGCAGTTTTGCGAAAGCACCCTTATCGCCGAATTCAACCCCATAAGAGTTCACGTTTTGACCAAGCAACGTAATTTCGATTACACCTTCGGAAACCAACGCTTCAATTTCGGCAAGTACTTCACCAGGACGACGGTCTCGCTCTTTACCGCGCAACGATGGAACGATGCAGAAGGTGCAGGTGTTGTTACAACCAACCGAGATCGAAACCAGTGCCGAATAAGCCGAATCACGTTTGGTTGGAAGGGAACTTGGAAAAGCCTCCAGGCTCTCAACAATTTCAATCTGTGCTTCTTTGTTGAAGCGGGCTCGCTCTAGAAGCGCTGGCAGCGATCCAATGTTGTGCGTACCAAAGACTGCATCGACCCAGGGTGCCTTTTTTAGAATGACTGCCTTGTCCTTTTGGGCGAGGCAACCACCTACTGCGATTTGCATGTTTGGGTTGGCTTTCTTCGAAGGAAGCAGCTGACCAAGATTTGCATAAAGTTTGTTGTCGGCATTTTCACGTACCGCGCAGGTGTTGAACACCACGACGTCAGCAATTTCACCCTCAGCGACGGGAACCATGCCAGCACCTTCTAGGAGGCCGGAAAGACGCTCTGAGTCGTGTACGTTCATGGCACAGCCATAGGTGCGTACTTGATAGGTGCGAGTTTGCGTGGAAGTCATTAGACCTCCAATTTTACCTGTTCGGCTAGTGCGACGCGGGTTGCAGTTCCCACAACTGACCCCGAGTATCCTTTTCGCCCTAAAAACCCTGCCAGCCGGCGCTTGATGACTTCAGTTTCCAGACCGTTCATTCGCCTAATGCGATTGATAGCCAGTTCATTGGCTCGTTCCTGCTCACTTTCAGAATCGAGTTCGACCAAGGCATCTTCAATCAGATTTTGACCAATGCCCTTCTCGCGAAGTTCACGAGCAATTGCCGATTTGGCCAAACCTTTGGTCTTGATTCGGGAACTAGTGAATAACCTAGCAAAGGTGACGTCATCAATGATTTGCGCCTCTTCGAAACGATCGAGAATGCGCTCTGCAATTTCAGAATCAATTCCTCGTTTCGCCAGGATTTTTCGGCACTGATCCTTAGATTTTGCCGACCGACCTAGTTGATAGAGCAAAACATTTCTTGCTCTGGTTTCTTGACGTTCTGGGGAAAGCGAAGGGGTCGAATCCGAATCGTCTTTTTCGACTCGAGACCGACCCCTGCGCTGAAAAGCCATGTTAGGCGTTTGCCGCCTTAGCGTCCTTAGCGTCGACTACAGCAACTGGAGGCAGCTCATCGGCTGGAAGATCTGCAACAGCGCGAGGTACACCAATTCCAAGCTTGGTCTTGATCTTCTTTTCAATCTCATCCGCAATTGCAGGGCTCTCGATAAGGAACTTGCGAGCGTTTTCCTTACCTTGACCAAGCTGCTCACCTTCGTAGGTGTACCAGGCACCAGACTTTTTCACGATGTCGTGGTCTACACCGAAGTCGATGAGGCTACCTTCACGAGAGATACCAATTCCATATATGATGTCGAACTCGGCCTGCTTAAACGGCGAAGCCATCTTGTTCTTAACTACCTTGACGCGGGTACGGTTACCAACAGCCTCGGTGCCATCTTTCAGGGTTTCGATACGACGGATGTCTAGACGAACCGAAGCGTAGAACTTTAGAGCCTTACCACCGGCTGTGGTTTCAGGGCTTCCGAAGAACACGCCAATCTTCTCGCGAAGCTGGTTGATAAAGATCATGGTGGTGTTGGTGCTGTTTAGACCACCGGTTAGCTTACGAAGCGCCTGAGACATTAGGCGAGCCTGAAGACCAACGTGAGTGTCTCCCATTTCACCTTCAATTTCGGCACGAGGCACAAGCGCTGCAACCGAGTCGACAACGATTAGGTCGATTGCGCCTGAGCGAACCAGCATGTCGGCGATTTCAAGAGCCTGCTCACCGGTGTCTGGCTGGCTAACCAACAATGCATCAATGTCTACGCCAAGAGCTTTTGCGTACTCAGGGTCTAGCGCGTGCTCAGCGTCGATGAAGGCGGCAACGCCACCGTTGCGCTGTGCGTTAGCAATTGCGTGCAAGGTAAGAGTGGTCTTACCGGAAGATTCTGGGCCGTAGATTTCGACGATACGACCACGAGGCAGTCCGCCAATGCCGAGCGCTGCATCTAGTGCGATTGAGCCGGTTGGAATGGTTTCGACTGGAGCGCGGTCGTCTGAGCCGAGTCGCATTACTGAGCCCTTACCGAACTGCTTGTCGATCTGAGCTAGGGCTGTGTCTAGAGCCTTCTCGCGTTCTGCTGGACTTGCCATTTCATCCTCTTCTTCTGCCCGGGTGGGCCATCACGTTTTTATTCTGATGTGACACTATTGCTAACCGGCGACATTGACCGCCGGCGTTTTCGATTTGTGGATAAGTTCCGCTCGTCGATAAATCGACTCTAGCAATATTCGAACAAGTTTTCGAATAAATCTTTTCGGCGTGTCTATTTTTTCGTAATTTTGTTCTGACCGTGCCAGCGAGCCTGAGGAACATTGTTGGCTCGGCAGATTGCAAACCAAACCTCACGAAGGTCTTCCCCGTCTAACATGCATTGCTTGGCAGTTCGGTCTTGCAGCTCGGTGAGAACCAAATCGGATTCAATTACCGAGGCGTATGCCAAACCGAACTCATCATTCATGAGTTCGCGAAATTTGGAAAGACGCAACTTAGCGCTGGTTTGTGAGTGAACCGCTAACCGAATCAAACAATTCGGCTGGAATGGTGTCTGGAATATTCACACCTTCGGCTACTGCCAAACGGTCGGATACTTCTCGTATAATCTGCGAGATCGGAACATCTAGGGCCTCTGCAATTGAAAAGAGCAGTTCAGAAGAAACTTCCTTCTGACCGCGTTCGATTTCACTGAGGTAACCCAAAGCAACGGCAGCGCGGGCAGCGACCTGGCGCAGGGTCTGACGCTTTGACATACGAATGTCGCGTAGAACCTCACCGATTTCGTGACGCACTAGAACCATGTGCTACCTCCTGCTAATAACCTACCTGCTACTAGTGACAAGTTTGAACTTCATTACTTGGAGTTACCTGAACGTTTGCAGTAAGAACACAAACAGTTTTAGAGCCCTAAATGTTCCCCAAGTTGGGAAATCGCCGCGTCGACCGTTTGACTGCGAATTTCGTTGCGAGTCCCCCTCAGGTTCAGTTCCCGCACGGCGACTTTCTTGCCGTCATATATTGCCACAAACGCTTTTCCAACGGGTGAGCCTTCAGGCCCGGCGTTTCCCGTGGTTGCAATGGCAATGACGTCCCCGGACTCCAAATCTAGACTCGCCTGGCCAACCGCGCACACGCCTTTAGCCATGGCACCAGCCACTTCTGCAGACACCGCACCTTTTTGAGCCAGAACCGTCTCATCGACTCCGAGCAGTGCCACCTTGAGTTCGCTGGCGTAAGTAACTTCCGAACCTAGGACGACAGCCGAGGCGCCCGCAATGGAGATAAAGGCGTCGGCAAGTAGGCCACCGGTTATCGATTCGGCGAAGATCAGCTTTTTACCGGACTTGGCCAGCAAAGCCAAAATGCTTTCGACGCTCACTTTCGAGCCGCCGCCAAATACTGAAGTCCGCTGGCCAAAGTGCTAACCAGTGCGGCATAGAGAATAATCATTTGCACCCAGCCGATTGGCGCCCAGTAGCCGGCCAACGGTGAAAGGTAAAAACCAACCGCCACGCTCTGGAGAACGGTTTTTAGCTTTCCGCCACTGGATGCAGCTATGACCCGATCTTTAATGACTGCCAATCGATAAACGGTTATGCCCAACTCTCGGACAAGAATCAAAAGCGTGATCCACCAAGGAGTCTGACCAAGCGCGGAAAGCGCGATAAGCGCTCCTCCGATAAGAACCTTGTCCGCGATTGGATCAAGCAATTTGCCCAAATCGGTGACTTGATTTCGCTTCCTAGCAATTGCACCATCGACGCCATCGGTAGCGCTGGCAAGGACAAACAGAAATACGACTATCCAGCGTTCGTGCGAAGCCGGATTTGGAAAAAGGAACAAGACCCATATGAACAAAGGAGCCAGCGCAATGCGGGCCATGGTGATCAGGTTTGGTAGGTTCATTCGTCGCGGCCGGTTAGAAGCCAAGCATCTTCTTCGTCTTCATCCGGGTTGCCTCTAGGTATGAATTCCTCAAACTCGCCGGCCGCCATCTTGCCACTGTCGATGCGGTTTGCAGCATTAGCAACGTCGGCCGAAGCCCTTGCGCCAGGCTCACCGCGAAGCTGCCCAAGCACGGTAGCCAAATCTTCCGGCTTGACCCTAACTTCACGAGCCTTCGAACCTTCGCTCGGACCCACTATGTTTCGAGATTCGAGTAGGTCCATAAGCCTTCCAGCCTTGGCAAAACCCACTCTCAACTTTCGCTGCAGCATTGAGGTGGAACCAAACTGAGAGTTGATTATTAGTTCGGCGGCTTGAAGCAGAACCTCTAGGTCATCGCCGATATCGGCGTCGACCATTCCCTTTGGAGCCACCGGTTCATCTACATCGGAACGGTACTCAGGATCCATTTGCTGTTTCACATGGCTAACCACGCGCTCAAGCTCTTCCTCGCTGAGCCATGCGCCCTGTACGCGAATTGGCTTGTTAGTGCCCATTGGTGAGAACAAAGCGTCTCCCTGACCAACCAACTTTTCAGCTCCAGCACTATCCAGGATGACTCGGGAGTCCGTAACCGATGACACCGAGAACGCCAAACGACTTGGCACGTTTGCCTTAATAAGTCCCGTAACAACATCCACAGATGGTCGCTGAGTTGCTAAGACCAGGTGGATACCTGCAGCGCGAGCCAGCTGCGTGATTCGAACGATGGAATCTTCAACGTCCCTCGGAGCCACGATCATCAGATCGGCGAGCTCATCGACCACGACCAAGAGGTAGGGGTATGGCTGCATGACGCGCTGAGAGTTTTCCGGCACCTTGATGGTTCCAGCAACGACTGCGCGGTTGAAATCGTCCACGTGCTTGAAACCAAACGACGCTAGGTCGTCATAGCGCATGTCCATTTCCTTCACAACCCACTGAAGCGCCTCGGCAGCCTTTTTTGCATTAGTGATGATCGGTGTGATTAGGTGAGGAACGCCCTGATAGGCGGCCAACTCAACGCGTTTTGGGTCGATTAGAACCATACGAACCTCGGCGGGTTTTGCACGCATCAGAATCGAGGTGATCATCGAGTTCACGAAGGAAGACTTACCAGCGCCGGTTGCTCCCGCAACCAACAGGTGAGGCATCTTGGCAAGGTTGGCAATCACAAAGCCACCTTCAACGTCTTTTCCCACACCGATGGTCATTGGGTGCTTGCTGTCTTGAGCGACCTTTGATCGAAGGACATCTCCAAGCGAAACTGTTTCTCGGTCAGTGTTCGGAATTTCCAAACCGATTAGAGACTTACCAGGAATTGGCGCAAGAATTCGAACCTCGTTGCTAGCAACCGCGTAGCTTAGGTTGTTAGAAAGCCTGGTCACGGCTTCAACCTTTACGCCAGGCGCCAACTCGATTTCGTAACGAGTAACTGTAGGGCCTCTTGAGAACCCAACGACCCGGGCCGCAACCTCGAATTCGTTAAACACACCGGTGATTGCCTTGACCACAATGTCGTTAGCTTCGGTCTTGGCCTTTGGTGGCGTACCGGCTGGAAGCATTGTTAGCGGAGGCAGGTTGTAGGGGCGCTTGGTTTTGGTCTTCTCCGGCGCAGCCTCTGGAACATTCGGCTCCGGGAACAAATCACCATCTGGGGTAACTTCCGAAATTAGCTCAATAGGCTCAGTGCGAAGAGATTTGTCTACCGAGGTTACTTCGACGACAGGTTCGTCTCGGAAAATATCTTCAATTGAAATTTCCTTGGCTACCGGTGTTTCAAAAGGTGCATCCGCATCCTTCTTTTCCTTGCGCCACCAAGGAACCTTGGTGCCGTCAAAGGCATCCTCAAGAATTTCGGTTTGAGTTGATTCTTCCTTGGTCTTGATTGGAGCTGACTCGCCAAACATGAAGAGTCGCAACTGGTGAAGTCGCTCGCCAATTCGACTTGGAGCCGTCTTGGTGGTGATCAAAAGCGATGCAACGCTGATCAGAGCCAGAAGTGGAACGGCTGCCCAAACTGAAAGCCCTAGTAGCGGGGTGGCAACCATCCAACCAAAGAGACCGCCAGCATTCGCAAATTTTTCAAAATCCAATGGGGTCGTGGACGGGGTTCCACCGAATACGTGGAAAAATCCAGAGACGCTGACAACCAGCAGAAATAGGCCCAAAATAATACGACCGTTGTCTTTGACAGTGGACGGAAAGCGCATTAGATAAATTGCAACGATGACCATCAGCACTGGAAGCGCAAGAGACACTCGACCAAACATGAAGCCCATCGAGTGAATATGGATCCAGTGCCCGACACCGTCTTTCGCTGGAAGAAACCAACCAACCCAGGCGCCAATAATTCCGCTTAGGAAAATGGCAAAAGGAAAACCGTCGCGGCGATCGGCAGGGTCAATTTTATCGATGCTAAATGCCCTGGCGGCAGCTCCAACAGCGTGAGCTAGTAGCAGATAAAACCGCGCAAAGAACCCTCGCGATACAGCCTGGTTTGCAGGTTTACGAGGCGTGCTCTTTCGAGGTTTCGAAGAGCGCGAAGTAGTTGGTCTGGATGCTGCCATGCCTCAAGGGTAATCGCGAGAGGCGACAAAATCGTGGAGGCTACTGCCCTCTAACCACTACTGGAATAATCATCGGACGCCGGCGATGCTTCTTATTGACCCAGGTTCCGATGGTGCGACGGATCACCTGCTGCAAAGCGTAGGTGTCTCGAACGCCGTCTCCCGCAGCTTCGGCCAAAGCCTTAGCCACGGTAGGTTTCACATCATCGAAGACATGGTCATCTTCAGCAAAGGCTCTGGCTCGAATTTCCGGACCAACAATTACTCGACCCTGGTCATCAACTACACAGAAGATTGAAATGAATCCCTCTTCTGCAAGAACGCGACGGTCTTGTAGGTCTTCTTCAGTGACCTTTCCGACGGTCTTACCGTCGACATAAAGCAAACCGCACTCGACAGCGCCAACAATGTTTGCAACGCCATCCTTGAGGTCTATCACCCAGCCGTCCTCGGAAATAAGCACGTTATCGCTTGGGACACCGGTCTGCTCGGCCAGCTTTCCGTTCGCAATCAGGTGGCGGTATTCACCGTGCACCGGCATCACGTTCTTCGGCTTCAGGATGTTGTAGCAGTAGAGCAACTCGCCGGCGGCAGCGTGACCGGAAACGTGAACCTTGGCATTTCCCTTGTGGACCACGTTTGCACCAAGTTTGGTAAGCCCATCGATGACGCGGTAAACGGCATTCTCGTTACCAGGAATGAGTGACGACGCCAAAATAACTGTGTCTCCTTGACCAATTTGAACGTCGTGTTCTAGGTTCGCCATGCGAGAAAGGACCGCCATCGGCTCACCCTGGGAGCCGGTTGACATGTAAACGATTTGGTTTGACGGAATGTCGCCCGAGTGTTTGTAGTCAATAAGAGAACCCTCGGGCACCTTGAGATAACCCATGGTGGCAGCGATTTCCATGTTTCTAACCATCGAGCGGCCAACAAAGGCTACCCTGCGGCCATTCGCGTGGGCTGCATCCAATACTTGTTGCACGCGGTGAACGTGCGAAGAGAACGAAGCTACGACGACTTTGCCGGGCGAACGCGAAATTACATTCTCAATTACCGGACCGATGTCTTTTTCTAGCGGAGTGAATCCAGGCACATCGGCGTTTGTCGAGTCGGACATGAACAGGTCTAGGCCGGCTTCACCAATTCGCGCAAAGGCTCGAAGGTCTGTGAGTCTACCGTCCAATGGAATTTGGTCCATCTTGAAATCGCCAGTGTGCAGAACGTTACCAGCTGGGGTCTGAATGTGAACAGCCAGAGCATCAGGAATCGAGTGATTTACCGCCACAAATTCGAGCTTGAAATCACCAAGCTTTTCGCGCTGACCCTCGCGAACCACCATGCTGTACGGGGTGATCTTGTGCTCTTTGAGCTTGGCTTCAACAAACGCCAAAGTAAGCGCCGAACCAAGCAGTGGAATGTCTCCGCGAAGTTTGAGAAGGTACGGCACACCTCCGATGTGGTCCTCGTGCCCGTGGGTGAGCACGATACCGAGTACATCGTCCAGGCGATTTCGAATGTAGTCGAAGTCGGGAAGGATTACGTCGATACCTGGCTGGTGCTCTTCAGGGAAAAGCACACCGCAGTCGACGATCAGCAGCTTGCCGTTGATTTCGAAGACGGTCATGTTTCGACCGATTTCGCCAATTCCACCGAGTGGAACAATGCGAAGAGTGTTCGGTTGTAGTTTGGCCGGAGCCGGGAGCGTTAGAACCAAGGGTTCCTCTTATCTGGTTGTGCCAGCCACCTTCGGCAGCGCGCCACCGGCGGCTGCATTGCGGTCTGGACGGAAGTTTTCGAATGACAGGCCAGTGATGGCACCAACCTTGTCGATGTCGGCCTCGATACGAATCGCTTCATCGTCTTCAGGGCCAACCAGTGGAAGTCGCACGCGCGGACTGTTGATAACACCGAGACCGTGCAAGGCGTACTTGGTCGCAACTGTTCCTGGAACGTGGTTCATCATGGCTCGAACTAGAGGCTCAAGCGAGTTGTGAACCTTTAGAGCGTGCTGGAAGTCGTTACGGTTGGTGGCATCAACTAGGTCGCGGTAAGCCGCCGGAGCCACGTTTGCGGTAACGCCGATCAAGCCGGTTGCCCCAATCGCCAGGTGAGGCAACACATTTGAGTCGTCACCCGAGAAGTAGAGCAGACCAGTTTCGTTCATGACGCGGGACGCTTGAGCCAAATCACCCTTGGCATCTTTCAAAGCAATAACGTTTGGGTGCTTCGCCGCACGAAGAATTGTTTCGTACTGAATCGGAATACCCGCACGGCCTGGGATGTCATAAAGGATTACCGGAAGGTCGGTTGAATCGGCAATTAGCCGGAAGTGAGTTAGCACACCCGACTGAGTTGGCTTGTTGTAGTAAGGGGTGACGATCATTACGCCGTCCGCGCCAGCCTTTTCCGAAGCCTTGTAGAGCTGCATCGCGT
Source organism: Microbacteriaceae bacterium (assembly GCA_947447395.1). Lineage (GTDB taxonomy): Bacteria > Actinomycetota > Actinomycetes > Actinomycetales > Microbacteriaceae > Rhodoluna. Next base: position 1,859 of record CANFJH010000035.1, on the reverse strand, counting down.
GAGCGGTTTCGTTCGAACCTCCGCCGGTGATGATCTTGGCGCGGCCAGCAGCGACCGACTTACCAACTTCTACCAACTTGATTTTCTCTGCGTCGGTAAGAGTTGAGGTTTCCCCAGTGGTTCCGGTAACCACGATGCCGTCTGCACCATTCGAGATCACGTAGTCCATCAAAGCTTCCGTTGCAGGCCAATCGACCTCACCCTCCGAGTTCATCGGGGTGACTAGTGCAACCAGAACCTGGCCAAAGAGGTCTTTGTTTTGTGAAGACATAACATCAAGATTAGCGGTTTGCACTGCTGGCTTGCCATGTCGCATGTATTAGCCTTGCCACAGGGAGTAACAAATGCGCGAAACGATGAAGTTTTGGGCCGGCAATCTGAATGCCGGATTCACGGTTGCGCTCGTAGCACTCCCCCTAGCTATTGCCTTTGGTGAGAGCAGCTCTCTCGGTGCCGCTGCCGGAATCACCACCGCAATTTTTGCAGGAATGGTGGCAGCTGTTTTTGGCGGAAGCAAGTATCAGGTGTCTGGGCCCACCGGAGCCATGACAGTGGTTTTGATTCCCTTGGCTTTGAAGTATGGCCCGACCGGGGTGTTCTTCGCTGGTCTCCTAGCCGGAATGATTCTCCTGTTGGCAGGCCTACTGAAAATAGGACGCCATGTACATAAACTTCCGGCATCTGTAATTGAAGGATTTAGTGCCGGAATTGCGGTGGTGATCGCTCTGCAACAATTTGGTTGGGCGCTCGGAGTTAGCGGCGTTCATGGAGACCGCGTGTACCTAACCGCTTGGCAACAGGTCACGGTCTGGTTCGGGAGCCCGACGGCACCATCGATTGCTGTAGCGATAGTGGTCATGCTCTCGGTGATATTCGGCCTACGAAAGTTTCCAAAGCTCCCCGTGAGCATTTTGAGTCTCGTCTTGGCTACGCTGATTTGCCAACTGGCGAGCTTGAAGCTTGCGACCATTCCGGTAATCGCAAACCCGCTCGGCACCCTAAGTTTCGACTTCCTAAAGTTGAGCGGCCATTTTGCCGATTTCCTGATACCAGCCATTGGAATTGCTGCACTCGGTGCCTTTGAGTCTCTGCTTTCTGCCAAGATTGCCGACCGCATGGTGGGCTCAGGCGTAAGTCATAACAGCGACCAAGAGTTGGTTGGCCAGGGACTTGCCAACCTTGTGGTGCCTTTTCTCGGTGGTGTTCCGGCAACCGCCGCCCTAGCCAGAACTGCGGTGAATGTTCGCAGCGGTGCCAATAGCAAGGTCGCCGCCGGTTTCCACTCGGTATTTCTCGTAATCATGGTGCTTGCCCTGTCGCCGCTCGTGAGCCTCGTTCCGCTACCAGCCCTGGCAGGGGTATTGCTGGCCACCGCATTCAACATGTTGAAGTGGGATGAACTCGGCAAGGTAGCCAAGAACTCAAAACTAGATTTTCTGCTGGTTGTGGTGAGTCTGGCCCTGACCGTCTTTGTTGATCTAACCAGCGCACTGCTAGGAGGTGTCTTAATGTGGCTCGCCCTCCGCAAGACAAAACTTGCGAAGGGCGAGAAAGAATACGACGTATAACTTACGGAGCTACACGACCGTGCTGGTTGAATGCCTCATAGGTGTAAGGCATTAGCTCAGCCCAGAAATCTTCCATCTTCTCAGCACACATTTCGATCTCACGCTGTGGGAACGAAGGGAAGTGAGTACCCTCACGCTTAGTGCGAAGGCTAAGGAAGTTCATGAGGGCACGTGCGTTCATGGTCACATACATCGAAGAATATATGTTTAGCGGAAGAACTATACGGGCAACCTCGCGGGCAACGCCAGCCTCAAGCATCCGCTGGTAAGACTCGTATGCGTGCTGAGATG
>CANFJH010000034.1 GCA_947447395.1 Microbacteriaceae bacterium | reverse complement strand
TTGCCACAATGGTTGCAGTGCGACAGGGTTCTCGCATCATGTAAGCCATGGAAATTCTCAAAAGACGTGGCGTGCCGTTAGGTGTCACACGTCTCGTTTATCGTTAGTAAGTACCGAAAGGAAATAATTGGACGACGAAAAGGCGCTAGTAAGCCCCCGGAATACGTTGAACGCGCTCACCGCCAAAGAATGGATCCAGGAAACAATTAGCGTTTGGCGGCAAAAGGGGCTTGGCGCGAATCATCCTGATACCTATTTCGAGCGACTGCACCCCGCCCCTTATTCCTACACGGATGTCGCCAGGCTAGTGAGATTCTTTTCCAAACCTGGGGACACTGTTCTAGACCCATTTTTAGGAATTGGTTCAACCTTGAAGGCAGCAGCTACCGAAGGTCGAAATGGCGTCGGCATCGAATTAAGTCCAGAATTTGCACAACTTTCGGTAGAGCGTCTCGACAAAGAGCTCGACGAGAGTCTGCTAGCTTCTACAACTCAAACAGTTTTACAAGGTGACTCTAGGGCAGTTCTAAAAGGATTAGGGGAAAATAGTGTCGACCTGGTGGTGACCAGCCCGCCTTATTGGAACATCCTTCATAAGAAAGACCACAAAGCCAAACAGGAACGAGAGAGCAAAGGGCTAGCGACTCGATATTCTGAAGATGATTCCCTGGATTTAGGAAATATTGACGATTACGAGGCATTTCTAGAGGCGCTGATGGATATTTTCCGAAATTGCCAAAGAGTTCTCAAACCCAAGAAGCACGCCGCCATTGTTGTTAGCGACTTTCGTGAAGGACCTCGACTGAGGATGTTTCACGCCGACATTGCTCGTTTGATGGAGCAGGAAGATTGGACTCTCAAAGGCATAACAATCCTTCACCAAACCCACAAACGCATATTTCCGTATGGATATCCAACTTCGTACGTGCCAAACATTCATCACCAGTACATCGTGATATTGCAAAACAATAAAAAGCAAACTGAGAATGCTGAAGCTTGATCTGATAGTCCAGTCTGACGTTCTGGACTATTTGAAAACTATTCCGGACAACTCCGTTCAGTTGATAGTTGCCGACCCCCCTTACAACCTGGGGCCAAAATTTGGGAACCAAAAAGAGTGGATAAATGATAACGACTGGCTACCTTGGTGCGTCGAGTGGTTGAAGGAGTGCCAAAGAATCCTCAGGCCCGACGGAAACCTGTTTGTTTACGGAATACACCACTATCTCTGTTTTCTTCAAGTCGAGTTATACAAGTTAGGCATGCAGTACAGGCGTCAAATAATTTGGAATTATGAAAATGGATTTTCAACATACAAGCGCAGTCTCGCGACGCATTATGAGCCGCTACTTTGGTTCTCCAAAACCAATGAATACTATTTTGATGAAATTCGTGAACCTTACAAAAGTCAAGAACGGCTAAAAAACAAAATCATCAAAAACGGAAAGGAATGGGTTCCTAATCCAGCGGGACGAATCGCTGGTGATGTTTGGAGTTTTCCAACTTTGTCAGGTAAGCGATTTTCAAATGAGAAGGTCGATCATCCAACGCAAAAACCACTTTCCATTAGTGAACGATTGATTAAACATTTTTCCGAGGCGGGGTCAACAGTCCTTGTTCCTTTTGCGGGGAGCGGTTCTGAATGCGTGGCTGCAGCAGTAAACAATCGACACTTCTTGGCTTGCGAACTCAAATCCGAGTACGTGGAACTCGGTAATAAAAGAGTTAGAGATGCTCTCGCTGGACCTTCTACTTCGATGGTTTGAGCCCTAAACCTTCAGCGAATCGAAATCCCAGTGCCTTCTCCGCAGCCTGCGTGAGTGATTCTCTTCCCTCTTCAACGATGAATTCTCCAAAAGTCTCTTCAAGCCCCTTCCTACGCAAAATCACCCCTGCAAATAATGCTGCGAAAGGGATCACCAAAATCCGCAAGCCTAGGTAAATTCTTGCGTCCTTGACGAGTCTGTAAAAATCAACTCTTTTGTTGGGCAGTTGCGGAACAACCAAAACTAGAGCTAGGTCGGTTTTCCTGACCCCAAGACTATTAATGGCGCGAGCTGAAGCAGAAACCAATCTTCGAAACGCATCCAAAGTGTCGGCATTAGTTTCAACCTCTACCAGGTAGGTGCGATCCCCCTCCTGAGCCACAATTTCGGACAGCAGGGAATTCGCTCCTTGAGTTCTCAATGCTGCAGATGCTCCAAGCGAAATCAGTGCATTGCGCACCAACATCCTCATATTCAAATTTGTCGTGGAAAGCCCGGAGTCGAGTAATTTATTGGTTATTTTTTCCAGCTGATTATTCACTTTGGCTTGGCTTGGGACATTGAATTCCAAAAATTCCGCCCACTTATCCCTGATTTCCAAGACGTTTGCTTCGTAGGAGCCAGTCTCCGAAGATTGTAGTTCTACGTTGGCTAACCCTGATTCCGAATCGAGATAAATGGCTCCAACCGGGCAATTTGCGAGACACAGCCCACAGCCAATGCACGAGACCGCATCAATTCGGAGATCACCTCTTGAATCAATTTGAAGAGCGTCTACAGGGCAAACGTCTGACTTTGAAACTACGCTCCCAATTTCTTCTAGAGAAGGCAACCGAAGCGCAGTTTTTGGAAATGAGCTGCATGGCATGTCAGTGCAACTCCAACATTGTGAATGAGACGCATTTTTTACTTCAATGATCTCAAGGGGCTCTCTTGACGAGTTTGCCGGTTTGCGCATTTTTGTTGAACTGGTAGCAGTTACAGGCCTTCTCAAAATAGGCCTTTCAAGCGTGTTATCTCTTCTGGATCGAAAGAGTTTATTCCACAAGCAAGAGCGATAGCTTGCTCAATCAGTCGTGGCAAAGAAATTATGCCAATTCGAATCCCGAAGGCTCCATCGATATCCTCGATAAGTTCCTCAAGCCGAGTTCTGTCGCTCGGATAACTGAAGGCTAGCGCCAGGGAAGATAGTCCACTCAGCTCGCTTTCCTGGTCTTGCCTAGCAGTGAATAACTTGTTTTCCAATGCTTGTTGAATTGATTTCAGATTTATGAATTCAACTTCTGTGAACGATTTGACCTCAATCGGAACCGTCCCGAACTTCGTGGAAATAGTGACGTCGGCCCGCGAACTGGTATCACCCATGTTTGATGCACTAGCTTGAAATCCAAGAATTCGAAAGTAGCTAGCAACCAGCGGGTAAAAGACCGATGCTTTTTCACGCTTTAGATTATTGGTGATTTTGGCTGCTACTTGACGTATTGATTCAGGTGAACCTCCTGATTTCAACTTTAAATCCAACAGCCAATCAGTCTGGCCATTTTGGTCCACTTTCAGCATCACTGATTCATCAAACCCCTCGTTTACCTTTACGGGCTTGCCATCAGACCATTCAATTGCGCCAACCGGACACCGCAATGCGCAAAGTCCACATGAAATGCAATCCTCACTAATCAGTATTTTGCGGGTTTTTGGCTCTATGGTGATCGCTTTAACCGGGCACACTTCAACAAGTCGGCTGCCAAGTTCTGCCTTGATGCAAGGTGTGTTGAAGCAACTTATACATTTTGAATTGGAAATGAAGATGTCACTTTCAGAATGTAACGCGCCTCGAAAAGATTTGGTCTCTCGAGCTAATGCCACCGCCGTTGGGTAAATGCTCAGGGTGTTTGATTGGGGCTCCTGCTGAATTCTGCGCATGATTTAGTCTGACAACTTGGCTATTACTTGGTCGATTTCTTGGAGTTCAGGGTTGAAAAGTAGTTTTTGACCCTTTGAAAATCCTAGATTCTCTAAAATTCTTAGGCCATCTGGACTTAAACGCATTAAATCGTCTTGTATCGCCTCATAAGGTATTCCAGCACTTTGAAGCAGAGCGTAGTAGGAATAGTCAGCGAGCTTCATTCGTTCGTCAAAAGGCAACTTAGTAATGGATGAAAGCCTTAAATCGAAGCCAGTTGCCAATTCGTTTGCTGTGTCGATTCCAAGACTTGTAAGTTCAAACCCTCGACTCGGTGACTTGAAGCCCTCAAATTTTCTAGTGGAAGAAGTAGACCAACCTACAATCGGTGATGACAGGATGCCAATTGGCAAACGAGTGTAATTCTGCAAAGTGTTAATTTGGATGCCATTAAACTTTGCAAGCCCCTCCACTAGAGACGGCGTGGCGCCAGTTTTTCTCGAATCGCTCAATTGTCGCGCCGTAGCTGCAAGTTTGTTAGGCGACAGGTCATCGATCGTGCCCAATAGGCCGACGATAATTTCATCTCTAGTAATAAAGCCGTCCAGGCTTTTTGCAAGTCGCAATAACCACGAAAATGGCCTTTGGTTCAATACGCCGACATTTGTAGTTGTTTCGTTTGGAAAGACTACCCCGAGGATTGATTCGCGAATCAGTCCATTTCGAAAATGAGAACCAAAATGCTGCGCATCGAGCGCAAGCGTTAGGCCAACGTTGGTCATTCGAAACTCTAATCTACTACCGGGCGTGCTTCGCATCCAACCAAACATCCTATAAATCTCGGACATCATCTTGACTTGGTTGTATAACGGATCTCTTGACCTATCCGGCCGTGTTGACCTTGCGACTGCTAACGCCCCTGATGCCCCACTGCTCGAAATTTGGCTCTGGGCAGCCAAAACGTCCCTCATATCATCAAGTGAAAAAGTGTCCGAAGGCCCAGAGAATTCGGCGGCTACAAGAGCCATTTGCGTGACTAGCCGGTCCAAATCAGATTGGGAATTTGGGAAACGTAAGACTGGCATTTGAAATGACCCCCGATTCCTGCGGGGCGCGAATGTGCAGATGCCCCTCAGTTCTTAAGATTACAACCGTCACATCGAATGGGGCTGTGGAAAACTATTTTCGTGCCAACTTGTATGCGCTTATCGTTTCAAAATGAAATGTTTTCTATGTTCTGAAGAGTTTCCGCTGTCCAGTTTCCTATTAGTTGACGAATGGGTTTGGGTTTGCAGTCTTTGCAAAATCACTCTGAATTTGAACTAGTTTCCCAGTTAGAAATAATGTCGCAGCTCTGACTTAGCATTTATGGAGATAGGTGGTTCAAAAATGGCAAATGAAGTTGTTCTAATCAACAATCTGATTTCCGATGCCCAGAAGCGCAGGGAAATCCCACTTTCTGATTCGCAGGCATTCGAAGCTTTTTCTATTGAAAATATCTTGAAAAATCGCAACCTCACGGACTCCGATCTTGAAGATGGGCGCATCGGGGGCGGTGGGGATGGGGCGTTGGACGGAATATTCGTATTCCATGATGGTTTCTTGCTACAGGAAGATTCAGAGTTACTGGACGAAAATTATGAAGTCGCCAGCGTGAGGAAGAATTTTGACCTGGAGTTAGTACTGATTCAGGCAAAGAAAGAGAACTCCTTTTCCGAGACTGCAATTGATAAGGTCAGCTCCTCTATAAAACGACTGTTGAATCTAGAACATGGCCGCTCTGACCTTATAAAGCGATACAACCAAAACGTTGTTGACAGGATTGGTTTATTCACGTCACCATGGCAAAGGTTGATCTCACGGTCCCCGAAGATATCAATAAAGTTTTACTATGCCTCGCAGGGTATTGTTGGGCAAATCGGCCACAACGTAGAAGCAAAGGCGCATGACCTTGTTGAGCAATTCAAAGTACATGTTCCGGGTGCCAGTGCTGAAGTAGTTTTTGTCGGTGCTAGGGAGCTTTGGACTTTTGCTGACGCAGTCATCGAGAGCGACCTTCAGCTCAAATTCAGTGACTACGTAGATAAAGGCTCCGCCTACGCTGGCCTAGTGGGATTGCCCGAATACTTCAAATTTCTTTGCGATTCGAATGGCGATATTCGATCGACAATTTTCGATTCGAATGTCCGAGACTATCAGGGCAACGTGGCAGTCAACAAGGAAATAGTTGAATCTTTAGAAACCGCCTCTGGTGGTGATTTTTGGTGGCTAAACAATGGAATTACAATCCTTTGTTCAAACATCACGATTGGTGGAGACAAACTTTTTACGCTCACCAACCCTCAAATTGTCAACGGCTTGCAGACTTCACAAAGTATCTACAACACGTTTGCAGCTAGCCGTGAGAAGTTAGATAAAGATAGCGAGCGGTCTCTACTAGTCAGAGTCATCAAAACCCAAGATGAAGAAGAGCGAGATCGCATTATCCGTGCGACCAATAATCAGACCGCAATCCAAGGAGCCTCACTCCATGCCACCGAGAACGTACACCGGCAAATAGAAGCACACTTTATTGCAAACAACTGGTTCTATGACCGGAGAAAGAACTTTTACAAAAACCTCGGAAAGTCAGCTGACAGATTAATCGGGATTTCAGCCCTTGGTCAGGCAGCTATGTCTATCGGTTTGGGGCGCCCGAACGATGCGAGGGCTAGACCGTCTACTTTGCTGAACACCCAAAGTGATTACCGTTCGATTTTCAATGATGAGATTTCAGTTGAAATTTACTTATGGGTTGCCAAATTTCAAAAAGCCGTAGATAAACATCTTTTAGAAATCACGCCAGATGCGAGTGAGCGCAACAATTTCAAGTTCTACATAAGTTGTTACATGGCCATAATGCGATATGGTAGCCAGATTCGATCGCTGAAGCAATTGAAAGGACTTTCACAATCGGAACCGGTTTTGACTCGAGATGAGGTAACAAAATCGTTCGATTTCATTCGTTCGATTTGCGACGATATTGGGTCAAGCGAAGGGTGGGACCAAGCAAGGACTTCAAAGAGCAAACAGTTGGCCGACTCTGTTATCGAGGCAGCAGTTCATCAACTAACTGGTGGCGATGATTCTTAAGATTTGATTTTAGGAAGCGACACACCTGGCGAGTGGTATGTGAAATCTTGATTTCTGTGCATAATTGACTTGGTAGCGCTCTAGGGCGCAAGGAATGGCTGGCTCTGCCTGACCGGTGCACACGCACTCCGATCCCAAGCGAAACGCGGTTTCGCCGGCTCGGGGTGCTTTTCGTTTAACTGAGCACCTCGGAATCCCTTCAACAATCCGAGGACGAAATGTCTAAAACAATTCGCTCGACCACAATGAGGATCGAGCCAACTTACCTAACATCAGCTGAATTCGAGCGATACTGCCGAATCATCTTCACTCAGGGTGGTGAAGCATGAAGCTCACATCTGAACAACTGGCGGCAGTGAATGCCGCACCATCAATCAGACTTCTCTATGCGCTGCATTTTGCTTCTTTGGGGATGAAAATCTTGCCCCTAAAGCCCGGCCAGAAGGTGCCAGCAGATACCGGCTGGCCAGAACAAGCAACTTCCAATGAGCAAACCATCAAGACTTGGTTTGCAACGAGACCCCAAATGAATTACGGAATTGCGTGTGGGCAATCGGGCATCCTTGTCGTGGATTTAGATGTCAAGAAAGGTGACAACGGAATCGCGAATTGGCGAGCGTTGTCGAGTAATCTCAATCTTTCCACGTTTGAGGTCGGAACCCCCAGTGGTGGGTTGCACCAGTATTACTGGGGCGAAGGATTTCGTAATTCGGCGGGGAAAATTGCCGATGGTGTTGATCTCAGGGCTTCGGGCGGCTACGTCGTAGGTCCTGGATCTCAAACATCGGAGGGAACATATTTCTCCGGCCTTCCGTGGCATTTCCCTGACACTCGAGAAATTCAGACGGCCTCTGAGCCCTTGAAAAAACTCTTAGGTTCACGGAAAGCCGCGGAGAGCCTTGAGCCAACTGGTGTTCTCCCTGCAACCGGGGTCCCCGTGAGTACACATCTTTCCAAGGCCCAGGCTGAGAGCCTTGGTCGTAAGCTCGTCGATGTTTTGAACGCACAACCAGGAAGTCGAAACGAAACATTAAACCGAGCCGCTTTTGGCATCGGGGCACTAATCCGTGAAGGTGCAATCACCAACCTCAGCGCTCAGAACCTCCTTCTAAATGTTGCTAAGGAAATCGGCTTGCTTGCATCTGAAGCCCTTGCCACAATCGAGTCCGGCCTTAAAGCTGGCATCGAACTCGCTGACCCGGTGAAGGAGGCCAGCTCGAAATACGAACCACTGGACATCTTGGCTTGGCTTAGCGAAGACCATCCCTCACCTGAGACATTTGCTTCGGGTGCCATTCTTTACAAGCCCGGACTCGTGTGGGTGATGGGTGAACCTGCATCCGGTAAGTCTTTCCTATGTCTCCAGTGGGCGCTAGACGTAATTAATCTAGGTCAGGCCGTTGTTTGGATCGACGAAGAAGCAGGACCTGGCGACACCCTCAGCAAACTCAAGGCTCTTGGAGCGTCGGAAATGTTATTAGCGAAGTATTTCCTATACCTGCAACCGGAAGCCAGACACTTGGAACGGGAATCGGATGAGTTGCATGCATTTGTCGTGAAGTCGAAGCCAGGACTTATCGTCATGGACTCAGCTGCGGCGATTCTTGCGAACGCTGGCATTGATGAGGACAAAAACAGCCCAGTTGTCCAATTTATGAACCGGGCTGTGCTTCCACTGGTGAAAGAGCTTGAGGTTACAACGGTTGTAATCGACCACAAAACCAAAAATAAATCCAACTCGAACTATGCAAGAGGCGCGAGTTCCAAATTGGGAGTCGTTGATATGGCTCTGAACGTCGAGCTCAAGGATGGATTTAGCAAGGCGAAGAGTGGTTCTTTTGACGTAAAGGTTAACAAGGACCGCTTTGGAGTGCATGCCAAAGACACATCCTGGCGAGTAAGCGTAAATGTCGGAGCTGAAGGCGTTCAACTTTTGTTTGGGGAAGGTATCCAAACAACCGACAAAGCGTCTGTGAATGAAGATGAACTGCAAATTCGGATTCTGGAGTTTATCAAGGCGCATCCTGGCTGCTCAAAGAGTGCGATTGAAGAAGGCGTGAAGGGAGCTGGTACAGATCGGAAACGCGCGGTCCTAGAAGAACTCCTAAATTCAAGACAGGTTTTGCAAAATGCAGTCGGTCAAAAGCGGAGCTACGTAGTCAACGAGAGTTCTTCCGATGAGTAGGGGGAATATTTCTCCCCGGGTCCTTTTTTCACTGGTTGGATGCTGTGGATCGCCGTGCGTGCAAAACCCAAAGGTCTTTCATGCGCACGCACGTACGCGTAAAAAAACAACAGCAGTCGAGGAGACTTGTCGATCTGTCAAATGGAATACCTACCAATTTATTCTGAACTCGCCTCGCCCAGCCTCATCCATAGGATGGGCGGGCGGGCGCGTGAATTCGGTGAATTTGCGAGCAAAATATTCGGCATGGTTTCATAGAAATTTTTGTATTTTCAAAGGAGCCGACCGTGACCAATGAGCAAGTCAAGAAAGCCGCTTTCTACTCGCGAGTGTCTACCGCAGATCAAGTCGAGGGTACAAGCCTGGACACGCAAAAAGCTTGGTGCCTAGCTCAAATCAACAAAATGGGATTGGAGTTCTTTGGAGAGTGCTCAGACAAGGGCCTATCTGGGGCGGACGAAACTCGTCCTGGCTGGCAGTTGCTCTTGGCCGACGCTCGTTCTGGAAAGTTTGAGGCCGTCTTTGTCTATGACCTTGACCGATTTACGCGTGACATGCTTCACGGCTTACAGGCCACGCGGGAACTTCGATCCTTGGGAGTCAGCCTTCATGATGCAAAAGACCCAAACTCGGATGCCGCTTCGGATAGCTCTCAGTTGATGACAGGCTTTCGTCTCCTAATTGCCGAAGAAGAACGTCGCAAAATCAAAGAACGAACTGTTCGCGGTCAAAGGGCAAAACTTGAAGCCGGGCTATGGCCAGGGGGAAAACCAAGTTTCGGCTGGAAGCTAGAAGGCATAAGGACGCGAAACCCATTTCCGGTGGCGGACGAGTCAGAGCGCGAAACCCTCGGTTTGCTTTACAACTGGTTAGTGCGTGAGCGCAAAACAACCGGAGAAATGTGCGATCTGCTAAATGCTGCCGGCATCAAATCCAGAACGGGTTTGCGTTGGAGTCACGCAGTGCTCCGAAGAATCCTTTCAAATCCGGCATTGTGGCGGGGTTGGTTTGTCTGGGGTTCTCCAAATCAGGGGTCACTTGACGCTCGTAGCCACAAGACGAAAATCGATAGAGACGGCAAGCCAATCTATGGGAACCCCAAGCAAATTGCGCTTCCAGATCCACCTTTCACAGAGTCAGAATTTGACGCAATGCAGCGAGCGCTTTCAGCTCACCCGCGTGCACAAAGCCTTCAACGTCCAAGTGTTACCCGCCCACTAAGCGGGAAAGTGTTTGGGGAGTGCGGAAAGCATTACACAGGGACTTCCATCACAGGCAAGGATTACGACGTTTACCGGTGCACGGGCAATCGACACAGGGGCAATGAAAGGTCTCCCGAGCGTTGCGGATGTTCGCAGGTGAATGCACAGAAGCTAGAAACGCGCGTTTGGGATGAAGTCTCGTCGTTGCTATCTGATCCAAAAAAGTTACAGGACTTGGCAAAAGAGTGGCTGCAAATGACCGGGGCCGAGGATAACTCTTCGGCGAATGAACTACATCGACTCGAACTTCAAGAAACGAAACTTTTACGAGCAATTTCACTTGTGCAGGACGACTACTACCTTGCAGATGTATCAGAACAGGAGCAGATGCTTGGCCGTATTGAGAAATACCGAGCGGATCTTTCTGCAGTTACTAATCGAAAGACACTTCTAGATTCATACCGAGCAGACGCGAACCTTCAGACAAGGCAATTAGAAAGCCTTGCCGACCTCGCTCAACGAGCCAAACATAGGCTCTCGCACCTTGACCTTAGCGAACAGCGGGAAGTATTTGAACTTCTGGGTGTAAGAGTCGTAATTTCACAAGTAGTTGATTCAGAGCCAGCAAACCTCACTATTTTTGGGAGGATTGACGAACGGCTTGCGAACTCAACGCAAATCGGATCTGCAAGTGAAAACACTTTCTCCTATCCGGAAGTTTCATTCGTTTTGGGTGAGAAATGAATACACTCACGCACTGCAACTGTGGTGGCTATGCGTCTGACTACCCGGGAACACTGGCACATGGGGACGATGGCTGCGGTGGGTTTTGCAGGCTTGCTGGTGGTGATCATGAGAAGTGAAGAGGTTCGAAAACTACTTTTCGATTTGGTCGCAAAGGCTCTAACCATTGGCGGTTAGGAGCGAACGTGGAACCGTTACCGCAGAATTGGCAGTCGCGT
>CANFJH010000033.1 GCA_947447395.1 Microbacteriaceae bacterium | reverse complement strand
TTGATTAGCGGGCCAATTAGGAAAGCGATGATGCTTCCCACGATGCCGACCAACATCAGCACGGCAGCAAAACCATTGTCGCGATCGTCGCGGCGGCCAACATTTGACCAGAACGCCATGCGCATGGCGAAGTCTGCCAAAATTCCGATTGCCGAAATCAACCCAAAGACGATGGTTGAAACCAAGATGTCGTAGTTCTTCACATGGCCCATCTCATGAGCCATCACACCTTCTAGTTCCTTGTCATCCATGATGGCCAATAATCCACTGGTCGCTGCAACAACCGAGGTCTTGGGGTTACGACCGGTCGCAAAGGCGTTCGGCGCCTCATCTGGAATGATGTAGACCTTAGGCATTGGCATTCCCTGAGCAATTGAAATATTCTCAACGGTTCGCCAAAGTCTTGGGTTATCAGACTTTTGAATTGGCACCGCCCCAGACATGGCGATTGCAATCGAGGTAGACGCGTAGTACTGGAAAACTGTGTAGCCAACAACAAACAGAATGATTGGAATCACGCTGGAACCGTTGCCGGAATACTGACCCCAGGCATAAGCCAGCCCGCCTAAGAGCGCAACAAAGCCAAGGATGATGAAAATGGTGTTGCGTTTATTGGCTGCAATCGCCCGATACATCGTTTGCTCCTATTAGAACTTGACCTGAGGCGGTTCTTGGATGGCTGCCGAGTCGGCTACCTCGAAGAACTCGCGAGGCTTGAAGCCGAGTGAACCCACAAACAAAACCTGAGGGAACTGCTTCACCTTGATGTTTAGTTCGCGAACGCCACCGTTGTAGAAGCGGCGTGCTGCCATAATCTTGTCTTCGGTGTCGGTTAGTTCCTGCTGAAGTGCAAGGAAGTTCTGGTTAGCCTGTAGCTGAGGGTAAGCCTCGGCAACGGCAAACAGGCTCTTCATGCTCGCCTGGAAGTCTCCTTCAGCCTTGGCAGCCTTGGCAGGGTGCGCAAGTACTTCTGGCGAAACAGTTGCGGCACGAGCCTTGGTTACGTTCTCAAAAACCGACTTCTCGTGCGAGGCATAGCCCTTCACGGTTTCGATCAAGTTTGGAATCAGGTCGGCACGGCGCTTGAGTTGAATGGTGATGTCGCTCCAAGCTTCATCCACACGGGTGTTTAGAGTAATGAGCCCGTTGTAGGTACTCCAAAGGTAAATGCCAATCAATGCAACGATGGCTAAAACAATCCAGATGGCTTCCATGGTTCTCCTTTTGACGCAAAATGCATCACTCTCTAATGCTAAACACCAGTTCCAACATTATGAACCACTAGCCGCACGCTCACAGCGAACTAGGACCTACTGAACGGCGTGAGTTACCAGGTAGCCAACCATTTTCTTGTTGGCAGCGTCGTCGCACTTCGTCCAGGGTTCGGTCATCGAAAAGCTAATACCCGGCACATATCCACTAAGGCTGCAGTTTGCACCGCTTTCAGCGTTGCCGGTTTCCCTGCGCCAAACCTGAGCGTCGGCAATGCCGGCATCCCATTTCTTGTAACCCTCTCCGGCAAGTTTTGCGGTAACCACTAGCCACTGAGCCTTCGTGCGAATTGAATACCCAAAGAAGATTCCTACATCGCTGTTTGGTACCCCAACCATGCAGTCTCGAGAGTCATCGACGCCCTTTGCGGTCTGATCCAGAATTTCGTAAGTCTTATCCATGGCCAATAACTCTTTGATGTTGCAGTTGGTTGGCAAACCATAACTTGTAGCTTTAAACGGGAGACTAACGCCGGCGCAGCCCGTTAGAAGTAATGCGCTGGCCGCGATGGAGATTATTTTTTTCATGTGCTCCTTGTGGGACTCGAACCCACACTGTGACGATTTTAAGTCGTCTGCCTCTGCCATTGGGCTAAAGGAGCGAGACCCCAGCGAGGCGCAAGACTAGCTGGTCGAAGCCCCGCCAGGCGTAGAGTAACTAATTACTTCTTTGCTGGCTTAGAAGCATAGGTTTCGAACTGAACGCGAGGCGACTTCAGTGCCGAAATACCAACGATGTCGCGGCGAAGTAGGAAGTTCCAGACCCAGCCGGCGAAGACGCGAATCTTGCGCTCCCACATTGGAATGGCTAGACCGTGGTAACCGCGGTGCATGAACCAAGCAAGTAGACCCTTAACCGAAAGCTTCTTCCACTGGTAAACACCAACGCCAATGCCAAGACCGGCAACGGCACCCAGTGGCTTGTGGAAGTATTCCTTCACGCCTTCGCCACGAAGTTCAGAAACGATGTTCTTGGCAAGCAACTTAGCCTGACGAACAGCGTGCTGAGCGTTTGGAACACAGAAACCGCCAACACCAAATCCTGAAAGGTCTGGCACTGCCGAAACATCTCCAGCAGTCCATGCTCCAGCAACAACCTCTTCGCCGTTCACAATCTGAAGAGTTGCCTTGGCGGTGATGCGGCCGCGGTCGTCAAGTGGGAAGTCGGTGTTGCGAACGTATGGGTGAGCCATAACGCCAGCGGTCCATACGATTACGTCTGATTCAAAAGACTCACCGGTCGAAAGCTGAATGACACCCTTTTCAGCCGACTGCAGCTGCGTGTTTAGGTGAATCTTTGCACCACGACGGTCAAGGTTTGCAATGACCCATTCAGAGGTCTTCTGTGAAACCTCAGGCATGATTCGAGACATCGCTTCGATTAGGTGGAAGTGAACGTCGTCGAAGTTGATGGTTGGGTAGTAACGAAGAAGGTAAGAAGCAAGCGAACGCATTTCTGCGAAGGCTTCGATACCCGCAAAACCTCCACCGACAACCACGAAGGTTAGTAGGCGATCGCGAGCTGCACCGGCAGGAAGATTAGCGGCCTTGTCAAAGTTGCCAAGAATACGGTTACGTACCTCAATGGCTTCTTCAATGTTCTTTAGGCCAATGGCGTTGTCGGCAACACCAGGAATTGGGAAGGTGCGCGAAACTGCACCGGCGGTAACCACGATCTGGTCGTAGACAAACTTTTCTTTTCCGCCGCCAGCAAGCTCAACGGTTGCGGTCTTCTTGGCGTGATCAACGTTGGTAACGCGGCCAGCAACAATGTTGGTCTTGCGAAGGTGGCGACGGTGTGAAACCACAGCGTGACGAGCTTCAATTGAACCCGCAACAACTTCAGGAAGGAATGGCTGGTAAGTCATGTAAGGAAGTGGGTCAATCAGAGTGACCTCGGCCTCGTTTGCGCCAAGGTGCTTTTCAAGCTTCTTGGCAGTGTAGAAACCGGCGTAACCGCCACCGACGATAAGGATCTTTGGCATGGTGCCTTCCAAAAGAAAAGGGGAATTGTATTAGTTAAGTCTAAAGGTTCAGAGGGAGTGCGAAGTTACAAACATGCTTACAAAGTCGGGTCGCACTGGCAACGAGTTTGCTTCCAGGTGCAAGCTTCCAATGCGATGTCGCCAATTGGATTTACCCCGGGACCAGCGGCCAGAGCGTGACCAGCCAAAGCGTGCAAACACTTCACACGAGTTGGCATCCCTCCAGCCGAAATGCCGTGGATCTCAGACACTTCGCCGTAGAGGAGGCGATCGTGCAAATACGCGTCGTGAGCCTTGCGATACTGCTCGGCTAGTTCGGGTTCAAAGACAAGTCGCTCCTGAAGTTCTGCCATAAAGCCAGACGCTTCAAGAGTGGAAAGCGCAGCCGTGGCAGCAGGCAAGCTCAGGTAGTAAAACGTGGGAAACGGCGAACCATCGGAAAGCCTTGGCTTGGTCACCACAACAATTGGGTTGCCACAAACACATCGCGCACCGATACCGACCACGTCGCGCATCTGGCGTCCTAGTTGTTTTTCTAGCGAAGCAATGTCGCTGGCCGAAGCCTCAGTTAGTGGCACGGTTAACCCTTCGGCTGTTCTAGCCCGGCGCGAACCACGGTTTCCACCAGGTTCTCAGTCCAGTTGCTTTTAGTCGTTGAAACCTTCTTGGTCACCGAAACGGTGTTGCGAGCCTGAGCCAGCGCGGCCCCCACCGTATTCGATTTGTCGGATGCAACCACCTTGCCTGCGTCCATGACTAAGAACGAAATCTCGCCAGGCATTACGTAGTACAGGCGATTTCGAGCCTGAGCTCGCACATATGCCGGGTCATCCCAACGCTTCAAATCATCTTTCATCTGAATCAGAGACTGGCGAGTTGCCTCGTTTTGTTTCTTGAGATCGGCAATCTGAACCTGCTGGGTGTACCAGGTTTGCAATTCAGGAGCGACCGAAAAAACAGCCACGACGACCAGAGCCGCAAGTGTGAGTGCCTGCGCGTTGAGATTCAACTTACCCAAAAGTTCACGCCTGGCTAAAGACGAAGAAACCCGAACTTTGCCAGGGCCTCGGGAGGTTGGTGGCTTCATTCGGGTTTCTTCTACGTCTACTAGCGATTAGTGCTTGAAACGAGGAAAAGCGTCGCGGCCTGCATAAACAGCAGCATCCATGAGCTCTTCTTCGATGCGAAGAAGCTGGTTGTACTTTGCAACACGCTCTGAACGTGCTGGAGCACCGGTCTTGATCTGGCCAGCGTTGACTGCAACGGCTAGGTCAGCAATGAAGGTGTCTTCGGTCTCGCCCGAACGGTGCGAGATGATTGCCTTCATACCCTTGCTCTGAGCAAGCGATACGGCGTCTAGGGTTTCGGTCAGGGTACCAATCTGGTTCACCTTCACAAGGATGGCGTTTCCAGCCTTTTCGTCAATGCCCTTCTGCAGGCGAGCAGGGTTGGTTACGTAAAGGTCGTCTCCAACTAGCTGAACCTTGTCGCCAAGGTCGGCAGTTATCTTGGTCCAGCCAGCCCAGTCGTCCTCGGCTAGTGGGTCTTCGATCGAAACTAGTGGGTACTTCGAAACTAGACCCTCGTAGTAGGCAATCATTTCGTCGGTCGAACGCTCTTGACCTTCGAACTTGTACTTGCCAGTGGCTTCGTCGTAGAACTCAGTTGCAGCAACGTCTAGGGCCAACGCGATGTCCTTGCCCAAGGTGTAACCTGCCTTGGCAATTGCCTCTGAGATTAGGTCTAGAGCAGCAGCGTTGGTTGGAAGCTCAGGAGCGAAACCACCCTCGTCTCCTAGACCGGTTGAAAGACCGTTGCCGTGAAGCAGCGACTTCAGGGTGTGGTAAACCTCAACGCCCCAACGAAGTGCTTCGCTGTAGGTCTCGGCACCTAGAGGAACGATCATGAATTCCTGAATGTCAACGCCGGTGTCTGCGTGTGCACCACCGTTGATGATGTTCATTAGTGGAACAGGCAGGGTTACACCCTTGTTCTGACCTAGGTATTCGTAAAGCTGTAGTTCAGCAGACTCAGCTGCTGCTCGGGCGGTTGCTAGCGAAACACCAAGAATTGCGTTTGCACCGATGCGCTCCTTGTTTGGAGTTCCGTCCAAAGCGATCAAAGCCTCGTCAACTGCGCGCTGGTCGGCTGCGTCGATGCCAGAAACTGCATCGCTAACCTCGTCGGTTACAGCGTTTACAGCGTTGATAACACCCTTGCCCTGGTAACGCTCCTTGTCGCCATCGCGCGACTCGTGAGCCTCAAAAGCACCGGTCGAAGCACCTGATGGAACTGCAGCACGACCAAAAGCGTCGTCTTCTAGCAATACCTCAACTTCAATGGTTGGGTTTCCGCGTGAGTCTAGGATCTCGCGAGCTCCTACAACATCAATCTTTGACAAGGGTTTCTCCTAATTTTTGGGATTTATAAAAATGACGTTATGCCGTCAAACACACACCTTTGTAATGTGTCTAGTTTATGCGATTGGCCGGATATCTAACGCTGAAGTGTTGCCATCTAATACCGCGAAGTGGGTGAAACCGTTGGCGGCCATCGACTCGAGTAGGTTGTTCAGTTTCTTCGGGCGATTTTCCAATCGAACTCGATAACCTTGCGCTATTAGCGAATCACGAATCTCGATCGCCTTTGCTAAAACGTCGCCTTCTAATACCACGACGACCGACTCGGACGAACCCGCAAAGAACGAAGGCGAAACTAAATCCATCACACGCTCAAAACCGAGCGAAATACCAACGGCAGGAACATCCTGACCTAGCCACTTCCCAACCATGCCGTCGTAGCGACCACCGCCACCAATCGATGAACCAGAACCAGGGTGCTCAATCTCAAAGATTGGCCCGGTGTAGTAGCCCATTCCTCGAACCAGGGTTGGGTCATACTTCAAACGCGAAGCGTCAACAACCGAGAAAATCTCCGAAAGCTCGGCTGGAATAACCGAGACATCCAAGGATGAAATCCAGGTTGAGAAAGCAGCCCCGACCCCAAAGCGTTCTTCAAGCTCCGCAGCCACACCATCGGCGCCAATCTTGTCTAGCTTGTCGATTGAAATCATTGCCGAACCATGGTCAGCAGTAGCAACACCAAGTGAATCCAAAAGCGCAACCAACAAAGACCTGTGGTTCACTCGAATTACCGCGTCAGTCAAACCAAGAGCATCCAAAGCAGCCAAGGATGAAGTTAACAAGTCAATCTCCGCCAAACCAGAAGCATCACCAATGATGTCGATGTCACACTGAACGAACTGACGGTAACGACCCTTCTGAGGGCGCTCTGCTCTCCAAACCGGTCCGGCTTGAATGGCCTTGAACACCGTTGGCAAAGCGTTTCGGTTGGTGGCGTAATAACGAGTCAATGGCACGGTGAGGTCGTAACGAAGACCAAGGTCTGAAAGCTCTGCCGAGGCAGCCATAGCCTCATCCAATTCAGCACCACGCTTCATTACACGGAAGGCAAGCTTCTCGTTGTCGCCACCCTGACCCGAGGTCAACTTGGCAATGTCTTCGAGAGCCGGGGTCTCAATCTCCTGATAACCACGAGCCGAATAGGTTGAACGAATCTTCGACAACACCAAATCACGCGCGCGCTTATCTTCAGGAAGGAAGTCGCGCATTCCGCGAGGAGGGTTAACCGGATTTGCCATGCCTCAAGTTTCCCATAAACCACTAATTCCCATGTGGGAGTGTGTCGATTTTGCCAATTCCTCTTACGTGGTGCTTCACTTCGTCAAAATCAAAAATCGCCTTACCAAGCGTGTTGAACTTCTTGTTATCCCGTCCATCAAAAATTTGATCTCCATAGCCTATGTAAAAAGGAAGGCTTCTGTTTGTAAAGCGCATCGCTCCGATCCTGTCATGAGGGAACGAGTTGTTTTCGTTATAAATTTGCACTTTTAGAGTCGATTGGGACTTACTCTCCGAGATTAATTTCTTCAAATTGCGGTCGACTGCATTCAAATATTCGTTGGTTATTTTGTCCTTCTTCAACGTGTAAATAATTATTTGCTTCACATTTGTAGAGAGCAACAATTTCAGAAATTGAAATGCAGGTGAATTGGGGGTCTCAAGATGTTGAAAGAATCGAGAGTCTACATATTCAAAGGCTTCGGATGCTGTGACAAGCTTGCGAAACACTCGTTCAAAAACTTCTCTACCTGATTCGGATGGCGTTTGCGCTTTGCCTTTTTCTGCCGCTTTCGCCGCCCAGGCTTTTGTCCCCACAGTGCTTTCGAATGACGAACCTGAAGGATGTATCAAGTCGTAGCCTGAATCGCTGCTTGCCATTTCCGCTAAGGTAACTTGATATTCATTGAGCGCCTCTAGGACATGCTTTGATTCGGTATCGAGACCATGCCGCTGAACATCAGTTAGGCCTAAGACAGCGTCAGTGGAAAGAATGTGGCGAACCATATTCGACATGTGCTCATGGTCTGGAAGCCAGGACGAACTGAGTCCTCGAGTTCCAAGTAACACTCTCATTAGAAAATATCTTGAATTCTAAGGTCTACGAAATTGAGCGGCCAGGGATCCAGCATTTCACCCCGAATTGAAAATCGTGGCTGGGTAACCTTTGATGTACCAAGTTCTTTTGAAACATAGGTAATCGATAGGTCATCAGCGGACAAGGCATTTTGCGCCAGTTCTAAGCCTTCATCGATTGCATCACTTGAAATGCGAATATTTTTAAGTGCTCTTAGGACCATATTTTCAGAGTGCGTCTCAATAAAAATTTGTCTAGATGGCCTATCACTAAGCGCGACACAAATTGCATCGGTTAACTTTCCCTGCATTTTAGGATGCAAATGCAATTCTGGTTGCTCAAGAAGTGCTAACTGGCCGGGATTTGGGTTAATTGGAAACAATGCAACAATTACCGGCAAAATTTGACTAAGTCCGACCCCAACATTTTTGAACCCTACTTTCGCGTCTCCATTGAGAACATAAAGTGCATAAAGTTCATGTTCAAGACCTTCGACAAAAATAGGCGAAAGCTCGAAATCGTATTCACCTTCAGTGAGATTCCTAAACCAGGTTTTGGCTTCGTCCATGGACAATTCATCCAAAGTGCCCCTTGAGATTCTGCGTAATCCATTTCCTCTTAAGTTTCCTGAAACTTCTTGGAAGATTCCTTGCATACCTAATAGCTGGGCAATTAATGGCGAGTCTGCTCGGTTGACAACATCTGGTATTTCTCTGACGGGCTCAACACAGGATTCAATTCTCAAATTTTTCTGAAGCAAGCCCCAAATCCAGTCAAGAAAATCTTCTATCTCGGAATACACTGGCTCTTCACTTAGAGAAGGTTCATCGTTAGTGCCAGTAAAACTTATGTCGTCGGTAAAAGTTGGTGCGATCCTTAGGTTCCTCAGCGCATTCCGAATTTCCTCATCACTAAGCCGATCAAATGCATCGCGAGACGCCGTGTTTTTCTGGCGAGGCTTAAGTTCATTCATTTTTTGCATGAAACTCAGAGCAGATTCAGAGATAGAACTTGATTCAAACAACCAAGCAGTCCCATCTTGAGAATCGTTTTTAGCTGTAAAAACTAATTGGAAGCCCTTCAACTGGTCAGGGTCTGAGCTAGTCGGCATTGCGGCTGGTTGAACATTAACTAGAAACCCCCTTATACGACCTGGGTTTTCCAGCAAAAACGCAACGGTGACTTTGAACTCAAACCAATCGTCGCCATATTTGGGGCTAGTTATTTGCTCGGTTTCCGTTTTTGAATCCTTGAAATGCTTTTCTAGCGTGAGTTCAAATCCGGCTTTTTCGCGTTTTTCGCAAGCAATCTTTTCTGAAAGTTCAATTTCAAATAACATTGGGGATTCAATATCATGATTTCTAACGGCAGCCCTGTAATCCGCTAGATCCAACCCATCTGCTCTGAAGTTCCATAAGCTTCTACTGGGCCCATTCATTGAGCAGATATTGTTATTCAGAAATTTCAAAGCTCGAAAAATGCTTGATTTACCACTTGAGTTGGGTCCATAAATCAAATTCAATTTTGAAAACTCAATGCGACTTCCACTAATGAAATCGCCACCGGTAACCAGTTCATAAGCTTGAAAGTTACCAATTTCAATTGCAGAAATCATTTTTTTCCCCCAAAAATTCTGTTTACTCTGCTGTAACTATAACCCCGGCATCGGATGCTTCAAGAACTTCGAACTTGCGGATGTCACTGATGAGTTCGGTGGTTGCTTTGCGCAGGGCCATTTCTGGGTCGATGCCGTTTACGCGGGCTGCTGAGACGATGGCGAGGAGTAGGGTTCCTAGTTCTTCGTCGCTGTTTACCTGAATTGGACTTTGACCTTTTTCGAGGACTCCGAGCTTTTCGGCTTTGCCAATTACCTTGTTGGCTAGTGCTAGTGCTGGCATTCCAAGTGGCACGCCGTCGAGGACGGATTCGCGTTCAGGCTTTTCCTTCTTCTTGTGGGTGTCCCAAGATTTCATGACATCTTCGCCGGTTTTCGCTGCAAACTCTTGCTTCTCTTCGTCGCTGCCGAAGACGTGAGGGTGGCGAGACTTCATTTTGTCTTCCATGTATTTGGCGACATCCTGAATGGTGAATTGTCCGTTGGCTTGCGCGATGTCCGCGTGAAAGATCACGTTATAAAGTACGTCGCCGAGTTCTTCCTTGATTGCCTCTGGGTCGTTGCTCTGAACGGCGTCGATGAGTTCGTAGGTTTCTTCGATTAGGTAGGTGAGCAGTGATTCGTGGGTCTGCTCGGCGTCCCATGGGCAGCCACCTGGGGCACGGAGTTTGTGGGCGGTTTTGATTAGGTCGTCCATTTGGGTCATTTCATTACCTCCATTTTGTTTGGTCTCACAACCGCGAAGAGCAGGATGATGCCTACGGAGAGGAAGCCGAACTGGGTTAGGCCCATGCCGATTGGCGAGGTGTGACTGAGGATTGCATAGTAGGGGCCGGCAATTGTGGTGGCAACGGTTCCGGCCACTGCGATGATGGCTGCAGCGGTTCCGGCTTCTTCAGGGTGAGAGTCCATTGCCAGACCCATTATTGGGGTTACCGAAATTCCGAAGGAAAGAATGAAAAGGGCTAGGGAGATCAGGAAAGCCCAGACTGGTAGTTGGAAGATGGCGGTGACAATCATCATGCCACCGGCAACTGCTCCAAGAATTAGTGAACCGAGCAAGACGTATTGAGGGCGAATGCGCTTGGTTATGGCTGCGCCGAATTGGGCTCCCAGATAAGAGCAACCGGAGTTGATGGCCATGAAGAAACCAATCTGGCTCGGTCCAATTCCATAAGGAGTTTGGTAGATGAATGGGCTGAGGTTTAGATACGAAAACAGGGCAACGCTAATGGTTGCCTGAATCATTACCAGGCCGAGAAATACGCGGTCTTTGAGAAGTTCCAGGAAGCGCTTGGCTACGTCTTTGGCAGTGGTTTTGGTGCGATCTTCCTTGCTCATAGTGTCTGGCAGTTTCCAGAGGGTAAGCAGTAGCAGCGCGAATGCCAAGGCGGAGAGGATGTAGCCAAGACCTCGCCAGTTGGTGAACGATTGCAGAGCGGAACCAAAGATTGGGCCGATGAACCAGGAGCTTCCCATGAGCAAGATTGAACGGGCTAGAGCCTTGATTAGTAGAAGCCCTTGATACATGTCGCGGAGCATTGCGTTGGCAACCACGGCGGCGCAAGCTGCGAAGAAACCTTGCAGTGTGCGACCGGTGAAAAAGACTTCAACGCTGTTTGCGTTAGCGGTGAGTAGAGCAGCAGCTGCGTAGCCCGCGAGCGCAATCAGCACTGGAAGCTTACGGCCAATGGCATCGCTCATTGGTCCGGCAACCACCGTTCCCGCGGAGATTCCGAGGGTTAGGAAGGTAAGGTTTTGTGCAATCAGGGTTGCCTGCGCGTGAAGGTCGTGAGCGATGAACGGAATGTTTGGAAGGTAGGGGTCCAGGGAAAATGGTTGCAACATTCCCAGGGCACCGATGAGGAGAATTA
>CANFJH010000032.1 GCA_947447395.1 Microbacteriaceae bacterium | reverse complement strand
CAAGGCTCCGAAGATTCCCAAACCACTAACCACAAAAGACACTCGAACGACGGCGATAAAGACAACGACGATCGTCACGGCTACATCCCACCAATCTTCGTGGCACCAGGAACCGACGATTCCGCTCAAGATGATGCCGCCCAAAAACCTACCCAGACCGAGGCACCAACACCCGGTTCGTCGAACCAAAGCGACATTGGTCAACCAACCACTACCGACACTGTTACCGCCACCAGCGTTCACCCGCTTGGAGGCAAGGCAGTTGTTTCGGTTGGCGTAGATAACAACACCCCGGTCAACACTTTCGGAAATGTGAACCCAAAGGAAGAACGCGCAGTAGACATTGAGCGTGTGCACGTGGCCATGCAGTCACCTGCCGAAGAATTCTTGGACGCCGCCTACCTAGGAATGGGCCTACTGGCCGCATCGGCTCTAGGCCTTGGCGTAACCGCTGGTGTTCGCGCCATTCGCCTACGCCGCAGTGGCAAGAGCGATTACCTCTACGGCGACAAATAGCCCACTGAGACGCTGCATTCGCAGGGGTAGACTTTAGTCTGTGAGCAAAGCCAACCTAGACAAAAAACCTGCCGAAGTTGCCGCCATGTTCGACGAGGTTGCCCCAACCTACGACATCACCAATGATTTTCTTTCACTTGGACAGTCGCGCCTTTGGCGCTCGCGGGTTGCCAAGGCGGTGGCGGCAAAGAGTGGTCAAACCATCCTTGACCTCGCTGCTGGTACCGGTTCTTCTTCGGCTGCGTTTGCCGGCCCAGGCATCAAGGTAATTGCCACCGACTTTTCGGAAGGCATGTTAGCCGAGGGACGAAAGCGCCACCCTGAGCTAGATTTCCGTTTCGCCGACGCCACTAACCTTCCATTCGAGTCGGGTTCAGTCGATGCCGTCACGATTTCGTTCGGCCTTCGCAATGTGGTCGATGTTCCTAAGGCACTCACCGAAATGTATCGAGTGCTGAAGCCTGGCGGCCGTGTGGTCATCTGTGAGTTCAGCAAGGTAACCCTTCCGGTCTTCCGAGCCCTCTACAACTTTTACCTAACCAAGGTTTTACCAACCGTTTCCGGGCTAGCCAGCAAAACCCCTGAAGCCTACAGCTACCTCGCCGAGTCAATCGTGGCTTGGCCGGATCAGGCAGGCTTGGCCAAAAAACTTGAGGAAGCGCAATTCACAAGCGTGGGCTACCAAAACCTTAGCTTCGGTGTTGTGGCCATTCACACCGGTTTCAAGGCGGGTAAATAATGAAGATTTCCCTTCCAAAACAGTTCCGCTCGGTAACCGATGCCCCGTTACTCAAAGCACTCGAGGCCGGCCTTGAAAAGGTTGAGCTGGGTCTTTTGGAAGCAACCTCTCACACCGACGAAATCGCCAAGGAGTCGGCGCGCCACCTGGTTGCTGCCGGTGGCAAGCGCATCCGTCCCGTCCTAGTTTTATTGGCTGCCCAGCTCGGCGACCCAACCAACGTTCACGTTATTGAGTCGGCTGTAGTGGTTGAACTGACCCACCTGGCAACTTTGTACCACGACGACGTGATGGATGAAGCGCCAACCCGCAGAGGCGTTCCAACCGCACACAAGGTTTGGGGAAATAACGTAGCCATTTTGACCGGTGACCTTTTGTTTGCAAGGGCTTCTCAGGTTGCCACCAACCTCGGTCTTGAGATCATCAAGCTTCAGTCGGTCACCTTTGAGCGCCTTTGCCTAGGCCAGATGCACGAAACCGTTGGCCCATCGGCTACCGACGACCCAACCCAGCACTACATTCAGGTGATGGCCGATAAGACCGGATCGCTAATCGCAGCTGCTGCCCAAATGGGAGTCATCGCTTCCGGAGCCGACCGCGCCTATGAGCAGCCATTGGTCGAATTCGGTGAAGCTATTGGAGTTGCATTCCAACTCATCGACGACGTGATCGACATTTCAGAAAACGGACCATCAGGTAAAACCCCTGGAACCGACCTTCGCGCTGGCGTACCAACTCTGCCGGTGCTACTTCTTCGCGAACTGGCTAAAACCGACATTGATGCCAGAGAACTTCTAGCCGAAGTTGACGGTGATCTTTCAACCGACGAAGCACTTGCTAACGTAGTAGGCAAACTTCGCAACCACGAGGTTGCTGCCCAGGCTGAAGCCGAGGCTCGTCGTTGGGCAGCCAAGGCAATTGCCGCCATCGAGCCACTACCGGAAGGTTCGGTAAAGCGCGCATTGGTCACCTTTGCCAACGCGGTAGTGGATCGAAACAACTAGTGGCTGCCGCAACTAAAATCTCTCGAGAGCGTGCCGAACGCATCAATAGGGCACTGATTGGCACCTTCTTCACGCAAGCGCTAGTCACCATGGCTATCGTGATTCGCATCCCCGAAATCATCGACAACCTCCACCTCGCTAACAACCTAGCTATTTGGGGAACCATCACTGGGCTCTCTGGCACTGGAAGCATGTTGGCTCTAGTCTTCGCTCACCGCTTGGTTTTGCGTTTTGGCACCACAGCGGTAACTCGCTACGGAACTCTAGCCGCAACTGCAATCCAAGGTTTCTTGCCTCTAATCGGTAACTATTGGCTCTACTTCGCGGTCACCTTTGTGCAAGCCATCTTCTTCAGCCTCTATAACAATGCAGCAAACGGCCAAGCGCTGATGGTTCAAAAGCGCCTAAAGCGCGTCGTCCTTGGTTCCATTCACGGAGCTTGGTCGCTGGGTGTCGGTGTGGCATCAATCATCTCGGGTATTTTGGCCGGCTTCCTTCCTCTCGTTTGGCACATGGGCATCATCGCCGCCATCGGTTTTGTGGCTCACCTCTACTTCAACTCGCAGCTGATGAACCGCGATGAAGAGAAACTCAGTCAAATCAAGGTAAAGACCGAGAAGAAAGTTTCTTGGCTGAAAACTCCTAGAATTATTTGGTTGCTAGCGCTGGGCCTCTTCGTAGGCATCTGGCCGGAAGCCGTTATGGGCGACTGGATGTCGCTTTACTCCAAGAACGTTATGCACCTGACCGCCAGCCTCATCGCCATTCCGTTCTCAGCATTCGCTGCCGCCATGATCATCGGTCGTTTCTCCACCGGCTGGGTTTCCAAGAAAATGCATATCAACCGCGCAGCCAAGTTCGGTGGCTACTTCGGTGGTGTTGGCATGGTTTTGGGTTTGGTTGCCAGCCACTTCCTGCTTCCAATAAACCAACTACTCGCGGTGAGCGTTCAGGCAGTATTTTTCATTATCGCCGGACTGGGGGAATCGATCATGGTTCCCGCCTTCTATTCGGCTGCATCGCACGTCCGTGCAATTCCAGCAACCCAAGCGCTCGCTCGCATGGGCATGGCCAACTCACTCATTTTTATTGTTGCTAAAGGAGTAATGGGAACTCTCGCAGACACAGTGGGCCTAACCCTTGCCCTGGGATTTCCAATCCTTGCCTACTTTGCCTCCGGCTACATCCAAGGAGTAGTGGGCAAGAAAGCCGACAAGCTTGAGGCGCAAAATCTAGAAAACTATCCACCAACCGGGACAATCCCGATTGTGACGGTCAAAGAATAATTAGCGGAAGTTTGTGAACTGGATGTCAATATCCAGATCGCTGCCACGAAGCAATGACATGACTGCCTGCAGGTCGTCGCGGCTCTTCGACTGAACACGAAGTTCGTCGCCCTGAATCTGCGACTTCACGCTCTTCGGGCCTTCTTCACGAATGATCTTCGAAATCTTCTTGGCCTGCTCCTGGTCGATGCCGTTCTTTAGCTCGCCCTCGATGCGGTATTCCTTACCCGATGGGAAAGGGTCTCCATCAACGAAGCTCTTCAGCGAAATGCCGCGCTTCACAAGCTTCGACTGGAAAACATCGAGAACAGCCTTGACGCGCTCTTCCGACGAAGCCTTCATCAAAATCTTCTCGCCACTCCAGGCGATGGAAGCGCCAACGCCCTTGAAGTCGTAACGCTGCTCAACCTCCTTGATTGCCTGGTTGAGGGCGTTGTCCGCCTCCATTTTGTCTACTTTGGAAACGATGTCGAATGAAGAATCTGCCATGAGTGTGATTTTAGCCGACCAAGATAAGTTATTCTTTACAAGTGTGTTTGTGAGAGCAAACAAACAAGGCTAGTTACCCAAGCGGCCAAAGGGATCTGACTGTAAATCAGCCGGCTCAGCCTTCGGGGGTTCGAATCCCTCACTAGCCACGAAAACCCCACTCCTCCACGAGTGGGGTTTTTACTTTAAGGCTTATGCTCTGGTTATGGCGAACATCATTCTGATTGCGGGCACCTATCACGGCGGCTGGTATTGGGAACCAATCATCCCAGCGCTAACCAACGCCGGTCACAGAGTGTTCGCACCAACGCTTTCGGGCCTCGCTTCCTCGAACCCAATCTCCACCAAAATCAACCTCGACACCCACATTGACGATGTTCTGCGTATCGTCGAAGAAAACAACCTAGACGACGTGGTGCTCGTTGGTTGGAGCTACGGCGGCATGGTGATTACTGGTGCCGCCGCCCGAATCACCACCAAAGTCCAGAAGCTCATTTACTTAGACGCCCAACTTCCAAAGCCAGGCGAACGCGAGTGGGATTTGATTCCAGAACATGAACACGAAATGTTCATTGGCCTCTGCAAAGACGGGCTCAACCTTCACCCAGATGCTGGGATGTTGACCTATGAACCACGCATGCACCCACATCCGCTTGCAACCAAACTTCAACCGCTGAACTATGACCAAGTCAAGTTCAACTCCCTAAGCAAGGTGTTTGTTTTTGCCGAAAAGTGGTTCGGCGATCCATCTGTTCTCAGCCCGATCAAACGCTCTTATGACAACGCAACCAAAGATCCAGGCTGGCGCACACATAGCTGGCCTAATGGCCATGACCTAGTTCGCGAAGACGCCCAAAAAGTTGCCGAGTTTTTGGTAGCAGAAGCCGCTTCCCCTGTGCCTTAACTTTGTGTTAGCCCGAGTCAGCGCAGCAAGAATTAAATGATTCTTCGGTTCCTACATCTTTTAATGCAACCGCTAGGAACTTTGTTAATACAAAGTTAGGCTGAAGCATGAGCGAAATCGAATTTACTACCCGCAAATGGGTGCGCCCTGAAGATCTAAACGCCAACGGAACACTATTTGGTGGAAGCCTCCTCAAGTGGATAGACGAGGAAGCAACCATTTATGCAATCTTGCAGCTAGGCAATCGCCGAGTCGTAACCAAAATAATCTCTGAAATCAACTTCGTTTCATCGGCCATCGAAGGTGACCTTATTGAGATGGGCTTGGTCGCCACCAAATTTGGCACTACATCAATCACCATGCGAGCCGAAGTTCGAAACATGGTTACCAAGAAGAACATTTTGACGGTTGACCGAATCGTCTTTGTTGGGCTAGACCAACGTGGCCTCCCGGTACCACATGGGTACACCGAAGTTTCAACTGACCGCGATCGACTGCCTCAAGAACACAACTAATTCGGGAATGCCTGCAACGTTCCAATGGTTTAATTTGTAAGTTGTGAAAACTAAGCAAATCTAGGGGCATCCATGAAAAGCATCGCAAAGTTTCTTTCAGGCAAAATTTCGGCACCAGTAACCATGTTGCTGGCATTATTTTTCGCCGTCCTCGCTTTTGGCCCATTAGCTGCCAGCGAGGGTGGGGCTGCTCAGCCTGGCGTTGGTTTGCCATCAAACAACGAAACCGTGTTGGTTGATGAGGCTTTGGCTAAACTGCCTGGTCAAGACGGCACTGCGGCGGTAATTGTTTATGCAACCAAGGACGGTTCTAAGTTCTCGGAATCGCAACTGACCTACCTTCGAGGCACTCAAGTACCTTTTGCTTGCCCAACTGGCACCCCACCTTTTGTCTGCGCGAAACTTCAAGCCTCCGCAGCGCCTGCGTATACCGGCGGTGTCACTGAGAAGTTCACCAAGTTCGCAAGATTGATTGATGTGCAGTCAGATCTGAAAGTTCGCTTCATCCCGCCGATCACAATTTCAGACGATGGAACCGCAGCGGTATTGACAATTCCGCTCGAGAAGTTCGAGGCGTCTGACAAAATAACTGCCCGCGTCAAAGACATGCGTTCAGTTATGAACAAAGACCTTGGTAGTGGGTTGATTGTGAAACTAACCGGACCCGAAGGTTTTCAGGCGGACATTGCGGGTGTTTTCGCAGGTGCTAACTTCACGCTTCTTGCCGTTACCGCTTCCGTAGTAATCGTTCTGCTTCTAATTACCTATCGAAGCCCTTCACTGTGGCTAGTTCCTTTGCTGGTAATTGGTACCGCCGACCGCATGGCTCAAATTCTTGCCGGCCAGGTAGCCAACTGGTTCAACATCACTTTGGACGGTTCGGTTACCGGAATTCTTTCGGTCTTGGTGTTTGGTGCGGGAACCGACTACGCGCTGTTACTCATCTCCCGGTATCGCGAAGAGTTACTGAAGTTTGCCGATCGGCGTGAGGCCATGGCAACTGCCTGGCGAGAATCTGCCGGTGCGATTTTGGCTTCTGGTGGCACAGTCATTTTGGCGCTACTGACCTTGTCATTTGCTGACCTGGCGGGCACGCGCGCTCTAGGGCTCGCCTGTGCAGTTGGAGTCCTTGTTGCCATGATCAGCGCACTCTTCGTCTTGCCAGCTGCGCTGGTTTCCTTCGGACGCTGGATATTCTGGCCTGGAACCCCAAAGCTCGGTGGAGTGAACAAAACCGACAACGGTGTTTGGGCAAAACTTGGCAAGGGTGTGAGCAAGCGTCCTCGAATTATTGCGGTTGCCGGCTTCGTCGTCCTAGCCGCTTTGGCAGTCGGAAGTTTCGGAATCAAGATTGGTCTTTCGTCGACTGAGCAATTCATGAAGAAACCAGAAGCTGTGGTTGGTATCGAACTTCTTTCTAAGTCTTTCCCTGCCGGCGCAACTAGCCCAACGATTGTCATCGCTAACAAGGAAAAGGCTGACGAAGTTGTTACTGCAATCAAGAAGGTCCCAGGTGTTGACTCGGTCGCTATCGCGAACAACTTCAAGGGTGAAGCCCTTACCGATGGCACCATTAACGAGATCAATGTTGTTCTCACCGGTGCGAGCCGTTCGGACGAAGCGTATAAATCGATTACCGATATTCGTGCGGCAGTGAAGGCAGTATCCGGTGCCGACGCCAAGGTTGGTGGTCAAGATGCTCAGGCACTTGATGTGAAGAACGCCTACTCTCACGACCAGGGACTTCTAATACCAATCATCCTGGCACTTGTATTCCTAGTGCTCGTGCTGTTGCTACGTTCAATCGTGGCTCCGGTTCTGTTGCTCCTAACGGTGGTTGCATCGTTCTTCGCATCACTGGGCGCGGGTTGGTTGGTGTTCGTAAACGTCTTCCACTTCCCAGGGCTAGACCTCTCGGTTTTCCTCTACTCGTTCCTGTTCCTCGTGGCACTGGGTGTTGACTACAACATCTTCCTAGTGACCCGCGCTCAAGAAGAGAGCGGAAAACTAGGACTAAAGCAAGGCATGATCAAGGCACTAAGTTCCACCGGTGGCGTGATTACCAGTGCGGGTATCTTGCTCGCAGCTGTATTCGCAGTGCTCGGAGTACTTCCGCTGATTGCACTGACCCAGATTGGTGTCATCGTCTGCATCGGTGTGCTTTTGGACACGCTTTTGGTTCGAACTGTGATCGTTCCAGCGTTGGCATTCATCGCCGGTGAAAAGTTCTGGTGGCCACGAAAGCCGGCGAAGTAACTCAAAAAAGTGAAGCCCCCACCTATTCGGCGGGGGCTTCACTTTTGTCTGATCTATTTGGTTCCGGTTAGTACCGGGATGATTGCTCCCGAGAACACCTGCCAAGCCAAAATCGACTTGGCAACCAAGCTGAGGGTGATGTAACTGCGTTCGCCCTGAAGGTAACTGGCCCACTTGCCAATCTTGCGGTATTGAAGTACCTGGTTCACGGCAAAGGTGTTGAAGAAGATGAACAGCGAAACGATGATGCCGATCACGAAACCGGGCACCTCGGCTGCGTCTTTACTGCCAGGCTGCAATGTGTAGATTGCAATGATGATCCAAGGAACGATTCCGGTCATCGAACCAAAAATGAATGGCAAGAACTTTCCGTTCCCAGGAGTCTCATACTTCTCCTGCATTGCACCGAACATAATCATCGACGCATTCACAGCGAAGATTCCGATGAGTGCTGCCACATCGTTCACACCACAAAGCTGAGAAATCAACCAAATCATAATTGACGAGCTCAGAGAGTATTCAACCCAACGGAAGTAGTTGTGGTTTTGCTTTAGACCGTTTGCGTAGCGCCCGAAGAACCACGGCGACGAAATGAAGAAGTGGAAGAAAGCAGACAGCGCCAAGAAGGCAACAACGCCTGCACCAAGATTGATGTCGAACAGCTTCACAGCCTCAGCCGGAAGAGGAGACCCCGGAGGTCCGGTCATGTACTCAATCTTGACCGGGAACTGAACTTGGGTGTCCAGCTGCAGCAGGAACCAACCGAAAGCCATTGCCTGAAACAGGTGAAGGAATCCAGCAACTACGTTGTAGGTTCTCAAACGAGAGATCTGCTGGTCGGTGTTATAAGTTTTCTTAGCCATAGTCCACAGGCTACTGCAGCTAAGTGTCTTGGTGACCAACTTCCCAGCTTGTTTCGCTGGTCTCAAAGTTGTGGGTAACCAGCAGGTTGCCGTTGCGATAGGCCAGGACGCTCTCGCTGCAAAGGTATTCGACCCACTCAAAAGTGCCGTGCCCGAGGTTTAGTTCTTTGCGCATGGCGAGGGCTCGCTTATATGTTTCGAGGGTTGAACCTTCCACGCTTTCCTGCAGATCGCGAGAGTAACTTGCATAACTGGCTGGTTGGGGTAGCCAAGACTTACCGGTCGAGCTAAAGCCGTTCGAGATGCTTGAGTTTGCCTCCCACGGCAGCGGCACCCGACATCCATCTCGGCCAACGCGTGCTCCTTTGGTGCGGGCAAATGTTGGGTCCTGGCGGAACTCTGGTTCGAGCGTGGTGTGCTCGGGTAGTCCTAGTTCTTCGCCCTGGTAGAGGTACATCGAGCCAGGTAATCCGAGGGTGAACAGGGTTGCGGCAACGGCTCGCTTTAGGCCAAGTTCGGCATCTGGTTGCGGATCGTTCGGGCCAACGCCGTCGCTGGCCGTGGTTCGGCCAAAGTCTCCGCCCATACGCGATGCGTGACGCATCACGTCGTGGTTGGAAAGCACCCATGTGCTCGGCGCCCCAACCGAACCAAAAGCCGCAAACGATTCATCAACGCAGGCCCGAATGTCCGAAGCCGTCCAGGGCGAATCCAAATACCTGAAGTTGAACGTCTGGTGGAACTCATCTGGCCGAACCCAGAGAGCCATAAACGAAAGTGGCAAAACATAAGCCTCACCACACATCGCCCGCTCGCCCGGGTAACTATCCAGAATCGCTCTCCATTTGCGGAAGATCGGGTGAACCGAATCTTGGAACCACATCGGTGGTGAAGGTTCACCTTCAATAAAGCCAGCACCAGCCCTTGCAACATCTGGGTGGTCTGGCAAACCTTCAGCTTTGCCCATGGCGTGAGGTTGATCCACGCGAAAACCGTCCACACCGCGGTCTAGCCAAAAGCGCAAGATGTCTTCGAAAGCTTCCTGAACCGCTGGGTTTTCCCAATTCAAATCTGGCTGCGACGAATCGAAAAGGTGGCAATACCACTGGCCATCAGGAAGCTGTGTCCAGGCTGGTCCACCAAACATTGACTGCCAATTGTTTGGCGGAACATCGCCGTCGCGGAAATGGTAAAACTCACGTTCTGGCGAACCAGGACCAGCAGCTACTGCCCGCTTGAACCATTCGTGCTGGTCTGAGGTGTGGTTCGGCACGAGGTCGATCAAAACCTTAAGACCCAAGCCATGGGCGGTGGCTAACATCTTGTCAAAGTCATCGAGTGTGCCAAACAGCGGGTCAACATCGCAGTAGTCCGAGACGTCGTAGCCGGCATCTTTTTGCGGCGAACGCATGAACGGTGAAAGCCAAATCGCATCGATTCCAAGCGTTTTCAAAGAACCCAACCGCGACGTAATGCCTGGCAGGTCACCCATCCCATCGCCATTAGCGTCGGCGAATGAGCGTGGATATATTTGGTAGATGACGGCCGAGCGCCACCAATCTAGCTCAGGCGCACCCATGCGGTCTGATCGGTTTCGAGGTAGCCCTCGGCGGTCAGGTCGGTTTGGCTGGTGACCAGCACCTCACCCTTTGGAAGCACGATGGGGTCGCTTCCGAAGTTTGCGATGACGGCAACTCCGCGGTTTACGTAGGCGAGCGAACTTGCATCCTCGAATTCTGGAGCCCAGCGGAAATCGCCGGCGCCAAGACCAAGTTCTTTGCGAACCTTGAGCGCTTGCTTGTAGAGCTCGAGGGTTGAACCTGCAACGCCCTTCTGGGCATTTCGGGCAAGGCGCCTGAACGCTGCTGGTTGTGGCAACCAACTTTCGCCGTTCGGGCTAAACCCGTTGGACTCGTTCTCGCCTGATTCCCATGGCAGTGGAACGCGGCAGCCGTCTCGGCCAACTCGCTTGCCCTTGGTTCTGAACCAGGTTGGGTCCTGTCGATACTTGCCTTCGAGCGTTGAGTGCTCTGGAAGGCCGAGTTCTTCTCCCTGGTAAATGTAGGCGCCGCCTGGAAGTGCGAGCATGAATGCGCTCGCGGCTCGTGCTCGGCGTAGTCCGAGTGCCTCATCCGGCTGGCGGAAGTCTGGCCCAATGCCATCGCCCTGCGGTGGCAGTTCGCCGTCGTTGTAGGCAAGTCGGGTGGCGTGGCGAATTACGTCGTGGTTTGAAAGCACCCAGGTGCTAGGAGCTCCAACTTTGCCAAATTCACGCAACGATTCTTCGATCGACTTGCGCTGGCCTTCTTTGGTCCAGGCGGCAAACATATAGTCGAAGTTGAAGGCCTGGTGGTATTCGCCGGGGCGAACCCATTCGGCCATTCGCTTGAGGGGCGGTATCCATGCTTCGCCGGCCATGATTCGGTCGTCGTAACTGTCGATTATTTTGCGGAACTTCTTGTTGATCTCGTGAACTGCCGGCTGACCCCAGTAAGGGTTCTTGCGTTCGAGCTGTTCGATGGTGAGGCTTTCTTCACCCTTCGAACCACCCATTTCGGTTGAAAAGTCTTCGGTGTCTGGAAGCCCTTTGCGTTTGATCATGCCGTGAGCCACGTCGATGCGGAAACCGGCTACTCCCTTGTCGAGCCAGAATCGGAAAATTCCCTCGAAGTAGTCCATGACCTTCGGGTTGTCCCAGTTGAAGTCTGGTTGGGTGACATCGAAGATGTGTAGGTACCACTGGCCTTTCTTGCCATTGGCTTCGCGAATGCGAGTCCAGGTGCTGCCACCGAATACTGCCGGCCAGTTGTTTGGTTCTTTGCGGCCGAACCAACCTTTGCCATCGCGGAAGATGTACATGTCGCGTTCTGGCGAACCTGGGGCTGCCTTTAGTGCAGCTTGGAAGAGCGGGTTCTGGTCAGATGAGTGATTTGGAACCATGTCTACGATGATTCGAATTCCCTTGGCGGTCGCCTGCGCTAGTAGTGAATCGAAGTCGGCCATGGTGCCAAACAATGGATCGATCTGGCAGTAGTCGGTGATGTCGTATCCGGCATCCTTCTGGGGGCTCAGCATGAACGGTGAGAACCAGATGGCATCGATGCCCAATTCCACCAGTGAGTCGAGTCTCGAGGCGACACCTTTGAGGTCGCCGATGCCATCGCCGTCACCGTCTGCGAATGATCGCGGGTAGATCTGGTAGATAACGGCTGAGCGCCACCACTCGGCGTCTGCTTTGGTGCTGAAGATTATTTCGTCGTTTGCCATACATACAAACTTAGTGATAATCTCTTCTGGTGTCTGGTGCGTAATGCTCCGCACAAGCCGCCCCGATAGCTCAGTGGTAGAGCACTTCCATGGTAAGGAAGGGGTCGACAGTTCAATCCT
>CANFJH010000031.1 GCA_947447395.1 Microbacteriaceae bacterium | reverse complement strand
GCTCATTAGTTCTTTTCTGCGTCGGTGACTACAGCGTTTAGCTCTGAGTCAGGTCCTGGTTCACAAGCCGCCGCATCTTCGCGTTCAAGCAGGTTTTTGCCCAACCGGTCAGCGGTTGGAAGTTCGATTGGGTAGGTGCCAGTGAAGCAGGCGGTGCAAAGTTCGCGTTCCTGCTGCCCGGTCGAGGCAATCATGCCGTCCTTGGAAAGGTAGCCAAGAGAATCGGCACCGATTGACTTGCGAACATCCTCAACACCAAGGCCGGTGGCAATCAATTCTGCTCGGGTAGCAAAATCGATTCCATAGAAACAAGGCCAGGTGATCGGTGGGCTGGAAATGCGAATGTGAATTTCGGCGGCACCGGCCTCGCGAAGCATCTGAACCAGAGCACGCTGGGTGTTGCCGCGAACAATTGAGTCATCAATAACGATGATGCGCTTGCCTCGAATTACTTCCTTCAGCGGGTTGAGCTTTAGGCGAATACCGCGCTGACGGATGGTCTGCGATGGCTGAATAAAGGTTCGCCCAACATAAGCGTTTTTGACCAGACCGTGGCCGAAGGGAATTCCAGACTCTTGCGAGTAACCAATGGCAGCCGGAGTTCCAGACTCTGGCGTTGGGATAACGAGGTCGGCCTCAACCCCGTATTCGCGCGCCAACTGGCGACCCATCTCAACGCGAGCGTCGTAAACGTTCTTACCGTTGATGCTGGTGTCTGGGCGGGCGAGGTAAACGTATTCGAAGACGCAGCCGGCACGCTTGGTTTCGGCAAAACGGGCAGAGCGAAGACCGTTTTCGTCAATTGCAATCAGTTCGCCAGGCTCAACTTCGCGAACGAACGAAGCACCAACTATGTCTAGAGCAGCGGTCTCAGACGCAACTACCCAACCGCGCTCGAGGCGGCCCAAAACTAGCGGGCGAACACCTTGAGGGTCACGCGCGGCATACATAGTAGTTTCGTCCATGAAAACCAAACAGAAAGCACCCTTAACTTTTGGTAGCAATTCGAGGGCCGTGGCTTCAAGTGTGTGGTCCAGGTCCCCGGCCATTAGCGCCGTGAGCACTGCGGTATCGGTGGTGTTACCGCCGGTAATCTCGTTGCTCTCCTGGTCTGGGTAGCGTGCCTTTAGAAGTTCCAGCAGGTCGGCGGTGTTGGTCAAGTTGCCGTTGTGGGCAAGTGCAATGGTTCCCGCAGAGGTGCGTCCTAGAGTTGGCTGCGCATTACGCCAAGACGAAGCTCCGGTGGTTGAGTATCGGTTGTGACCAACTGCGATGTGGCCGATCAGGCTTTCCAGAGCCGATTCCGAGAAGACCTGAGAAACCAAACCCATGTCTTTGTAAACCAAAATCTTTTTGCCATCAGAGGTGGCGATACCGGCTGACTCTTGGCCGCGGTGCTGAAGCGAGTAAAGACCAAAGAAGGTCAGCTTGGCTACTTCTTCCCCAGGAGCCCAAACACCGAACACACCGCACTGGTCTTTCGGAAGTTCCTCATCGGGTAGCAAATCGTGATTCAACAAGCCGTCGCCACGAAGCATTGCTACCCTCGATTCAAAGTTGGGGGGAATCCTTCTATAAGTTTAGCGGCTACGCGTTGCCTCTAGAGTCTTAGATCGTTTGCGGGAAACGAAATCTAGGACGAGCGCAATCACCAGTCCAAGGACCGCACCAAGACCGGCGCAATACGCGAGCAGGTACCCGAGGATTGGCTGAGCGGTTCGATCTGCATCGGAAATGAAGGAGTTGAGAATTAGCGCAATAATTGCGCCTACCACTGCAAACAAAATTAGGAACGGCAGGAATTTCGGCGCTTTACGAATCTGAACTTTTTCTTTAGGCATGTATCTATTGAACCACTAGCGCCAGATTGGGAAAACTTCGGAAATGTCTGAGCGCGTGCCCGAAGCCAAGATTCGTCCCGTAGAAACCAGTGTCTCCCAAGTCACTTCGCCAACCGCGAGCGCAAACCAATCGGTCGATGAAAGCTCCACGGTATTCGGCGGGGTTCCTCGCTTGTGCGAAAGTCCGTCAATGCATTGCACCGCACCAAGCGGTGGCACTCGAACTTCCACGCTTCGACCGGGTCTAAGAAAACTCAACTCCTCGAGCAGATAACGAACCGCCGCCTTGAAATCGTCATCGGAATTTACTCGCTTCGAAGCATCGGCTAAAACTGCACGTACGGCGGCAATTCCGTCAAGCGGCTTGATTCTGCGGATGGGCATGCAACCAGCCTACCGATGTCGCTTAAACTTGGACTTATGAAAATTCTTGTTCTAGGTGGAGGCGCACGCGAGCACGCGATCGTCAAAGCGTTGGTTCGAACCGGCACGCCAGCCGACCAGATTGTGGTGGCCCCTGGAAACGCCGGAATCGCAAATGATGTTACTTGCGACGCTAGCCTAAACATGATGGACCCAGCTGCGGTTTCCGAGTACGCCAAGAACAAAGGTTTCGAACTAGTCATCATTGGCCCTGAAGCTCCGCTGATTGAAGGAGTTGCCGACCCACTTCGTGAAGCCGGTATTGCCGTGTTCGGCCCAAGCAAGGTTGCTTCTCAATTGGAGGGTTCAAAGGCTTTCGCCAAGGAGATCATGGCTGCCGCCGGAGTTCCAACCGGCCGTGCTCACGAGTGCACCACAATCGAAGAAGTTGAGAATGCCATCGACGACTTCGGTGCCCCTTACGTTGTGAAGGCGGATGGCCTGGCTGCCGGTAAGGGTGTCATCGTGACCACAGATCGCGATGCGGCGCTTGAGCACGCCAAGAAGTTTTTACACCTCGGCATCTTGGTGGAAGAGTTCCTAGCTGGTGAAGAAGTCTCCCTGTTCTTTTTGAGCGATGGCAAGAATGTTCTGCCACTGACTCCAGCGCAAGACTTCAAGCGCGCGTTCAACAATGACGAAGGGCCCAACACAGGAGGTATGGGTTCCTACACACCACTTCCGTGGTTGCCAGCCGGATTCGTAGAGGAAGTGCGCGAGACCATCGCAATTCCTACCGTGAAGGAACTTGCCAATATCGGAGCTCCTTTCGTTGGCCTTCTTTACTGCGGACTTATCGTGACCAAAGCTGGAATTCGCGTAATCGAGTTCAACGCCCGTTTTGGTGACCCAGAAACTCAGGTTGTGCTTCGACGCCTTCTCACACCGCTGGAAGGCCTTCTGCACAAGGCAGCCACCGGTCACCTTGAGGCAGCGGCCGAACCTGAATTCAGTAACGAGGTTGCCGTGGCAGTGGTGGTGGCAAGCGAGGGCTACCCAGACACCAGTGCACCGGATCGCGAACTCAGCGGAATCACCGAAGCCGAGAGCGTTCACGGCGTTGAGGTTTGTGTTGCCGCGGCCAAGAACGTTGATGGCAAACTGTTCGCAAACGGTGGTCGCGTGCTTAGTGTGGTTGCTATCGGTAAGGATTTTCACCACGCCCGCAAGCACGCCTACGAAGCAGTGGCTCACATCAAGTTGGAAGGTTCTCACTTCCGCACCGACATCGCAGCAAAGGTTGCCAATGACTAACCCGCTTGAAATTGCCGGATGGCACCACGTTTACTCGGGAAAGGTCCGCGACCTTTACGAGTCGAACGACCCAAGTCTCAGCCACCTAATCCTCGTGGTTGCATCAGACCGAGTTAGCGCCTTTGACCACGTTCTTGAACCATCGATTCCAAACAAGGGCAAGCACCTCACGAGCCTCACCAACTGGTGGTTCGAACGTTTACCAGTGGAGAACCACGTCTCACATGAAGTGGCTGTTCCTTTTGAGGTAGCCGGCCGAGCCACGGTTGCCAAGAAACTTGAGATGTTCCCAATCGAGTGTGTGGTTCGCGGTTACATCTCC
Source organism: Microbacteriaceae bacterium (assembly GCA_947447395.1). GTDB lineage: Bacteria > Actinomycetota > Actinomycetes > Actinomycetales > Microbacteriaceae > Rhodoluna. Next base: position 8,460 of record CANFJH010000031.1, on the reverse strand, counting down.
GGTTCGGGCTGGAACGAATACCAAGATAAGGGCGAAATCTGCGGTGTCGAACTTCCAGAAGGCCTAACCTTCGGAGGAAAGCTTCCTAAGCCAATCTTCACCCCAGCCTTCAAGGCCGAGCTTGGTAACCACGACGAAAACATCAGCTTTGAAAAGGTAGTCGAAATTATCGGCCTCGACAACGCCGAACGCCTTCGCGCACTCTCAATTGAGATTTTCAACAAGGCATCTGAACTTGCCGAGCACGCCGGCCTAATCCTGGCCGATACCAAGTTCGAGTTCGGAATTGATCCTGCCACCGGCCACACCGTTCTCGGCGACGAAGTACTAACTCCAGACTCATCACGGTTTTGGTCTAAGGCTGCCTGGGATCGCGGCGAGCGCAAAGACTCATTCGACAAACAGATAGTTCGAAACTGGCTAGCTGCCAACTGGGATCAGACCGGTGAACCTCCGGTTCTACCTCAAGAGATCGTGACTCAAACTCAAGACAAATACGCCGAGTTGGTAGAGCGTCTAACTACCGAAGTGGCTTAGATTTTTTCGCTTTAGTTTTAGTTTCGGCTTCCTTGGCTTCCTTAGCCTTGGCTCGCTTATCCCACTGCTTCAAGACAATCTGCAAAATAACCAAGCCAATAAGAATTCCGAAAACATTTATCAGCATCTGACTGGTTTGACTGTCCATGATTTGAGCATAGCGAAAGGGCTCGAGATTTCTCCCGAGCCCTTCCAATTAGTTACTAAAGAATTACTTCTTTAGGCCCTTTAGTACGTTCACTAGTACTGCGGTAACTACGGTACCGATAGCGATGGCAAGGATGTAGGTTAGTACGTTGCCAACTAGTGGGAATACGAAGATTCCACCGTGTGGTGCTGGAAGAGTGTTGCCGAATACACCAACAAGTGCACCGGTAACAGCCGAACCGACCATGATCGATGGGATAACGCGTAGTGGGTCACCAGCAGCGAATGGGATAGCACCTTCAGAGATGAACGATGCACCTAGTAGCCAGGCAGCCTTACCGTTTTCGCGCTCAACTTCGTCGTATAGCTTCTTGTTTAGAAGGGTTGCTAGAGCCATACCTAGAGGTGGGGTCATACCAGCAGCCATAACAATAGCCATTACTACGAAGCGGTTGTCGCCAGGGTTGTTAGCAGCAAGAGCTGCAGCAAGACCGGTGGTAGCGAAACCATAAGCAACCTTGTTAACTGGGCCACCCATGTCGAAGGCCATCATTAGACCAAGGATGATACCTAGAACTGCTAGTCCGGTTCCCGATTGAGAACCCAACCAACCGTTTAGACCATCGAAAGCAGCCTTGATTGGAACCTTTAGAACGATAACCATTGCAAAACCTGCAGCTAGCGAAGCTAGAAGAGGGATGATTACAACAGGCATAAGCGGACGAATCCAGCTTGCAACCTTCCAGCGGCTTACCAATAGAGCTACGTAACCGGCAATTGCACCACCGATTAGAGCGCCAAGGAATCCGGTGCCGGTGCCAAGTGGGTTGCCGTCAAGACCGGTAGCTAGCGCACCAGCCACGAAACCTGGAGCAAGACCTGGGCGGTCGGCAATAGCGAACGCAATGTATCCAGCAAGTACTGGAATGAAGAATGCGAATGCAGCCTTACCTAGCCAGAAAATGATGAATGCCCAGTTGCCTAGGTCTGCGTAGTTGAAGCCAGTGATTGCGCCAGAAGTTGCGTCGGTTGGTACACCCATAGCGGCAGCATCGTAAGCACGAATACCTCCACCATCAGCTGCGCCACCCTTGGCAAGCGAACCTAGCAAGAAGCCGAGAGCGATCAAAATACCGCCTGCAGCAACGAATGGAATCATGTACGAAACACCAGTCATCAGATAAGTTCTGATGCGTGCGCCGACACTAGTAGTAGCACTACTCATCTTTGAGCCTCCTATAGCCCTAATTGTTTACCTGAATCACGGGGCGTGACCCAAGTTATTTCGCTCGGAACTTACCCGAACAAACCTCCGAAGAATCCCTTCTTCTTTTCTCCCGCAGGCTTTTCGGCCTTTGGTTCTTCCGCAGCCGGTGCTGCTGGCGCAACGCCATCAACCTTCGCTGCGGTTCCAGCTTCGATTGCGGCGATGAAATCGTTCATAACGTTGACACCCTTGTCGCCACCGATTACCTTGGCAACACCAAGTTCGATGAATGGTTTGCCAGCGAAACGTTCGCGACCCTTGACCTGCAGGTCAACGGCGAAGATTACGCCATCAGCTGCGTCGATTAGTTCCTGCTTCATTGGGTTCACTCCGGCCGAGCCCTGGGTCTCAACTGTGATTTCATGACCAAGCTTCTTGGCTGCCTGCTCTAGAGCGGCTTGCGCCATGTAGGTGTGGGCGATTCCGGTGATACATGCGGTAACTGCTACAAACTTCATTATTTCTGGACCTCTCGAGTCAATGTGGCTGCGATGACCGCAGGGTCTTTTTCGTTCAATAGTTCGTTGCGGAAATCTTCGTCCATGACCTTGTAGGCCAGGGTGCCGAGGATCTCAAGGTGCTCGCTACCGCCATTTGCCGGAGCTGCGATTAGAAAGATTAGGTTCGACTTACCGTCTTCGGCACCGAAGTCAACACCTGAGGTGCTGGTTGCAACCGCAACTGAAGGCACGGTGACAACTTCACTCTGTGCGTGAGGAATGGCAATGCCACCCTCGATGCCCGTTGGGAAGTGCTCTTCGCGCTTGGCTACGGCCACGAGATAGGTCTCGATGTCCGTGATACGGCCAGCGGCCACTAGACGATTTGCAAGCTGACGCGTGGCGTCAGCCTTATCGGTGGCGTCTAGACCAACGATCACCATGTCGGCGGTGGTTATTGCTTTACTCAATAGTTTGTTCTTCACTTTCTTGCTTGAGGCATCAAGATGTAGCCTCATAGCGCGAGTTTACCTTTTGAGTTACTGAACAAACTTTAGGTAGGGGTATGTCCGAACAAAGGCTGATTTTGTAAAAAGTAACCAAAAAGAGATAAATGGCAAATTACAGTGAAATTCTGGGTTTTAATTGTGTTTCACCCATTTTTTGCAAATCTGATTGAGAGAGTGCCATGTCAGCTTTTGAATTCACCGTAAATGTAATCGATCCAATCGGTCTTCACGCTCGTCCGGCAAGCCAGATTGTAAAACTTGTCAAAGGCTCAGGCGTGAACGTGCTGATCGGTCGCGAGGGTGAAAACTTGGTCAAGGCCAACTCTCCGCTGATGTTGATGGCGCTGAAGATCAAGACCGGTGAAACCCTAAAGGTTTCAATCGAAACTCCTGATGAGGCTCATGCAGCCGAGTTGGTTGCCCAGGTTCAAGAGTTCCTTAAGGGCTAGTCACCATGTCATCAGTGCTGAGCGGTATGGGCGTTGGGCTAAACGCAGTTGTTGCCGAAGTGTTCCAGGTTGCACCAGCCGCTGCTCTGCCAGCCTGGGCTAAGTCTTCGGCAGGAGCCGATGCCGAGTCTTCGGTTTTGAAAACCGCCATCGCTGCAGTGGCAGCAGACCTTGCCAGACTTGCCGCTTCGGCCGATGAAACCACTGCCGAGATTTTCGAGGCGCTTACCTTCTTATTAGAAGACGAGTCGCTGTTTGATATGGCAACTGCTCACATGGACGAAGGCTGGGCGGCTGGAGCTGCTTACGGCATGGCCGTAAACGAGTTCGCCGAAATGCTTGCCGGCGACGCCGCATTTGAAGAGCGCATCGCAGACCTACAGGATCTTTCGAAGCGCGTGCAGGCATCGATTGCCGGAATTCACGTTGGACTGGACTTGCCAAAGTCTGGCGCATACGTAATCGTTGGCGAAGACTTCTCTCCTGCCGACACAGCTCAGTTCACCCCTGCCGTGGTTGGAGTAATCACCGTGAAAGGTGGCCCAACCTCTCACACCGCAATCATCTGTCGCTCACGCAGCATCCCTGCCGTGGTTTCGGTTGCTGGCGCAGACGAGATTGCCGCCGGAACTTCAGTCTTGGTTGACCCGGTTGGCGACCGCGTCGTTGTTGGCGGATCGTTGGCCGATGCCACCAAGCCACTTGAGTTTGCAAACACCGGGCGAGACCCGCTGGTTGAGGTTCGCGCCAACATAGGCTCACTCGAAGATGCCGAGGCCGCTGCCAAGACCGGCGCGGTTGGTGTTGGTTTGTTCCGCACCGAACTTCTATACCTAAACGAAAGTTCGCAGCCTTCGGTTGAGCGTCAGCGCGACCTATACGCTTCGATCCTGGCCGCCGCGCCTGCCGGCCCGATCACGGTTCGCACCATCGACGCCGGCTCAGACAAGCCCGTTCCATTCCTAAACATGCCAGAAGAAGAAAATCCGGCACTCGGTGTGCGCGGTTACCGTCTAATTCAGGACCACCGCTCGTTCATCGAAGATCAGCTAAAGGGTCTTGAAGCAGCTCGCGTGGCCACCGGTCGTGAGATCTGGGTAATGGCGCCAATGATTGCCACCGTGCAAGAGGCATCAGAGTTTGCAGCGCTCGCTCGCTCGATTGGTTCGTTCAAGGTTGGCATCATGGTGGAAACACCTTCGATTGCCGCCCTGGTTCCAGACCTGGAGGGCATCGTTGACTTCGTTTCGGTTGGAACCAATGACCTTTCGCAGTATCTGTTCGCTGCCGACCGCATGAACCCATCACTTGGTGCACTGCTAAACCCTTGGCAGCCGGGCCTCATTCGCACTCTTGAGCGAATCGCCTCGCAGGCTAAGGCAGCCGGCATTTACTCATCAGTCTGTGGCGAGAGTGCTTCCGACCCAGCCTTTGCCGTGCTGTTGGCAGGTCTAGGTTTTAGCTCGGTCTCGGCATCACGCTCACAGGTGGATGCGGTTCGTGCGGCGCTTTCGGCAGTTGACGAATCGCAGGCCGCTGCTTTGGCTAAGTCGGTCCTGGCCGCAAAGAGCGCCGAAGAAACAAAGAGCGCAGCCGTAGCTGCGCTCTCTGCTCTGTAATTACTTTTTTATCGCTGCAACCACACGGTGGTGTTGGCAGGTACCTTGCCGTCCACTAGCTTTGCGGTGGTCAGAATGACTCGGCCAGCAGGAACCTTGACTGGCTTGGTGCCAAAGTTGGTGAAACATTCCCAACCATTCGGGCGACGGAAGTGAAGAACCTTTTGACCGAAGTGGCCAATCCATTCCAACTTCTCATCGGTTACCAGTTGCTTTCGAAGCGCAAGGGCCAAACGGTAAAGATTCAGGCTCGAACCCTCGTCCTTGTTTTCAACCTCAACGTTTACATCTTTGAACCACTCCGGCTGAGGAAGGTGCGACCCACCAGGACCAAAGCCGTAAGAAGACCCGGTCGAGGTCCAAGGCATTGGAACTCGGCAACCGTCTCGGCTGATTGAGCCTTCGGCGCGGAACCACTGTGGGTCTTGCATCTGATCACTCGGGATGTTTAGCGGCTCGTGCATTCCGAGCTCTTCACCCTGGTAAAGGTAAGTGGAACCAGGCAGAGCCAGTACCAGCATGGTCGCAGCCTTGGCACGAGCTGAGCCTAGAGCAAAGTTGATCTTCGACTCACGGTCTGGGCTTCTAAACCACTTGGCAAGGTTCGACAGAGACTCTTTGTCTAGGCCGAAGCGGGTGGCGTGGCGAATCACGTCGTGGTTTGAGAACACCCAGGTTGTGCTCGAACCGAACGACTCGGCTTCCTTTAGCTGGAAGTCGATGGTCTTGCGGAAACCCTTGTGGTCCCAGCGCTCGCCCAGTAGGTCGAAGCCAAAAGCCTGACCAAGACCCTCTTCGCTGGCGTAGGCAGCGCGGCGGTTTGGGTGAACCCAAGCCTCGGCGACTGCCACACGTGGTGGGTCGTACTGGTTGAAAACCTGGCGCCAAGACTTGTAAATCTCGTGAACCTCATCGCGGTCGAACAGATCATCTGAGCCATCGTTCTTCATGACCTTTAGGTCGAAGCTACTGCGAGCTGGAAGGTGCCCGTCTTTCAGATCTTTGGTAAGTGCGTGAGCAACATCGATTCGGTAGCCATCGACCCCGCGATCAGACCAGAACTTTATGGTCTTTAGGAAGTCTTCTCGCACCTCTGGGTTATCCCAGTTGAAGTCTGGCTGCTCCTTCGCAAAAAGGTGCAGATACCACTGACCTGGGGTGCCGTCTGGCTCGGTGATTCGAGTCCAGCCGGTAGGGCCGAAGTGGCTGGTTAGCTCACTTGGGCGAATTTCACCGTTCTCACCCTTGCCGTCGCGGAAGATATAGCGGTCGCGTTCAGGTGAACCTGGCTTAGCCTTTAGAGCTTCCTGGAACCAAACGTGCTGGTCGCTCGAGTGGTTTGGAACAATGTCCACAAAGATTCGAATACCGGCTGCGTGAAGTTTTTCTACCATCTCGTCGAACTCCGACAGGGTTCCTATGCGAGGGTCAACGTCGCGGTAGTCGGCAACGTCGTAGCCGCCGTCGGCAAGCTCGGACGGGTAGTGCGGGCTGAGCCACACGGCATCTACACCGAGCTGCTTCAAATAGTCAACTCGGCTGATGATGCCCTTTAGGTCACCAATGCCATCGCCATTAGCGTCGGCGAAGCTGCGTGGATAGATCTGGTAAACGACGGCCTGTCGCCACCAGTTCTTTGGGCCTTTTAGGAAAGTGTGCTCAGACATAAGTTCAATCATATTGCCCCATTCCTACTGGGTGTTATCCTTTTGCCATGCAATCTTCTAACATTTTCGTGATCACGTCGTCGGCCGAATATTGGGAAGATGTTGCTCTAAGTTTCGAAGAAAAAGGTTTCATTCCTTCGGTCTGGATCGGCGATTACCGCCAAGACCCTTTTGCCAGAAAGCGTTACCCGGAGTGCGCGGTTTTGCCAATCAAGGAATTCCACACCCTGTTCCCAACCGAGGAAACCAAGTACGTTCCAAGCGCCGAATATTTGCGTAGCGAGCCTTTCCTTCGCATGAAGAACCAGGCCATGAAGCTAATGGACCGCCAGGACGAAACGCGCATCTTTGCCCGCCTTGAGCGCGACGCCCACTTCTACGCCATGTTCAACCGTCTGTACTCGCTGATCATCGAGAAGGACATCAAGTTCTTGGTTGCCGGCGAAGCCCCGCACAGCTCTGGTCAGCTCCTGGCCTACCGAATCTGCGAAAGCCTAGGCATTCCCACCTACCACCTGGTTTCCAACATCTATGTGCCACTGCTACAGATCAACACCTCGCTAGTTGGTAAACCAATTCCTGTGGTCACCAAACCTAACGTTGACCAGCAGATTTCGATCATCGTTGACCAGTTTGAAACCTATCGAAACGGCATTCCGACACCTCTTTATATGAAGCAGCAAGCTGACTTCGACAAAAACTATAGTTTCGTTCGCGAGGTTGCCCTCTACTGGAAGCACCTAATCGCTCTGCGCATCAAGCCGGTAATGCGAATCGGTTTCAAACCAAACAACGACTACCACCTACGTCGGAAGTTGCCGATGCATACCAACCAGAAGAAGTGGCTCTTCCCGTTTGTTCGGCGTCACCTGCTTCAGGCTCTGGCTACCGAATATGCGAAATACGCCGTCAAGGTTGATTTGAACGATCCGAAATTTGAAAAGTTTGTTTACTTTCCAATGCCGTACGAACCGGAGCGTACCTCGAACCCAGACGGTGGCGACTTCTACGAGTCGATTGACGCACTGATTGCACTTCGAAACTTTGTTCCTGCGCACATCCCAATCTTGGTGAAGGAACACCCTTCGCAGTTCTCGAACAAACTTCAGGGCTTCCAGGCTCGAAGCCCTCTGATTTACCAGGTGCTGGCAAAGCTTGAGAACGTTACCCTGGTCGACATCTCGGTTCCTTCGGCTGCACTAGTTGAAAAGAGCGAGTTCGTTTCGTGCATCACCGGCACTGCCGCTCTTGAGGCTGCCCTAACTGGAAGCAAGGGTCTAATTTTTGGAACCCCATGGTTCTACGGCCTACCTGGAATTCATCACTTTGATGAGATCGGTTCCTACGAGAAACTTCTCAAGGCACCAACCTTCACCGTGGACGAAATCAAGGCAGCTGTTCCGAAGATATCGAAGGGATTCACCTTCGCCGGTATCGCAAACTACTCGGTAGGCATTTACTTTGAACGCAAATTCGGCGACCTTTTCAAGGAGCTTATTGACGACTCCGTCCTAGTTGAAAGCATCACCGCTTCAATTGAGCAACACTTCAAGGCCTCGGCCAAGTAGTTCCCCGCCTAAACTTGTAAATATGTCTCAACAGGTCGTAATTCTTGCCGCTGGCATGGGCACCAGACTGGCTCGCCCGTTGCCAAAGCCACTTACCGAATTAGGTGATGGTCGTTCGATCATGAAGCAGCAGATCGACAACATCAAACTCGGCTTTGGTGAAACCCATCGCCTGCTGATAGTGGTTGGGTTCAAACTTGAGGCAATCATCGAACGCTTCCCGGAAGCAACCTTTGTTTACAACGAACTTTACGATC
>CANFJH010000030.1 GCA_947447395.1 Microbacteriaceae bacterium | reverse complement strand
GGTTTCGCCGAAGGTGCTTCGGCTAAGTGCAAGCGAAATGTGAAGCTTCTTTCGAGCTCGGGTAATTCCCACGTAGAACAGGCGACGTTCTTCTGCGGTTCCTCCTGGAACCATAAACGACATCTTGTGTGGAAGTAGGCCTTCTTCGATGCCGGTTAGGAAAACTACGTCATATTCCAGACCCTTGGCAGTGTGCAGGGTCATGAGGCTGACGGTTCCAGACTCGTCGTCGATGTCGTCGGCGGCGGCAACCAAAGCCACTTCGTTTAGAAAGTCTGGCAACTTACCTTCAGGGTTGTTGCGCTGGAATTCCTTGGCAACGTTTACCAATTCGTCGAGGTTTTCCACGCGAGCTTCATCTTGTGGATCGCGGCTCGCCTTTAGTGCGTCTAGCAGACCAGAGCGCGACAGAGCAGTTCTCAAGATTTCATCCACGCTGCTGGTCTCAATCATGCCTTCGAGTTCGTTAAGTAGATCGGCAAGCTGAGTTACCGCGCCGGTGATTTTCGGACCAAAGCCCATCTCACCAACGTGACTCAACACCTCGCGAACGGAGAAATCATTCTTTTCGGCAAACGACGCGATTTGCGTTTCCGAAGCGTCTCCGATTCCGCGTTTTGGAACATTCAAGATGCGCCGAATTGCCAGGTTATCTTTGCGGTTAGAAATTGCTACCAGGTAGCCGAAGGCGTCCTTGATTTCTGCGCGTTCGTAGAACTTGGTGCCGCCAACAACTCGGTACGGAAGCGCTGAACGAATAAAAATTTCTTCAAGTGCACGGGTTTGGGAGTTTGTTCGATAGAACACGGCGATGTCGCGGTAATTGACGCCGGATCGGTGCAATTCATTGATTTCGTCTGCAATGAACTGTGCTTCATCATGACCCGAGTAGCCGGTGTAACCAACGATCTTCTCGCCATCACCCTTGTCAGACCAAAGGTTCTTATTTGGGCGATCGAAATTGTTTCCAATAACCGCGTTAGCGGCTTTCAAAATATTGTTTGTGGAGCGGTAGTTTTGCTCAAGCAAAATAGTCTTTGCACCAGCAAAGTCTTTTTCAAATTCGGAAATGTTACGAATGTCCGCACCGCGGAAGGCGTAAATCGATTGGTCGCTATCACCCACCACCGTGAGCGAAGCCGGTTGCATTATTTCCCCCGTGCGCGGATCGATGTCAGCGAACTCGGCAGGTAGCGGTTTGGTCAGTTCACGCACGAGCGCGTACTGAGCGTGGTTGGTGTCTTGATATTCGTCTACCAAAATGTGGCGGAATTTCCTCTGGTACTGCGCCGCAACGGCTGGGAACGCACGGAACAGGTGAACGGTTTCACCGATTAGGTCGTCAAAGTCAAACGCGTTGTTACGGCGAAGTTCCGATTGATAAGAAGAATAGATGGAAGCGATTGCTCTGGCTACCGGGTCTGAAGGGTCGGCATTTCGGGCAAACTCGTCGGAATCGATTAGTTCGTTCTTGGCATTTGAAATTACCGAGGAAACACCCGCCGGAGTGAGCTTGTGAAGGTCTGCACCCAGATCTTTAATCAAGCGCTTGAAGATTGCTCGGCTATCTCCAGAGTCATAGATGGTGAAGTTGGGGTCGTGTCCAAGTCGTTCCGACTCACGCCTAAGAATTGCCACACAAGCCGAGTGGAAGGTCTTGAGCCAAATGCCATCTGCTTCTCCGCCTAGTAGTTCGCGCACGCGATGGCGCATTTCGGCAGCGGCTTTGTTTGTGAAGGTGATGGCCAGAATTTGAGAAGGCCAGGCTTCTTTCATGCCGAGCAGGTGCGCGATGCGCTTGGTGAGCACGGATGTTTTACCAGAACCTGCTCCGGCCACAATCAAAAGCGCTTTACCCCTATAAAGCACTGCCTCGCGCTGCTGGGCATTTAAACCTTCGAGCAGGCGCGATTCATTGAATGAGCTAAAGAGTTGGGGAGTCGACATAACTGGTCAAGTTTAGGCGAGGCCTTCGACATACCTCAGCAGCAGGTCGGGGTGGTCAGCAAAGATTCCATCGACACCGGTATCAATCAGTTTGTGAAGATACTCCTCCACCGAATTTTCCGCCCACTCGACCCGGGCTGTGAAACCCCAAACTGGCAAACCTTTGCTCTTAGCGCGTGCCACAATTTCTGGCATTTGCCCAATCAGTTGGAAATCCAGACTCACACCGTCGTAGTCGAACGCATGAGCTTCGTCCCACTCTTCCATGCCGTAGAAGAGTGGAAACTTGTTCCCTAAGCGTGAACGCAGTGCATTCATGGTTTCCCATTCAAACGCTTCAACCGAAACGCAAGCGCGGTTGGCAATGCCAGAAGCCTCTACTTCGTCGGCAAAAATGGAAACTATGTCGATGCCAAGTTCCATAAAAATGGGCGCATCCTTAACCTCAAGGATCAGCTCTTTCCCGACCACAAAATCGCTTGACAGTAACGAAGCTAGGGTTGGGACCAAAAACTGACCATCAAATTTGGCCGAACCCGGACGCCATTTCGGTAGGCGCTCGATGGCCCTCAGTTCTTGTAATTCGGCCAAGGTGAACTGGTATGACATAAAACGACCATCAAAATCAGGTCTCTTTAGGACATCTGTTGTCTCACGAAGATCTGCCTCATGCCTGAGCACCAAGTGTCCGTCCTTGGTTGGAACTATGTCGCACTCAATCGCGTCGACCCCCATCGAGAAGGCGAGCTCGAAGGACTCTAAGGTGTTCTCTGGCCTGTAGGCGGCTGCACCTCGGTGACCAAAGACCTGTGGTATTACTCCCACTCGATGGTGCCTGGTGGCTTCGAAGTGACATCTAGAACGACGCGGTTCACACCTTCCACCTCGTTGGTGATGCGGTTGGAAATCTTGGCAAGCACGTCGTAAGGCAAGCGAGACCAGTCGGCGGTCATGGCGTCTTCGCTCGAAACCGGGCGCAATACAATCGGGTGACCGTATGAACGGCCATCACCCTGAACACCAACGGAACGAACATCGGCCAGAAGCACAACCGGGCACTGCCAAATCTCTTGATCTAAACCGGCTGCGGTCAGTTCGGCTCTGGCAATCGCGTCTGCCTTGCGAAGAAGGTCTAGGCGCTCCTTGTTTACCTCACCGATGATTCGTATCCCAAGGCCTGGACCTGGGAACGGTTGGCGCTGCACGATTTCACTTGGCAAACCCAACTGCGCACCGATCGCACGTACTTCGTCCTTGAACAGGGTGCGAAGCGGTTCAACCAGTTCGAAGTCGAGGTCATCAGGTAACCCACCAACGTTGTGGTGGCTCTTGATACCAGCGGTAACACCGCCACCAGATTCAACTACGTCTGGGTACAGTGTTCCCTGCACTAGGAAGCGAATCGGGCGATTGTCTGCCTTAGATTCTTCAATAAGTGCGGCTTGAGCTTCCTCAAAGGTGCGAATAAATTCACGGCCAATGATTTTGCGTTTGGTTTCCGGGTCGGTGACTCCGGCCAGTGCGTCCAAGAATTTCTTTTCGGCATCGACAACCACCAGGCGAATTCCTGTGGCGGCTACATAGTCGCGTTCCACCTGTTCGGCTTCGTCCTGGCGAAGTAATCCGTGATTCACAAAGACACAAATCAGCTGATCGCCAACGGCCTTGTGAACGAGTGCAGCCGCAACCGCAGAGTCGACGCCACCGGAAAGACCGCAAATCACTCGGTCGGTTCCAACCTGGGCACGAATCTTTTCAACCTGCTCGGCAATTACGTTGCCCGAGTTCCAGGTCGCCGGAATTCCGGCAGCGTTGTGAAGGAAGTTTTCCAAAACATTCTGCCCGAACTGCGAGTGCTTCACTTCTGGGTGCCACTGCACGCCGTAGATCTTCTTCTCGCTGTTGGCAAATGCGGCAACCGGGGTGGTTTCGGTTGAGGCCAAAACCTCAAAGCCTTCTGGTGCCTGCATCACCTGATCGCCATGGCTCATCCAGCAAATCTGAGACGCCGGTTGGCCTGCAAGGATCTCTCCCCCGGCTTTCACTGTGAGCTCGGTTGCGCCGTACTCACGTTTTCCAGTCTTATCAACGCGTCCGCCAAGGGCATTTGCGAGAGTCTGAAAGCCGTAGCAAATGCCTAGGACGGGAATGCCCAACTCAAGAATTGCCGGGTCGAGCTGCGGCGATGCGTCCTCGTAAACCGACGAAGGACCACCGGAAAGAATGATCGCAGCCGGGTTCTTAGCCTTAACTTCGGCTGCGGTGATGGTGTGGTGAACAATCTCGCTATACACGTTGGCTTCGCGCACTCGTCTTGCAATTAGCTGAGCGTACTGCGCCCCAAAGTCAACGACTAACACTGGTTGATTCATCGTTTAGTCCTTCAGGTTCTCAAGTTCGGTTAGGGCAATTTTGCGGAAGTGGCGTTCTGCGAAGAAAGACAAAAGCGGCACCACACCACCGGCTGCAATCAGCAAGAACCGACCCAGGCTCCAACGAAGCAGTGACCATAGACGGAAGTCGGTGTAGAGGTAGAAAACATAGAGCCAACCGTGCACGATCAGGACGATCGAGGTAAGGTCAAATCCGCTGGTTGGGAACCCGGTTTTGAATCCGTCGTTGTCGATAAGGAAATGTTCGAAGGTCACAAAACCGTGAGGACCGGCCAACCAGAGGTCGGTCGAGTTGGTTAGTCGAATCACAAAAAGCGAAGTGATTACCATTAGAAAAACGCCGGTGATATTGGCGGCAACTCGGTATTGACCTAGTACTTTGGTTACGGTTTCACGCAAGTTTGGTTGGGCTGGCATTAGTTAAGTCTACCTTCGCTCTTGATTCGGATTACTTCGTCTTTGACTAGGCGAGCCCACAGGAACACCGCAAAGCCGGCAAACACGCTCCACTCGAGCGCATAAAACGCAGTCAACCAGTTAAAGATTGTCTCACCAGGGTTTCGACCGATGATGATTTTTTCGCCCTCGGTTGCGGGCTCTTGCACAATTACGAAGCCCGCGAAGGCGTCGATGTTTTCAGGTAGCTGTGGCTGATTGATAAGTTGAGCCACCGAAAGGGATTCAAAGACGTTACTGCTGGCAGGTCTCGGGTCTTCACTCGGCTCGTAGATACCTTTATATGTGCGAAGCGACATGTCTTCTGCAAGGTTTTTGTAGGCATCGGCATGGGCCTTAGCTTCTGCCTTCGAGGCGAACCAACCAAGTGCCAGGGTGATGAATTTTCCCTGGTCGGTTGTTGCTGGCCGAACCAACCAGAAACCGTTTTTTGATCCGCCGTTGCCGTCGAGTTGGTTTCGATTAGCTATCGCGTAGGCAAGCCCAGGAATTGGAGTTGCCTGAACCTCAACTAAACGATCAGCCTGTTTTGAATAAAAGGGAGCTGAGCTTTTCGCGAGGTCTTCAATTTTTACCACCGAGTGCGAAACGGGGGTTTTGGGCACATACCGATAGGTTCGATCCGCCTGCCACTGCGCCAATAATGCAAAGACGGCTGCAATGCTGAGTGCCAGTAAAAGGGCGCCAATCCACTTTGGTCGCGTAGCGACCTTAAAAAATGTTGGCTCGGTCATTTACGAGTTGTAAGGGGCAACCACAACGTCGACGCGTTGGAATTCCTTCAAATCGCTGTAACCGGTGGTGGCCATCGCACGCTTGAGTGCGCCAATTAGGTTTGTGGTGCCATCGGCCGAATTGGAAGGGCCGAGCAAAATCTGCTCAAGGGAACCGGAGTTACCAACGTTTACGCGGTGACCGCGAGGAAGCTCTTCGTGAAACGCTTCTTGACCCCAGTGCCAGCCCTGGCCAGGTGCCTCAGATGCACGCGCCAAAACCGAACCGAGCATAACCGCGTCTGCACCGCAGGCAATTGCCTTGACGATGTCTCCAGAAGTTCCCAGTCCACCATCGGCAATCACGTGCACATAACGGCCGCCAGATTCGTCCATGTAGTCGCGGCGAGCGCCGGCAACATCAGCTACGGCCGTTGCCATCGGTGCGTGAATGCCAAGGACCTTGCGAGTGGTTGAGGCTGCGCCGCCACCGAAACCAACGAGCACGCCGGCAGCACCGGTTCGCATTAGGTGCAGTGCAGCCGTGTAGGTAGCAGCGCCACCAACGATTACCGGAACATCAAGTTCGTAGATGAACTGCTTTAGATTTAGAGGCTCGGAAGTTTTTGAAACGTGTTCGGCCGAAACCGTGGTTCCGCGAATTACAAAGAGATCAACACCGGCCTTCACCACGGTTTCATGAAATTCGGCGGTGCGCTGAGGCGAAAGCGCTCCAGCCACAGTGACGCCAGCATCACGAATTTGTGCGATTCGGTCGCGAATTAGCTCGGCCTTAATTGGCTCGGCATAAATCTGTTGCATGCGAGCTGTGGCAGCCTCTGGGCTTAGCTTGGCGATTTCGCCCAACTGCTTGGTCGGGTCTTCGAAGCGAGTCCAGAGACCTTCAAGGTCTAAAACGCCAAGTCCGCCGAGCTTGCCAATGGCAATGGCGGTTTCCGGAGAAACCACCGAGTCCATTGGTGCTGCCAAAACTGGCAGTTCGAAATTGTAGGCATCGATGTTCCAAGCCGTCGAAACATCCTGCGGGTCACGGGTGCGACGCGAAGGCACCACAGCCACGTCGTCGAATGCCCAGCTTCGGTGAGCACGCTTGTTGCGGCCAATCTCGATTTCAGTCAAAGTCTTTTCCTATCGGCTCTGGTAGTTCGGCGCTTCGGCGATCATCTGCACATCGTGCGGGTGACTCTCCTTGAGGCCAGCCGCGGTGATTCGAACGAACTTACCCTTTTCTTGCAATTCATCGATGTTCTCTGAACCCACGTAACCCATCGAGGCACGAAGTCCGCCGACCAACTGGTGAACCACGGTCTGAACTGTGCCGCGGTAAGGAACGCGACCTTCGATACCTTCTGGAACTAGCTTGTCTTCGCGAAGCACGTCGTCCTGGAAGTAACGGTCCTTCGAGTAACTCTTGGCCTCGCCACGAGACTGCATGGCTCCGAGTGAACCCATTCCGCGGTAAGTCTTGTACTGCTTGCCGCCAACGAATGTGATTTCGCCTGGTGCCTCATCGGTTCCGGCCAGAAGCGATCCGAGCATTACCGCATTAGCACCGGCAACCAGCGCCTTGGCGATATCGCCCGAATACTGCAAACCGCCGTCGGCGATTACTGGAACACCGGCTGGCTTACAGGCGAGTGACGCCTGGTAAACGGCGGTGACCTGAGGAACACCAACACCTGCAACCACGCGAGTTGTGCAAATCGAACCTGGGCCAACACCAACCTTGACGCCGTCAACCCCAGCCTCAACCAGCGCCTGAGCACCTTCACGTGTGGCAACGTTTCCACCAATAACATCAACTTTCTTGGCAAACGGTTCGGCCTTGATTTTTGCAACCATTTCTAGGACTGCTCGGTTGTGACCGTGAGCGGTGTCAACAACAAGGATGTCTACGCCCGCATCGATTAGCGCCATGGCTCGTTCCCAGGCGTCGTTACCCACACCAACTGCAGCAGCGACCAATAGGCGGCCGCTAGAGTCTTTCGAAGCCAGCGGGTACTTATCGCTCTTGTCGAAATCTTTGACGGTGATCAAACCGGTTAAACGACCGTCACCATCAATAAGAGGAAGCTTTTCGATTCGGTGCTGGGCGAAAAGGGCAATCGCTTCGTTTGGGTTGATTCCGGTCTTGGCAGTTACCAAAGGCATCGGAGTCATGATGTCTTTTACCAAGGTGGTCGAACGCTGAACCTCAAGCACGAAGCGCATATCGCGGTTGGTAACAATTCCAACCAGGATGCCGTCTTCGTCTACAACTGGAAGGCCTGAAACACGGTAGCGGCCACAAAGTTCGTCAACCTCTTCAATGGTGGCAAGCGGAGTTGTGGTGACCGGGTGGGTGATCATTCCTGCCTCGGAACGCTTGACCATGTCTACTGCCTGAGCCTGACGCTCCAGCGAGAGGTTGCGGTGCAAGACGCCGATTCCGCCCTGACGTGCCATTGCGATTGCCATGCGCGCTTCGGTTACGGTGTCCATTGCTGAGGAAAGAAGTGGCACATTGATCTCAACGCGCTTGGTTAGTCGAGTCTTGGTGTTCACCCCGCTCGGCACGACGTTCGATTCGCCAGGCAAAAGAAGCACGTCGTCGTAGGTTAATCCGACAAAACCAAAGGGATCGTTCTGGGTCATTTCCCAATTCTACCCTTGCTAACAACTATGTTTCTATCGAGGAAAACTTGGTTAACAACGAATTTAAATCTAGTAAAGTTGCGATTTAGATACGCACCGAAGCATTCGGTTGCGTTATGACCGAAAGGTTTAGGTTGAACCAGCTAAGGACGTCGCAGGTGACGCGCATCGGTCTGCTTTTTGCAGCCGCGGCCGTGTTATTCACTGCTCTAATTTCCGGCACGAGTGCGTTTGCATCGCCGGCTTCCAATCACCACCAGGCAACCCTGCACAGTGTCGACGCCGTGCCTGGGCAGCTAATCGTTGGTGGAACTGTAAAGAATGACGGCAAGGGTGTTGCCGGAATTAAGTTGCATGTCACAGGCCCTAACTTCGACAAGGTGGCAACCACCGACGCCGACGGTAAGTGGCAGATCGTGGTTCCAACCAAGGCTAAGTACAAGGTTGCAATCGACTTGACTAGCCTCCCTAAGGGCGTTGGCCTTCGCGACCCGAGCGTCACCGAGCGTGAAGCCGATGTGACCGTGACCGACACCGCGGGTGTGCTCTTTCCACTAGGTAAAGACACTCGAGTGATTCAACCGTTCGGCGACCAGCTAATCGTTCGCCTATTTGCTGGGCTAAACCTTGGCCTTCTCTTGGCCGTGGCTGCTATTGGAATTTCGTTGATTTTCGGAACCACCGGTCTCAACAACTTTGCACACGGTGAAATGGTTTCATTTGGTGCGCTATTCGGTTGGTTGTTCGCAGTGGTTTTCAACCTTCCACTGGTTATCGCCGGAATCATCACCATCATTGCCTCAGCCGCCTTCGGTTACCTCCAGGATGCTGTGCTCTGGAAGCCTCTTCGCAAGCGTCGCGTTGGCCTAAACCAGATGATGATTGTTTCGATCGGTCTTTCAATCGTGGTTCGCTACGTCTTACTAATCTTCTTCTCGGGAGACACCAAAGTGCTTTCCGGTGTATTCCAAGCCGTAAAGATTGGCCCAATTGACACCACCGTGACCTCGCTCTGGTCGATGGGTTTGGCAGTGGTCACCTTGGCTGCCGTTGCACTATTCCTAACTCGAACCAGACTTGGTAAGGCAACTCGCGCGGTGAGCGACAACTCTTCCTTGGCAGCAGCCTCAGGCATCGACGTCGAAGGAATCATTCGAATCGTTTGGGTCGTTGCCGGCGGACTAACCGGTTTATCCGGATTGCTCTATGGACTTCAATTCCAGGCCAGTTGGTTGACCGGTTCGCAGATTCTGCTCCTATTGTTTGCGGCCGTTACCCTCGGTGGTCTCGGTACCGCTCTTGGCGCCACCGTCGGTGCACTAATTATTGGTTTCGTAGTGGAGCTATCTTCACTGATTTTGCCGGTGGACCTAAAGTACGCAGCCGCCTTGATCATCCTTATTGTGGTTCTGCTAGTCAGACCTCAGGGTGTGCTCGGTAAAAAGCAGAGAATCGGCTAGGGAGAGAAAAAATGGATTGGATTCAAACTTTCAACCTGGCTGCTGGGGCGCTTTTTGACCCGCTAACCGCAGCCTATATCCTCTGTGCCATCGGCCTCTCGGTGCACTTTGGTTACACCGGTCTGTTGAACTTCGGGCAAGCGGCCTTTGCCGGAGTTGGTGCATACGGCATGGCAGTTGGTGTTTTGACCTTCAAACTACCTTTGCTTTTGGCAATGGGTTTCTCGCTGATTTGCATCGTGGTCTTCGCGCTGATACTCGGAATTCCAACACTGCGACTTCGAGCCGACTATCTAGCGATCGTCACCATTGCCGCGGCAGAAGTGTTCCGCTATCTGATGTCAACCATCGGGTTCGCATCGGTAACCGGTGGTTCGAACGGTCTAAGTCAATTCGGATACGAGTTCTACACGTGGAACCCAATCGCCAAGGGACAATACGTATTTGGCCCGTTCAACTGGTCTGAAGAAGAGCTTTGGCTTCGCATCGTGGCCTTTGGTTTGGTCGGCCTGAGCACCGTCCTAGTTTGGCTAATGATGCGCTCGCCTTGGGGTCGAATCCTGAAGGGTATTCGCGAAGACGAAGACGCAGTTCGCAGCCTCGGTAAGAACGTGTTTTTCTACAAGCTACAGTCACTAATCATCGGTGGCCTTTTCGCCGGAATCGGTGGCATGGTCTACGTGATTTCGATGTCGAACGTGCAGCCTTCTTCATGGGTTACAACCTTCACCTTCATGATCTGGACCGTGCTACTTCTAGGTGGCGCAGCCAGCGTCCTAGGGCCAGTTGCCGGTGGCATGGTGTTCTTCGTGATGTTGGTGCTCACCAACGAAATCTTGAGCGGTCTGGTTGCCATTGGTTGGCTTCCGTTCCTAGACCAGCCTCAGGTTGGCCAGTTGCGATTCATTCTCATCGGTCTGGCACTAATGCTTTTGGTTATTTTCCGCCCTCAGGGCATGTTCGGCAACAAGAAGGAGCTGCGTTTCAATGTCTAAAGATATTGTTGTTGGGGCAGCAGCTCCCGGTTGCAAGAAGGTCGACCCAATTCTGGTCGCCTCGAATGTCACCCGTCAGTTCGGCGGTCTTACCGCGGTAAACGTTGAACACGTGGAAATTCCTCGTGGCAAGATCACCGCACTTATCGGCCCTAACGGTGCCGGTAAGACCACCTTCTTCAACCTGCTAACCGGGTTCGATAAGCCAAACACCGGCGAGTGGACCTTCGAAGGCAAGAATCTAGCGGGAGTCTCCTCCTACAAGGTCGCTCGTCGCGGCATGATTCGCACCTTCCAACTCACCAAGTCGCTCAACGCGATGACCGTGATTGAGAACATGCGTCTCGGTGCTCAGAAGCAGCGCGGAGAAAACTTCTTTGCCGGACTATTCCGTTTCCTTTGGAGTGGCGAAGAAAAGAAGATCACCGAAACTGCAGACGACCTACTGAAGCGATTCAAGCTTGACGCCAAGCGTGAAGACTACGCCGGTTCGCTCTCTGGAGGTCAGCGCAAGCTGCTCGAAATGGCTCGCGCCCTTATGAGTAAGCCAAGCCTGATCATGCTTGATGAGCCAATGGCCGGTGTGAATCCAGCGCTAACCCAGAGCTTGCTGGAGCACATCAAGGGCCTCAAGGCTGGCGGAACCACCGTGCTTTTCGTGGAACACGACATGCACATGGTTCGTCACATCTCTGACTGGGTCATAGTTATGGCCGAAGGTAAGGTTGTCGCCGAAGGCGAGCCAAGCGTGGTCATGAAGGACCAAGCGGTTATCGATGCCTACCTTGGAGCACACCACGACACCGACCTCGGCA
This sequence comes from Microbacteriaceae bacterium, assembly GCA_947447395.1. Classification (GTDB taxonomy): domain Bacteria; phylum Actinomycetota; class Actinomycetes; order Actinomycetales; family Microbacteriaceae; genus Rhodoluna. The sequence continues at coordinate 1,201 of CANFJH010000030.1, read as the reverse complement.
CCATGAAGAAGGGTAAGTAGTCATGGCTAACAAAACTCCCGTAGTTCACGTAGACACCGTAACCGCAGGCTACCTGCCAGGCATCAACATCTTGAATGACTGCTCGTTGGTTGCCAACGAGGGCGAGCTCATTGGAATCATCGGACCAAACGGTGCCGGTAAGTCCACCTTGCTAAAGGCAATCTTCGGTTTGGTCAACGTTCGTGGTGGCAAAGTCTTGCTCAATGGCGAAGACATCACCAACCTGAAGGCAAACAAGTTGGTTGCCAAGGGTGTTGCCTTCGTTCCTCAAAGCGACAACGTTTTCCCGAGCCTAACCATCGAAGAGAACCTGCAGATGGGTGTATTTCAGACCCCTAAGCGCTTTAACGAGCGCTTTGAGTTCGTCACCAGCATCTTTCCAGACCTAGGCAAAAGACGCCACCAGCGCGCCGGTAGCCTCTCTGGCGGTGAGCGTCAGATGGTTGCCATGGGTCGCGCACTAATGATTGACCCTTCGGTCCTGCTACTGGATGAGCCTTCAGCTGGATTGTCACCAGTTCGCCAGGACGAAACCTTCATTCGTGTGAAGGAAGTAAACGCTGCTGGTGTCACCGTGATCATGGTTGAGCAAAACGCTCGTCGCTGTCTACAGATTTGTGACCGCGCCTACGTTCTTGACCAGGGCAAGGACGCACACACCGGAACCGGTCGTGAGCTTCTAAACGACCCTAAGATGGTCGAGCTCTACCTAGGAAACCTAGCCGAACTATAAAAGCCACCTCAAGTGTGAGGACAGATTTCGTGTCCGCTCTCTCTGGACACGAAAAAATCGAATCCCCCCAAGCAATGCTTGGGGGGATTCGTCTGTCCTTGGACTAGAAGTTACTTAACCGAGTTACCGGCAACAACTTCCTGAAGGGTGCTTACACCCTTGCCGTCTAGGTACTTGTAGATACCAATCGATGCACCAGTTGGGTCACCGTTGTTGTCGAACTCAATTGGACCTGAGTAACCGTTGTAGTCGATGTCCTTGCCAGCCTTGATAGCTGCAAGACCGTCTTTGAAGTTGGTCACTGCGGTACCGCCGGTCGAAACCGACTGTAGGTTCTTCGAGATTGCCTCACCAGAGTCGTTACCTGCCTGCTGAGCTGCAAGAGCTAGCAAGATAACTGCGTCGTAAGACTCAGCTAGGTAAGCGAATTCGGTTAGGTCCTTGCCG
>CANFJH010000029.1 GCA_947447395.1 Microbacteriaceae bacterium | reverse complement strand
ATCGGAATTTTGGCAGACTTCGCCATGCGCATGGCGTTCTGGTCAAATGTTGGCCGCCGCGACGATCGCGACAATGGTTTTGCTGCCGTGCTGATGTTGGTCGGCATCGTGGGAAGCATCATCGCTTTCCTAATTGGCCCGCTAATCAATGCAGCCGTTTCGCGTCAGCGCGAATACCTTGCCGATGCCACCAGTGCAGAAATTACGCGCTTCCCGGAAGGTTTAGCGTCCGCACTTCAAAAGCTAGGGGAGTTCGGTCGGCCAATGCGCCGAAAGAGTTCGGCAATGGCGCACATGTACATCGCAGACCCTGTGAAGCCTGGAATGGTTGAGCGACTTTTTTCAACTCACCCACCGATTCCAAAGCGAATCGAAAGACTAAAGCAGATGGGTTCGAAGTTCTAAACCAACATTGCCTTTGTCAGCAATCTCGATTGAACCCAAGCCTTGCCATTTCGCAACTAGTTCTAGGTGCTTGATCACCGATGCCGTTGGGAAACGATTCACCTTCGACGCTTCAGCCCAGCTAGATTTCACCTGAAGTTTGTTTTCTTGGCGATTGCTCTTCAAATCGAGTCTGGCAATCAGTTCACCGTTGTGAAGCAAAGGTAGCGAGTAGTAACCAAAGACTCGTTTCGGCTCTGGAACATAGATTTCGATCTTGTAATCGAAACCAAAAATTTGGCTGGTTCGATCTCGGTTCCAGCAGACCGGATCAAACGGGCTCAAGAGCGTGGTTCCCCTGTGATTGCTCGGGCTCAGGTTTGCATTGGGAGCAACATATCCTTGCGATTTCCAGCCGGAGACTTCGGCTTTCAGGAGCCGATTGTCTTCAACTAACTCGTGAACTATGTTCCCCAATTGGCTAACCGGCAGGCGGAAGTAGTCGGCAAGTTCCTTTTGGGTGGCAACACCAAGCGATCCGGCTGCCTTCACCAGAAGGTACTTTTGCGCGTCGTATTTGGTTGGAGGGTTCTCAAGTAGTGAACTTGGCAGAACCTGTTCCGGAAGTGCGTAAATTCGCTTGAACTTGGTGCGGCCTCCAGAAACCAGGGCGCCGCAATAGAACATGCGCTCTAGAGTGCGCTTGACATCACTCCAACCCCACCAAGACCCCTTGCGGGCGTGACCCGGATGTTCAAAATCGCTGGTCGTCAGTGGGCCTCGGGCTCGAAGTTCGCCTTCAATCCAGGCGCCGAGTTTTTCATCCCAGTTGTGATATCGGTTTTCGTTCATGCGCCAGTGGAACAGGGGAAGTTCATCCGTTTTTATGATCGAGGCTTCGTGAGCCCAGTATTCGATAAGTTTTGGGTTGAATCCGCCGGTTAGGTCATCTAGCTCGTTCTTGGCATAGCGTCCTAGACGAGAAAAGAGTGGAAGGTAGTGAGCTCGCTCAAAAACGTTGACCGAATCGATCTGGAGCAGGTTAGTGCGCCCGAAAACTTCCAAGACATTTGTGGGTCGGTTGTCTGAAAAACCGAGAGCCTCGAGCGCGATTGCCTTGGCTTCAAGGTTTGAAAGGCTAATCGGCTTCATCACAAACTAAACTCTAAACCAGAACAAAACCCGTGAGGACCCTATGCCTAAGCTTCCGATAGCACCTACCCTCGAAGACTTCGAGCGTGCGGAGACCATCGTTCGGGCAGTAGCCAACGTTACCCCGGTAATGAGCAGCAACGCATTGAGTGAAATCGCTGGGGTTGAGGTAATCCTGAAGGCCGAAAACCTTCAGCGCACCGGTGCATACAAACTTCGCGGTGCATACCACCGTATGAGTAAGCTAACTGCGCCGGAGCGCAAAAAAGGTGTTGTGGCCGCCTCTGCTGGAAACCATGCGCAAGGCGTAGCTCTTGCGGCAAAGAAACTGGGTATCAAGGCAACCATCTTTATGCCAATCGGTGCATCGCTACCTAAGTTTGAGGCAACCAAACACTACGGTGCTCAGGTAATTCTTCAAGGCGCCGTTTTTGCGGAAACCCTAGCTGCTGCACAGGCTTACGCTGCCAAAAAAGGTGCCATCTTTATTCCTCCATACGACCACCTAGATGTGGTGCTGGGGCAGGGAACCGTTGGGCTTGAAATCCTGGAACAGGTTCCAGACGTTGAGAACATCATTGTCTCGATCGGTGGTGGTGGTTTAGCCGCTGGCGTTGCCACCGTGGTTCAGGAGTATGCCAAGAAGCACAAACGCAAAATCAAGGTTTACGGAGTTCAGGCAGAGAATGCGGCTTCATACGTTCCATCGTTGAAGGCTGGCAAGCCGCTGAAGATCGACACCAAGCGCACAATCGCCGATGGTATCGCCGTCAACGAACCAGGCAAGATTCCATTCCAGCTGATTCAGAAGAACATTGAAAAAGTTGTGAAGGTCAGCGACGACGAAATCGCCAAGGCAATCGTATTGCTGCTCGAACGCGCCAAACTTGTGGTTGAGCCAGCGGGAGCAGCATCAGTTGCGGCGCTAATGAGCGGAGCAATCAAGCCAAAGGGCAAAACTGTGGTTGTGCTCTCTGGTGGAAACATAGACCCGCTATTGCTTCAGAAGGTAATTAGCCACGGCCTGATGGCTGCCGAGCGCTACACCGATGTTTCGGTCATGCTTCCTGATCGTCCTGGTCAGCTGGTGAAGACCGCTGAAGCCATTGCTGCAGTGAATGGCAACGTGGTTGAGGTCATGCACACCCGAAATGGTAAAGACCTAGACATCAGCGAGGTCGAGTTAAGGCTTTCGATTGAGACTTCCGGTCACGAACACCGTGAACAGGTTTTCAAGGCATTGAAGGACGCCGGGCTAAACCCGCGCATTCCAAACTAACCGGCGAAGGTTTCGACCTTTAGAACCTTCACAACAATCTCTTTGCCCATCGGGGTTTTGTAGCTGGCCGATTCGCCAACCCTTTTCCCTAGGATGGCAGCGCCAATCGGCGACGACGGTGAATATACGGTGATGTGGTCTTCGGCAATCTCTGCAGATCCGAGCAGGAAGCTGGTTTCACTTCCATTTAGCTCCACAGTGATGTACATACCCTGCTCAACCACGCCTTGTGAGGCTGGTGGCTCGCCAACTACAGCGCTCTCAAGGATTCGCTCTAGGCGATAGATGCGGGCTTCAATTTTGCCCTGCTCTTCCTTGGCGGCGTGGTAGCCACCATTCTCTTTGAGGTCGCCCTCGGCGCGAGCTTCACCAATACGAGCAGCAATGTCGGTGCGACCAAAGGTCAGCAGATGCTCGAGCTCGGCGGCAAGTCGGTCAAAGGCCTCTTGAGTAAGCCAGGTTGGTTCTTCAGACATTCGACAATTCTATTTGATGGAGCACTCATCGGCGCTCAGCACCGAGGCGGGAACAACGGTTTTGACCACGATGCTGAGTGCCTTGCTGTCTGAGTTGTGGGCGGGTATTTGCACTTCGCTGTACCCAACGATGGCCCCGGCAGCATTTGAAGCTTTGAAGACACAGGACGCAGCCTGGTTGCCGGTTAGCGCTGTGAAATTGCCCTTGATGTGATTGGCATCCAACTGCTCGTAGCTGGTTAGTTGAATGCTGGCCATCGGTTTTCCAATGAAACTCGAATAGATTGCGAAACTGAAAAAAATCACCGCGAGCAGTGACACTGCGCCAATAATCAAATACTTTCGACCGGTCGATTTTTGGCCATAGCGGCTCTCAAGGAGCTCGTTGGTTTGGGTCATGGTTCAAGGGTATCGCCATTTTGCGGGCATACTTAAACTATGGAGTTTCTGAAATACCTTGCCGCGTTTGCACCCAAGTCTGAGTTGGTTGACCCACTTACAGACCCGACCAAGGTTTACAACAGCCCCGGGCTCATTGGGTTCGCCGCAGTGTTTTTGATGATGGTCGCGGCGACTTTTCTAATCTTGGACATGGTTCGTCGCGTCCGTCGAGTACGTTACCGCACCGAAATTCAGGCGAAGTTAGCCAGCGAAGCTGCCGCTAAGGGGCGCAAGACAAATAAGTAGCGCTGCAGTCCAGTGGCAGCCGAACGCCAAAACAGTCAACGAGTGGAAAATCTCGTGAAAACCGAAGTGCTTTGGAATGGGATTAGGGCGCTTTAGACCGTAAACCACGGCCCCAATCGTATAAGCCAAACCACCCGCCAAAATTAAGATCATCATTGGCAGGTTTGCTGCCATGAAATCTCGAACGTAAACAATTGCTCCCCAGCCCATGCCAACGTAAATCAAGGTGTAGAGCCAGCGCGGTGCCCCGATCCAGAAGACGCGAAAACCGATGCCAAGTATTGTCAGTGACCAAATGGCAATTAGCAGGTAAAGCCCTTGTTCAAAAGGCAACGCCAGCATTGTGATCGGGGTGTAACTTCCGGCAATCAGCAAGAAAATGTTTGCATGGTCAATGCGCTTCAACGTCAACTTCGTCTTGGGTTTCCAGTTGAAGCGGTGATACAGCGCTGAGTTTCCGAACAGTAGAAACGACGACGCGAAGAAAATGGAACCGGCAACCTTGGCCGCCGCTCCGTTTCCTAGAACGATTAGCAGCACTCCACCAGCAATAACAATTGGCAAAATGCCCGCGTGAAGCCAGCCACGCATCGTTGGCTTGGTTTCCTGGACTACCGGGAAACCTGAAGATACGGGAAGGTAGATCGATTGTGTGTCATCCATCTTTGGCTGGTCCATAGTTCTAACCCTAGTAGCCTAGAAACGTGCGAAACCTGATTTATCGGATTTATGAGGGGCGACTAGCCAGTCAATTGACGGCTAGCGAACTTCCTCGCCATATCGGTGTAATCCTCGACGGCAATCGTCGTTGGGCCGCGCTCAAAGATGGTCACACCGCCAAAGATGGTCACACCGCAGGCGCCTTGAAAACCAAAGAGTTTCTCACCTGGTGTAGCGACCTGAACATCAATCTGGTTACGCTCTACATGCTTTCTACCGACAACCTCACAAACCGCAGAAGCCAAGAACTGGATGACCTAATTGAAGTCATCGACGATCTAGTCAAAACCTTGGTCGAGGCCAAACGTTGGAAACTGCAATTGGTTGGCGACCGAAGCATGCTCCCGCAGAAGCTCGCGACCACCATCGCCGATGCCGAGAAAGCTACAGCAAAACTCAAAGGCACTCACGTGAACCTGGCTGTGGCCTATGGAGGTCGCCATGAAATCACGGACGCTGTAAAGAGCATCTTAGCCAGCCACAAACAACACAGCATTGATCAATTGGCCGAGTTGCTCACACCGGAGCTCATCACCAAGCACCTTTACACCTCAGGCCAGCCAGACCCTGACCTTGTGATTCGAACCTCTGGCGAACAGCGCCTCTCAGGCTTCCTTCTTTGGCAAAGCGCAAACTCGGAGTTCTATTTCGAAGAAGCGCTTTGGCCGGACTTCCGCAAGGTTGACTTCCTGCGAGCCATCCGAGCATTCGAAAATCGTCACCGCCGATTTGGCCACTAAACCAAACAATCTGTTCACCTAGCGTGTCGCAACGAATCACAATTCTCGCCAAGGTCTAATCTCGCATCAAGACCGCCAGCGAGGAGTTCTAGTGCCAAAAAGCAGTGCCAGTAGTTCTCAGGTTTCTTCGAGCAAAGAACCTGGTCTTCGCACTTATGTGCTCGACACCTCGGTTCTATTAACTGACCCGAAAGCCCTGTTCCGTTTCAAGGAGCAATCGGTGGTCATCCCCATCGTGGTTATCAATGAGCTTGAGAAGAAACGACACGACCCCGAAATCGGCTACTTCGCCAGGCAAGCACTTCGTTCGCTTGATGATTTGCGGGTAGAGCACGAACGTCTCGACTTTCCAATTGAGGTTGGTGAAGGTGGAACTCTGAGGGTTGAACTCAACCACATCGACCAGTCGGTTTTGCCTCTCGGTTTCCAACTGGGAGACAACGACTCGAGAATCCTTGCCGTTGCCATGAACCTCGCCAACGAAGGTAACGAAGTCACCGTGGTTTCACAGGACCTTCCTCTTCGTGTGAAGGTTGCCTCGCTCGGCATGCACGCTGAGGAATACCGTAACAGCCAGGCAGTTGATTCCGGCTGGACTGGTCAGGCTGAAATCAAGCTCACCTCAGAAGAAATGAACGACCTCTACGAGTTCGAATCCGTGAAGGTTGAAGCCACCAAAGGTATGCCTGTAAACACCGGTCTCGTGCTCAACAGCGACCGCGGACAGGCTCTTGGAAGACTATGCAACGATGGTCAGGTTCACCTGGTACGCGGCGATAAAGACGTTTTCGGTGTTCATGGCCGCAGTGCCGAGCAAAAGCTAGCCATCGATCTTCTTCTAGACTCCGATGTAGGCATCGTGAGCCTCGGCGGCAAGGCTGGAACTGGCAAATCGGCCCTTGCCCTCTGTGCCGCTCTCGAAGCCGTCATGGAGCGACGAGCCCACAAAAAGATCATGGTTTTCCGCCCTATCTACGCAGTTGGCGGCCAAGACATCGGCTTCCTCCCTGGCACCGAAGGGGAGAAGATGAACCCTTGGGGTCAAGCCATTTTTGACACCCTCGGGGCGCTGGTATCCAAAGAAGTTGTTAACCACGTGGTTGACCGTGGAATCCTCGAGGTTCTTCCGCTCACCCACATTCGCGGTCGCTCGCTTCACGACGCCTTCGTGATCGTTGATGAAGCGCAGTCACTTGAACGTAATGTTCTTCTGACCGTGCTCAGTAGAATCGGTCAAAACTCAAAGGTTGTGCTCACCCACGACGTTGCCCAGCGAGACAACCTACGAGTTGGTCGTCACGATGGCATAGCGGCAGTCATCGAAGCACTGAAAGGTCAAGACCTTTTCGGCCACGTAACCTTAATGCGTTCAGAGCGATCAGCAATCGCAGCATTGGTAACTGACCTGCTAGATAATTAGTCCATGAATAACAACCCAGCCATTGAGGCAATGCTTTCTGACTACTTCGACGCCATGCACACCCAAGACATGGAAAAGTTTGACCGAGTCTTCCACAAAGACGTAGTGCTTTACAGTGCACAAACGGGCGAACTAAACATTCGCCCACACGACATCTACCGCGAAGCAGTGGTCAACCGCGAATCTCCAGAATCAAAGGGTGAAGCTCGCAACGAAAAGATTCTCATGATCGACCAGATTTCAGACACCGCAGCACTTGCGAAAGTTCAGCTAGAAATGTTCGGCGGAATAATGCAGGACTACCTAAGCCTCATTCACATCGACGGTCGCTGGCAGATAATTTCCAAGATTTGGGAGCGCGTCGGAGACGTAGCCTGAACATTAAAGTGAAAGTCCCGGAGGTTACCTTCCGGGACTTTCACTTAAAGATTCTTAGTGTTTTGAATCAGCTTTGGTGCGGATTCGAGCTCGTGGCTTGATGGTGGTAAATGCCAAACCAAGGGCAATAAGCCCTGCGGCCATCAAAGCAAGCTGCCCATCATTGGTACCCGTTGAAGCCAATGTGCTTCCGTCACTCGTTCCACCATTAGATGTTGTGGCAATTTGGCTCGGGGTCCAGCGGAATACTGCAAGGCCAGCGCCTCCATTGGTTTGACCGGTAAAGACATCGCCCACGAGGTCAACGGCGATGTTTCCGCCTTGGCCGACCCCTGCAGCGTCAACGGCACCGTTTGCGGTCAGGTTTCCACCTTTACCGAAACTGCCGGCATAGTTTGAGAAAAGTGAGGTAACAGAGGTACCTGCGGAGTCTAGGTTGGAGGAGGTTAGTGAGATTCCGGGTCCAGCAGTTCCACAAATGCCACCGCCTCCTTCTGAGGCATTGCCGCCGGCGCCATTACCCATGCCCAAGTAGGTGCTGTAACTTCCATTTAGGGCGCAAAAGCCGTTGCTCATCGAACCTACAGACCCTCCATTTGCGCTTGGGGTGCCAGAGCCGACGGTAACGCTTGTAAGACCACCGGCCGTTGGTGTATCTGAAGTGGTTCCACCAGCTCCAACGATGATTGTGAACGGTGAAACTGCAGAAAGTTGACTTAGATCAAGGTACTTGACTTCGCCACCGTTGCCAGAATAACCATTTGTGTATGCTGCCACTAGTGCACCGCCACCGGCACCAACGATTAGACCCTGAAGGTCAACAATCTCGGATGGAGTCCAGTTGTAGGTTCCAGCAGTGTCAAAAGTTAGCTCACAAACGCCTGGGGTTGAATCCCAAGTTAGGTGGCCGCCGGTTGGGGCAGTTCCACAATCGGTTACGGCTGCCTGAGCTGGGGTTGTGGTAAACAGGCTGCCTAAGCCAACCAAGCTTACGCCTAAAACTGTAAGGGCCTTCTTTGCCATTGCGTTCTCCATCGTTAGAAATCTTTTCTCAGACTATCAGTTTAACCGTTTGCAGAGCCTGACTATTTGCTGGCGGCTAGTTTCGCAAGTGCCTTACGGTCAACCTTGTCTAACTTATTTTTTGGCAAAGCATCGAGCCTCACCAAGGCAGAGATCTTGAGATTTGGGAGAAATTCTTGGAGTCTCTTCGTAAGCAGTTCAGGAATTGGTGAAAGCTTCGCCACGAAGGCGATACCGATTACGGGTTCATCAAATTCGTCCACGTAGGAAAAGCTTGCGACGTCGTCGAAGATTTCCGATTCTTTCAGCCATGTATCCAGCTCGAGAAGGTTAAATTTGGCTCCGCCGGCATTCACTAAGTCATCGACGCGGCCTATTAGATGCAGCTCACTATTTGCGTCTAGGTTGCCTAAGTCCCCAGGGTAGAACCAGCCGTTGTGAAAGCCACTGGCACCAGTGTCTGGGCTCAGCCAGTAATTTTTAGGCATGTTGGCTTTTCGATAGCGAATCTGTTGATTTACAACTTCGAATTCGACATCGGCTACCTGTGACCCCACTTTTGCTGGTTGATTGGCGTCGAAAAGCCCTTTGGTGACAGTTCCAACTTCCGTTGACCCATAAAGATAGGTTGGAGTGATTCCCGTGACTTCTTGGCAAAAAAGTCCAATCCTGCGAGTGAGCAAACTGCCGGCAACTTCAACCACTTCAAGTTCTAGGGGTTTTGGGTTATTTTTTTGTGCTTCCAAGAATTCAGTCAACTTGGCTGGGCTCGTTTTTATGGCTTTTACCTTGAAATTGCTTATGAGCGACGCATTTCCGGCGCCATCGGTTGGCACCAAGTAAGTCTTACCGTTGAAGGCAGACCAATAGAAAGTTTGCATACCGGTGACTGTGTCGAGTCCGAGCAGAGACATGAACGGGTCAGCAGGCATCCAGTTAGTTCGTGCTGACTTAGTTCTGGTAACCAAATTCAGTGCAGTGAATTCCACGCCCTTAGGAACACCGGTGGTGCCGCTGGAAAATACTAGCCGCACTACATCGGAGTCGGCTAACTGTTCCACTGCCGTGCGCTGAGGAATAGCGGCCAAACCTGAAATAAAGTCTTGGTCCACAATGATCTGGCGATCGGGCTTGAAACCAATTTCCAGTTCACCGCAAACCAGGTAATCAATTTCTTGACGGTAGGATCTCAAAATGGCCGGTGATCCGGTTAGAGAAATTGCACCAAGTTGCAACAGCGCAAGAGCGGAAATAGTTTCAAACTCAGGTCGGGTACTAACTGCAACGATGTGTCCCTTGCGCACCCCCAATTGTTCAAATTTTGATGCAAACCTCTTGACGGAAGCAGCCAGACTGCCGAAGCTAAGTTGAAAACTCGGAGACTCTACTGAAACTTCATTCGGCTGGGTCTCGGCCCACGCAAAAAAATCGTTAATCGGGTTCACGTTGTCCAGCGTAATCGCCTGTGGATAAGTTTTCACGCGTGCTGCCTATTTGGATTACGTTGGCTTGATGTTTCCAATAATTGGGCTTTCCTACTTTGCCGCAGTCTCTGTGCCACTGATTGTTTACGATCTTCGAGAAAGGCGCCTGCCGAACAAGCTCACGCTTCCAGGTCTAACCATCGCGATTGTTTCGTTGGCCGCCACAATGCAATGGAGTAAATTCCTGATTGCCCTTGGAATCAGCGGTTTGCTCTTTCTCGTAGGAACGTTGCTGTCCATGCGGGGGTGGATTGGTATGGGAGACGTGAAGCTATTTGCAGGACTTTCAATGCTGCTCTCTTGGTTTAGTCCAGCATTGGTTTGGCAGGCAACTCTTTGGGCCTTCGGAATAGCAGGTGTCTTTGTGCTAGTCGGATTATTAGTTAAAAAGATGACGGCCCGAAGCACCATCGCGCTCGGGCCGTATCTCTTGATTGGTTTTTGGGTTGCTATTACTCCTGCTGCTTACTTGAGCCTCGGCGGCGCAATCTAGAAGCCATTACAAAGCTAATTCCAACAACGATTAGCGCTGTTGCACCCAATGACATGTCGCCTGCGTTGTCGCCGGTGCTAGCCAAGGTTACGTCTGGGGTAGGAGTTGGTGTTGGTGTTGGTGTTGGTGTTGGAGTTGGAGTTGGAGTTGGAGTTGGTTCGGCGGCAGGAATCCAACGTAGGTAGGCAGCGCCAGGCGAGCCTGCATTAGTGATGGCAACGTATCCTTGGGTTGGATCGGGGTTTATCAAGCCACCAGAACCTGGAGCTGATCCCATTGGCAAAAATAATGATGCATAACCACCAGCACCAAACTCTAGGTTTAGGTCAGAGAAAATGCTAGGTGCAGGGTTTCCAAGTGAATCAACGTCGCCGTTACTTGGGTTTACGCCGCGGCCCTTGTGAGAAATATCGTCGCAAGGGTCGTTCTCGGCATAGTCTGCGTTGGTACGGGCGCCATTTCCGTTGGTGAGAAATTGGCCGTTTCCCCAGTGGTCAACACCGTAGGTATCCACTGTGCAGAATGGACTCTTGAATGCATATGGCACCGAGGCAGCGGTTGCGGATCCAGGTGTTCCATCGTCAACGCTTGAGGATTGCCCATCAACGACCACATCGTAACTAGGAGCTGCAACCCCACCGGCACCAACATGAATAGTTAGCGGCAGACCAACTGAACCGGTCATGTCTTTGTAGACAACCTGACCGGCGTCGCCAGCGTAACCAGCCGTTGATTCTAAAGGAGTTCCTATTGATCCGCCGCCGCCGGCGATGACCAATGCGTTTAGCTGAGTAGCGGGGCTTGGAACGGTGAAGGTAAAGTCGCCGGGGTTACTGAAGAGTACTTCACAGTAAGTGTCAGTAGCGGTAAGCGTGCCACCATCTGGAGCTACGCCGCAGTTTAGAGCAGCGTGGGCGGGGCTTGCCATTAGGCTGCTGCCAATGCCTATTAGGCCGAATCCAACTGTTGCTAATCCTGGTTTACGCATGTGAATCCTCAAGTTAGGTCGGTAAGGGCGTTACGGTCAACTTTATCCATTTTATTTCGGGGTAACGAATTTAAGCGCATGATTTGGCCCAGCTGAAGGTTGGGGAGGAGCTTATGCACTCGCTCAACTATGAGCTCTGGAATGGGTGGGTTTTCGGAAACGAAGGCGATTCCGACCCGAGCTTCCCCGGCATCTTGATAGGTAAACGAAGCTGCCTCTTTGAAAATTCCAGAATCGGCAAGCCAAAGATCTAGGGTTAGCAGGTTGAACTTGTTTCCTGCAGCGTTTACTACGTCGTCGTTTCTGCCCGAAAGATAGATGAAACCGGCATCGTCAATCCAGCCCTGATCGCCAGGATAGAACCAGCCGTTCACAAAGCCGTTGAGAGGTGAGCTGGTTGATTTCCAATACTCGGTAGGCATTCCAGTTTTTCGGTAACGAATGTTGCCCAGTTGGTTTTTGGGGAGTGGTTGCAATTCGTCGCCGACGATTTCTAGTTCAACGTCTGAGGTCAGGCGCCCTAGTCGATTGTTTTGGGTTGGCTCGAATGAGCCAATTGATGCGGCGCCAACCTCGGTTGATCCGTAGAGGTATGTGGCTGTAGCGCCGAATGTTCTTTGGCAGGCTTCGCCAAGTTCATCGGTCATTAGGCTTCCGGCAACCAGAATGGTCTGAAGCGAGGACTTGGTTGGAACTTTGGCGACGGCAATTAGGTCTTTGAGCCTTGCGGGTGAGGTTTCAATGGCCTTGAGTTCGTACTTTTGAATTAACTCGAGATTTGATATGGCGTCTTTAGTTACGAAGTAGGTTGAACCAAAGGTCACTGCCCAAAACAGGGCGATAATTCCGGTGATGGTGTCGAGGCCAAGAAGAGACATTCCTGGGGTGGCTTGCATCCAGTTGCGGTGAGCGGATTCGGTTCGAATTGGAATGCGTGCTGCGGTGAACGGGATTGCCTTTGGGACGCCGGTCGTGCCGCTGGAAAAACTTAGGCGAACCAGGTCGTCTGGTTCTAGGTTCTCTGGCTGGTTAACCTTTGCAACCGAGCCAAGGCCAGCCATGAACTCTTGATTGATTACGATTCGGTTCGTTACGCGAGACATTGCCAGCGGGTCGTTGGTTATAAAGAAGTCAATGTGCTGAAAATAGCTGTCGAGAATTAGCTTTGAAGCCGAGAGAGTTACCGCGCCTAGTTGCATGGACGCAAGAATAAGAACGGCCTCGAGTTCAGGCTTCTCCTGAATGGCAATGACATCGCCTTTCTTCACGCCCACTCTTCGCAATGCACCGGCAAACCGAGCCACGTTATCCGCTAGGTCGCGATAGTTCATCTGAACCGATGCGGAGACCAAAGCCAAAGAGTCTGGCTGAGATTCAGCCAGACTCCAGAACTTGATTATTGGGTTCACTAAACTGCCGGCTTGGTCATGGATAGCACGTTGAGTGATTTGTCGAGCTGTTCCATGGTGAGTTTGTCGCCGTCAACGTAGCCAAGTTCGATGGTGGCTTCGCGAACGGTGATGCTCTTGGCAACTGCATGCTTGGCGATTTTTGCTGCAGCTTCGTATCCGATGAACTTGTTCAAAGGGGTCACGATGCTTGGGCTTGATTCGGCAAGCGCTAGGGCTCGCTCTTCATTGACTTCAAGCCCGTCGACGGTCTTGTCGGCTAGTAGTCGCATGCTGTTGCTGAGCAAACGGATTGACTCAAGCAAAGCGTTACCCATAACTGGGATGGCAACGTTTAGTTCGAAGTTTCCGGTGGCACCAGCCCAAGCAACAGTTGCATCGTTACCGATAACTCGTGCGCAAACCATCATCACGGCTTCAGGGATAACCGGGTTGACCTTGCCAGGCATGATTGATGAGCCAGGCTGGAGGTCTGGGATGTGAAGTTCGCCAAGACCGGCGTTTGGTCCTGAGCCCATCCAGCGAAGGTCGTTGTTGATCTTGGTTAGGCTTACGGCAAGAACGCGAAGTGCTCCCATGCCCTCCACCAGTGCGTCACGCGCTCCCTGAGCTTCGAAGTGGTCACGAGCTTCGGTGATTGGAAGTTTGGTT
>CANFJH010000028.1 GCA_947447395.1 Microbacteriaceae bacterium | reverse complement strand
CCAGCGCAGTTTCTTGTAAACCGCCCAGCGACCAGTGCGAAGCAGGTGGTCGAATCGGCCCAGATCCATGATCGACAGGTAGACACCGTTGTTCATGTGGAAAAACGCGTCTAGGTCGGTTGGCCAAACCCTAAAGGTTCTCGAACCAAAATCGGAAATTTGCAACTTTGATCTGAAACGCCAGCCGTTGAAGGCCCAAATCATACGCAGCCAGAGCTTCACCAGATACTCACCCGAGACTCCGGTGCCAACCAGGCTCGGTCGGTTTCCTTCACGTCAAATGCCTCATAGAAGGCATCGATGTTGCGAACGATCTGGTTACAACGGAACTCGGCCGGTGCATGAGGGTCGGTGGCCAAACGCTGGATCATGATTTCATCTCGACCCTTGGTTCGCCAAGCTTGACCCCACGAAAGAAAGAGTCTTTGCGCACCGGTAAGACCATCGATCACCGGTGGTTCGGAACCCTCGAGCGATAGCAGGTATGCCTTATAGGCAATAGCCAAGCCGCCAAGGTCTCCGATGTTTTCACCGATGGTGAAGGCTCCGTTGACTCGGTGTTCGTCTGAAAGCTGCGCTGGTGAAAGCTGGTCGTACTGGTAAATCAGTTCCTTGGTTAGCTTCTCGAAAGCCTCGCGGTCTTCGTCTGTCCACCACGACGACAAAGCGCCGTCGCCGTCGTACTTCGAACCCTGGTCGTCGAAGCCGTGACCGATTTCGTGACCAATTACAGCACCGATTGCGCCGAAGTTCACGGCCGCATCGGTTTCTGGAGAGAAGAACGGTGGCTGCAAAATTGCCGCCGGGAAAACAATCTCGTTGAAGCCGGGGTTGTAATAGGCGTTCACTGTCTGAGGAGTCATGAACCACTCTTCGCGGTCAATCTTCGAACCGATCTTCGCGATCTCGCGGTCTGTTTCCCAGCTTGATGCTCGGCGAACGTTGCCAACCAGGTCGTCCTTGCGGATGACGAGCGAGGAATAGTCTTTCCACTTGCTCGGGTAACCGATCTTCGGGGTGAACTTGTCTAACTTGACTAATGCCTTTTTCTTAGTTGCCTCGGTCATCCAAGTCAGTTCCTTGATGCTCTCGCGGTAAGCCTTGGTGAGCCAAGAAACAAGTTCATCCATCTGAGCCTTGGCGGCAGGTGGGAAGTGCTTCTCCACGTAAATCTTGCCAACGGCCTCGCCGAGAGATCCTTCCACCAAGCCAACGGCACGTTTCCAGCGAGCACGCATCTCTGGCTGACCAGTGAGCTTGGTTCCGTAGAACGCAAAACGGGTGTTGATCATTTCGTGAGAAAGGTAAGGAGCCATGGCGTTAATCAGTTCCCACTGGAACCAAAGCTTCACCGACTCTAGGTTTTCGTCGTTGAAGAGTTTTGGAAGTGCCTCAAAGAACGAAGGCATCATCAAAACCACTTCGGCAAGTTTTTCAGCCTTGATATCTAGTCCGTAGGTCCACTGATTCCAGTCGAGACCTGGGGTTAGTGCCTGCAGTGCGGAAAGTGAATACAAGTTGTAGGTCTTTTCGGCATCGCGAGAATCAACCACATTCCAGTGCGTTGCAGCAAGTTCGGTCTCGAAGGCCATGATCTTGTGCGCAGCTTTGTCTGCGGCTGCGGCATCAAACCCAGCGTGCTGAAACATCTGAGCGATAAATGGAACATATGCGTCGCGAATTTCCTGGTGCTTGTCTTCGCGGTAGTAAGCCTCATCTGGCAAACCTAATCCGCCCTGAGATAGGTGAGGCAGGTAGCGTTCCGGGTTGCCTGGATCGTTATCGATGTAAAGCCCGAAGAACCCGCCGATACCCTGGCGAGAAAACTCACCCATGAGCTTCATGATCTCATCGATGTGCTTGGCTTCGCGAATGCGCTGCAGGTCTCCTGCGATTGGGGCAATTCCCAATTCATCAGCCAAGGTCTCGTTCAAGAAAGAAGAGTAAAGATCGCCAATCTGCTGGCTAACGCCTGGCTCTGGGTTGGCCGCGGCCTGCTCCAGAATTTCCTTGACGGCATCTTCCGAGGCGTCGCGAAGCATGTGAAAAGATCCATGAATCGACTGATCTGCAGGGATTTCCGTCTCGCGGAACCACTTGCCGTTGGTGTGTAAATAAAGGTCGTCCTGTGGACGAATGGACTTGTCGAAGTTGTCCAGTTCCAGACCGGGTTTGATACTCATTCTTGAAGACTACAATTCTTATCGTGGACCTACAGAAGATTATTCTCTATTACGGCTTCGCTCCAATCAGCGATCCGGAAGCCGTCAAACTTTGGCAAAAGACCCTTTGCGAGTCTTTGGGGCTAAAGGGACGCATTCTGATCTCGAAGCACGGCATCAACGGAACCCTTGGCGGCGACATGGCCGCACTGAAAAAGTACGTTCGCCAAACCAAGGAATTTGCAGGATTCCGCAAGATTGACTTCAAGTGGTCGGATGGAACTGGCGAAGACTTCCCCCGACTTCGAGTTCGAGTCCGTCCGGAGCTTGTGGCTTTTGGGGCACCAGAGGAACTAGTTGTTGATGTAAATGGCGTTGTTGGTGGCGGTAAGCACCTGAAGCCAAAGCAGGTAGACGAACTGGTTGCCGAGCGCGGCGACGACGTCTTCTTCTTCGACGGCCGTAATTCTTGGGAAGCTAAGATCGGCAAGTTCAAAAACGCAATCGTTCCGAACGTTGACACCAGCCACGACTTCATCGCCGACCTTGAGAGTGGCAAGTATGACCACATCAAGGACAAACCGATTGTCACCTATTGCACCGGCGGCATTCGCTGCGAGGTTTTGTCTTCGATCATGATTAACCGCGGTTTCAAAGAGGTTTACCAAATTGAAGGTGGAATCGTTCGTTATGGTGAATCTCAGGGCGATGAAAGCCTCTGGGAGGGTTCGCTCTATGTATTCGACGACCGCATGAACATCAACTTCACCGACAAAGCGAAAACAATCGGTGAGTGCGAAAACTGTGGCGGAGCAACTTCGAAGTTTCGCAACTGTTCAAGCCTTTCCTGCAAAGACCTAATTCTTCTCTGCGACGAATGTGCGAGTAAAGAGGTGAACCTGGCCTGCAAGCCGGAACACACTCGCGGAAAGCGCATCGGCCAAGTCGGCTAATTGACTTAAAACAGAAGGCCTCCAGCGAAATGCTGGAGGCCTTCTGCCATCAATGGATTTAGGAGGGAATCTAAATGAAGGTATTACTTTGTTGCAGTTGTTGCTGCCGCGACAGTTACGTCTTGGCTTGAACTGACCTTAACCAGTTCAGCTTTGTACGATCCTGGGTGTAGCCCAGGTACCGAAACCTTTACCGAGCCAGTGCCGGTGACGTCAACTACCACAGTGCGGTTTCGAAATCCCCTCGGAGCGGCGCTGTTAGTTGTGTTGTTTGACCCTGCAGCCGGAGCGCTCTGGGAAACCAAGAGCTTGTAAGTTCCACCATCGGCTGGAACATCAACGGTGATGTCTTGGGCAACTCCGTCGTTCTGACCGAACTGTCCACCCTGAGGGCCATCCTGTGGGCCACCCTTGCCGTCCTTGCCATCGTTCCCGAATCCTTGACCATTGCCATGACCCTGAGTCTGCACGGTGGAGAGGTTACCGTTCGCATGATTTACGGTTGCAGCGATCGATGGTCCGGCGAAAGCCAAACCGGCAACTGCAACTGCACCAACCGCGATCAGTGAAGTCTTTACGAGTTTCTTCTTTTGCATGTCATGTCCTTTCGTAGCTGACAAGAACCACACTAAAAAACCAAAGTCATCAAACCAACCAAACTCAGGTTGCTCCTAGCCTCCATACAGAAACCTCACAGAAAGGAAAATGGCCTGTGGAAATTACCACAGGCCATTTCTAAAGTTGTTTATTTGTTTGTTTTTCTTCCAACCGCGAACCAAAGAATCATGCCAATCAAATTAGCGACTAGGGCCAGGATCGTCCAGAGAATTTTTCGCTCTTCGGTAGCATTTGAACGCCAGATGTCGACAACCGTCCAAATGAACAGTGCGAAACCAATCAGTGCGATGCAGCCAAAGAAGCTGAAAATCATGTCTGGCAGACTTGGAATGAGTGGAT
Organism: Microbacteriaceae bacterium; assembly: GCA_947447395.1. Taxonomy (GTDB): domain Bacteria; phylum Actinomycetota; class Actinomycetes; order Actinomycetales; family Microbacteriaceae; genus Rhodoluna. Next base: position 9,283 of record CANFJH010000028.1, on the reverse strand, counting down.
TTACCACCATTATTTCCCCCCTTGTTTTGTTGAATGATTCATCCTACCAACAGGTGTTTAACAGGCTCGACGGTTAAACTTGAAGCTCTACAAGGATTGGTATCTCAATTGGGTTTTTTAGACAAGATTGAGAAGGCGATTGAGGGTGCTGTCACCGGTGCTTTCAGTAAGACCTTCAAGTCTGAGCTTCAACCTATCGAGATTGGCTCGGCGATCAAATCGCACATGGATGCCAACGCCGCAATTGTTAGCCGCGAGCGCATCCTGGTTCCAAACCAGTTCGAAATCTCACTTTCAACTCCAGACTTTGGTCGATTCAAGTTAATTGCCGATCGGCTGACTCAGGAGCTGAAGTCGCAAGCTCAGGCACACGCGACCAAGCAGGGTTACCAATTTGCTGGGGCATTAGTTATTTCGCTTTCGGAATCTGCCAGCCTTGGAATTGGTCAGGTTCAGGTTCAGGCCTCCAGCCCGAATGTGGTGCCTGCCGATGTTGAATGGATGCCGCGCCTTGAGGTTGTTGGCGACGGATTGACTTTTGAGATCGTGAAGAGTCGCACCTCGGTTGGTCGCGATGGTTCGTCAGATATTCAGATCAACGACGTAAGCCTCAGCCGCCAGCACTTTGAGATTGTATGGAACGGCAAGAATGCGGGCATTCGTGACCTCGGTTCCACTAACGGAACCTTCATTGGCGATGTTCGAGTTCAAGAGCAGGCCCTTCCAACTGATTCGGTCATCAAGGCCGGGCACAAGACTTTCGTTTTCCGTGTGGTTGCTAAGGCGGTGAACGCTTGAGTGAATTAGCGCTCTTCCTGCTTCGCATTGGTTTGGTTGCCGTGCTTTGGATTTTCGTTTTCAGCATCATCTCGGTCATTCGAAGTGACCTCTTCGGCCAGAAAGTTGCCGGCAAAGCTGCCGCTTCGAACGCTACGCAGGTGGTCTCGCAAGCCCACTTGCCAAACCCTCCAACCGGCCCAGTTCGTGTTTTGCAAGAATCGAATTCTCCGAGCAGTAAGACCGCAACTCGGCTGGTCATCATTGCTGGTGAAAATGCTGGGCGTGAGCTTCCTCTGGACGGCCGCGAACTTCACATCGGTAGAGCGGTAAACAGCGACCTGGTTATCACCGACGAATACGCATCAACCCAGCACGCCAAGTTGGTTCTAATCAACGATGAGTGGCTGGTTCAAGATCTCAATTCGACCAACGGAACTTTCCTAGGTGGCGTTCGAGTTGGAATTCCAGCCGTTGTGAAATTGAATACTCCGGTCAAGGTGGGTAAGACCGTCTTCGAGCTGAGAGCCTAATGAGCATCGCACTGATTAGTGCCGCTGATTCGAATATCGGCAAGGTTCGTTCCTCAAACCAGGACTCGGGCTATGCCGGCTATCAAATGTTTTTCGTGGCCGACGGTATGGGTGGTCATGCCGGTGGAGACATCGCTTCGGCGATCACCGCACAGCGCATGGCGCAAATGGATGCCCAGTACTTTTCCCCAGACGACGCGGGCGCTGCCATGTTGGCAAGTATTTTGGAAACCAACCAAACCCTCACTGAAACGGTCGCCGGTCACGGCGAACTAGCGGGCATGGGAACCACTTTTTCTGGGCTGGTGTTTGTTGAAAACAAGGTAGTTGTTGGTCACATTGGAGACTCGCGAATTTACCTTTCCAGAAACGGACAAACCAGCCAGATCACGAAAGACCACACCTTCGTGCAGAGGCTGGTTGAGCTTGGTCGAATAACCGAAGAAGAGGCGCTGACTCACCCGAGACGAAACGTTTTGCTTCGAGTCATCGGAGATAACAACGAGCCGCCTCAACTTGATTTCCAGGTGCTAACTACTTTGCCAGGTGACCGTTGGATGATGTGCTCGGACGGCCTGAACGGATATGTCTCAGACTCCATCATCAACATGAACCTATCGAGCGAGCAGACTCCTGCCGAGGCAGTTGAAATGCTGATTGGTGAGGCTCTAGAAGCAGGCGCGCCAGACAACGTCACCGTTGTCGTAGTGGACATAGTTCCAGCTGGGCTCGGTCAGGTAATTGAGCCGGTTGCCAAGTTTGTTGGTTCTGCCTCTCGTGATGTTGTAATCGAGCAGGCAAAGGGCAAGTCAATTGTTGGCCTCAAGGGACTGTTCAGCGACATTAGCGGTTTGGAGGGTCAAGACCGCCAGTTCGTTCCCGAATCTGGCGAGGGGTTTAACCGTCTAACCAAAGAGGCGCAGCGAAGTCTTCGCTCACGCAGGCTCCGACAGATTGCCACCATTTTTGGTTTCACAATTCTCACCGTGGCCGCCATTTGGCTTGGTTACGGCTACACCCAAACCAAGTTTTATGTTGCCGAGTCTGCCGGCCACGTTGCAATCTACAAGGGTATTCGCGAGGAGCTTCTGGGCTTCAAGTTCTCCACGGTTTATCAAGAAACTTCAGTTGTGGTGACCGACCTTCCCGATTACCAACAGCAACTGGTTGGTCACACCATTTACGCCACCGACCTTCAAGACGCCTTGCGCATTCTTGATCGACTAAAGGCTTCGGTGAATAGCGTTGAGCAATAACGTAACCGAACGCATCTCGAAGATAGTTCGAGTTGTGCCAAGAAACCGAAACACCGAGCTGGTGCTTCTGCTTTTTGCCATTGGTATTAACGCCTTAGAGGTCGTCCAAGTTCAATTGAGCACCATGCAAAAGGTGAACGGTGACTTTTGGTTCTACTGGGGTGGTCTTGCCGGAGCGGCGATGCTGCTTCACCTGGTGCTAAGACTTCGTGCACCGCTTGCCGACCCAATGATTTTGCCAATTGCAACAACGCTCAACGGCCTTGGCATTGCCGAAATTTATAGACTCGACATTGCCGCGATTGCGAACCACCAAACTGAACTATTTGGTGAGAAGCAGGTCATCTGGACCCTGGTTGCGTTACTTCTTGCCGGCATCGTTGTGATGTTCATTCCTAGCCACCTCGTGCTTCGTCGCTATGTATTTATCGCCGGTGCGATTGGTGTCGGTTTGCTCTTGGCTCCGATGCTGCCGTTCATTGGTAAAACCATCAACGGCGCCAGCCTTTGGCTGTCCATCGGGGGCCTCACCTTTCAACCGGGTGAGCTCGCCAAGATTTCTCTGACGATTTTCTTTGCGGGCTACCTTGTTCAACGCCGAGACTCTTTAGCCATGACCGGTCGCACAGTTCTTGGAATTCAAATTCCGAAGGCTCGCGAGCTAGGTCCAATCTTGGCAATCTGGGTGGTTAGCCTCTTGGTTTTGGTGGTTCAGCACGACCTCGGTACATCGTTGCTGTTCTTCGGTCTGTTCCTGGTGATGATTTACACCGCCACCGGTCGAGCGATTTACACCGTGGTTGGTCTTGGCATGTTTCTTACCGGCGCCTTGGTTGCATCGCGCGCCATTTCTTATGTGAGCAAGCGTTTCGATGCTTGGTTGAACCCATTCGACGACGCGCACTACAACGCAATTGGTGGCAGCTATCAGCTCGTCCAAGGATTATTCGGCTTCGCACATGGTGGGCTACTCGGCACCGGTTTGGGTGGGGGAGTTCCGCAACTTGTGCCTCTTGCCGAGAGCGACTTTATTGTGGCCTCGCTTGCCGAAGAACTCGGTCTCGCTGGAATTTTTGTGATCTTCGCGCTCTACATTTTGCTGGTGGCTCGCGGGCTTCGAATTGGTTTCAATCACAACGACGATTTCAGCAAACTGCTGGCAACCGGTCTGTCTTTCGTCATTGCTCTTCAGGTGTTCATCGTGATCGGTGGAGTTACCCGCCTAGTTCCGCTAACCGGTTTGACCACCCCGCTTTTAGCTGCCGGAGGGTCCTCGCTGGTTGCCAACTGGATCATCGTTGGTTTACTCTTGCGAATTTCGGATACCAACCGAAAGGAGGCTGAATGAACCGCGAACTTCGCCGAGTAAGCCTCGTAGTTGCAGTTATGTTTTTGGCACTCTTTGTTGCAGCCACCAACCTTCAGGTGATTTCTTCTGATTCCCTTTCGCAAGACCAGCGCAATGTGCGCACCATCTACGACGGCTATCAAACCCAACGCGGTGCAATTCTGGTCGACTCTCAGCCGATTGCGAATTCGACTCCGGTTTCTGACGGTTTTCACTACAACCGCAAATATTCTGGCGACATCTATTCTTCGGTTACCGGTTTCTACAGCTACTTCCAAGGTGCTACCGGTTTGGAAGCATCTGCAAACGACTACCTGAGCGGTAAAAACAGCGCGCAGTTCTTCGAGCAATTGAATGCCCTCTTTTCTGGAAACCCGGTCAGTGGCGCCTCGATTGAATTGACCATTGACCCTAAGGTGCAAAAGGCTGCAGCCGATGCACTTGGCAATTTGACCGGTGCGGTTGTTGCGATTGAACCAAGTACCGGAAACATTTTGGCCATGGTTTCCACCCCTGGTTTCAACGCCAACCAGTTAGCGGTTCACACCGGTAGCAAGGCACAGGCGAATTACAACAATTTGCTTAGCGCCAAAGGTGATCCGCTGATCAACAAGGCGATTGGCGGAAGTCTTTACACCCCGGGTTCGGTTTTCAAGCTCGTAGTTGCTTCGGCTGCGCTTGAGAGCGGAAAGTTCACCGTAAGTTCCCTACTTCCAAACCCTCGAACCTATACTTTGCCTAACACTTCAACCAAGATACATAACTCTGGTGGAAGCGATTGCGGGGGGCAAAGTACGGTGACACTACTCAACGCGCTTCGCCTGTCTTGCAACATTCCGTTTGCTGAACTTGGCGTACTAGTTGGCCAAGACAAGATTCGAGCCATGGCTAACGCCTATGGTTTTGGAAAGAGCTTCCGCATTCCTACTGTGGCCACCGCGAGTGTTTACCCTCAAAACATGGACGACGCACAGACCGCCCTTTCGTCTTTTGGTCAGTTCGATGTTCGAGTCACTCCGCTGCAGATCGCCATGATCACAGCTGCAATAGCTAACGGTGGCAAGGAGATGAACCCGAACCTAATCGAGAACGTTCAGTCTTCTAACCTCGCACTGCTCAGCCAAACTCAACCGTCCGAATTTGGTACACCCATCAGCAAGGCAACTGCCGACGGGCTGAAGCAAATGATGATCGCTGCCGTGAAAAACGGTGTTAGTAGCAACGGCCAGGTCACTGGAACTGTGGTGGCCGGTAAGACCGGTACCGCGCAAAACGGTGGAAGCTCCCCTTACACACTCTGGTTCACCGGTTTTGCTCCGGCCGACAACCCACGCGTAGCGGTTGCGGTTATGGTTGCCGACGGTGGCGGCATGGGTCAAGGGGGCAGCGGAAACATTTTGGCAGCTCCAATCGCGCGCAAGGTAATTAGGGCGGTGCTTGGTCAGTGAACCCTGAAGAAGGACAGCTTTACGGTGGTCGTTACCGACTAATCAGTCGCATCGCCATCGGCGGTATGGGTGAGGTTTGGCGAGCGCACGACCCAATCATTTTGCGCGATGTTGCTATCAAGATTTTGAAGCCAGAGTACATGGGCGACCCAGGCTTTCTGGAGCGTTTCCGAACCGAAGCCAAGCACGCAGCGAGAGTCAATCACGAGGGAATTGCCAACGTATACGACTACGGTGAAGATGCCGGAAGTGCCTTCCTAGTGATGGAACTGGTTCCTGGAGATTCGCTTGCCAAGATTTTGGAACAGCGAAAGACTCTGCCTGGAGTAGAGGTTCTGGACATTGTTGCCCAAACCGCACGAGCACTTTACGCCGCCCACCAAGAGGGCTTGGTTCACCGAGACGTAAAGCCAGGTAACCTCCTTATCACTCCAGAGGGTCAGGTAAAGATCACCGACTTTGGAATCGCCAGGGTAGCCGACCAGGTTTCGCTCACCGCCACCGGACAGGTCATGGGTACTGTTCAATACCTTGCGCCGGAACAGGCAACCGGTAAACCGGCAACTCCGGCAACAGACATCTACTCACTCGGAATCGTAGCCTACGAGGCCTTGGCTGGCACTCGCCCTTTCACCGGCGATAACCAAATGGCGATTGCCATGTCTCAAATTAGGGATACGCCACCGCCACTTCCGGAAACCATTGACCCGGCGGTCAGTGAGCTAATCATGTCTTGCCTCGCTAAGAAGGCAATCATGAGGCCAGCTACAGCATTGGAATTGGCGCAACGAGCCGAAAAAATAAGCGGTAAGTCGCCGCGCGGTCAGTTCAACACTCGAATGATCGACACCGTGCAGCCACTGCCGCAAACCACTTCGATCATTGAAACCATCCCAACCGCTTCGCAAAAGCCAGCTGCAATTTGGCCTTGGGTCTCCGTCGTGGTCGTCTTAGTTCTCACCGCTGTTGGTGTGCTTTTTGCCATGCTAAGTAAACCTTTAACTCAAGCTCCAACCAAGACCCCAACGCCAACCGCAACAGCGACTCCAACACCCACTCCAACTGAGACACCGACTACTCCGACCACGGCAACCGTGTTCTCATCAGATGTAATTGGTCAAAACATTGACACTGTGGAAACACTTTTGGTGGGCAAAGGTTTGCTCGTAGTTCGAGTGAAGGGTGACGCCCTGCCAACCGGAGACCCCAGAATCAACACAGTCTCCGACGCCTCTCCACTCGGCTCAATGCCGGTCGGAACCACGATCACGATCACCTACTACGTTGAAGATTCGACTCAAACAGTTCCTACAAACTAACCGCAAAACTAGACTGACTCTAAGAAGGAGCACAGCTTGTCTGAAAACAAAAGAATGATTGCAGACCGCTACGAGGTGGGTGCACTGATTGGCCGCGGGGGTATGGCCGACGTCTATGAAGGCGTTGACACCAGACTCGGTCGCAAGATTGCAATCAAGGTGCTGAAGGCAGATCTAGTTGCAGATCCTTCGTTCGAGGTGAAGTTCCGCCAGGAGGCTCAGAACTCCGCACGCATGACCCACCCGACCATTGTTCGCATTTACGACACTGGCGAAGAGGAGAGCGTAGACGGCAATGGCAATCCACGACGCACGCCATACATCGTCATGGAATATGTTCAGGGCTCGGTTCTTCGCGACCTACTACACGCACGCAGACTTTCTACCGCCGAAGCGATCGGTTTCACCGAAGGCATTTTGACCGCACTCGAGTTTTCTCACCGAGCCGGAATTATTCACCGCGACATCAAGTCGGCAAACATTATGGTTACCGAAACCGGTGCAGTAAAAGTGATGGACTTTGGTATCGCCAGGGCCATGAGCGATTCTTCGGCAACACAGAGCCACACCTCGGGAATTGTTGGAACGGCGCAGTACTTCTCACCGGAACAGGCACGCGGCGAAAATGTCGATGCCAGAACCGACCTTTATTCAACCGGTGTTTTGCTTTACGAAATGCTTGCCGGTCGCCCGCCGTTCATCGGTGAAACCGCCGTTTCGGTTGCCTACCAGCACGTAAGCGAATTGGTGACCCCACCATCGGCTCACAACTCTGACATTTCTCCGGAACTAGACGAAGTTGTGCTTCGTGCCATGTCGAAAGACCGAAACGATCGTTACCAGAGCGCGGAACAATTCCGCGAGCACCTTTTGAGCGCGGCCATTGCGCCGGCTTCGGGTGAACCAGCAGCACCAGTAGCCTTCACCGAGTTCCTAGACGGCGTTCCTGAAGAGGCGCTCGAAACTGTGGCCATGCCAGAGGTTCAGAATGATGCCTTCGAGGACCTATTCGGTTCGCTTGCCAGCGAAATCGTGGTTGAAGAGACAATCCAGAAGCCAGAGAAAAAAGCGCCTCGCAAGAAGTCGATCAAAAACGACACCAACCCATTCAGCAGTCTTGGGGTTGAATTCGAGGCGGAAATCGTTGACACGAGTGTTCGTCCGCAGGTTACCGAAAGATCTCGTCGCATGGTTGGCCTGAGCTGGGGAATTGGCTCCGGACTCGTCGTCCTAGTAATTGGCCTAATCGTCTACATGTTGGCCTTCGCCAAGTTTGACCTTGTACTTCCTGCAAACAACAACGTAGCCGTCACCGACGTTACTGGCCAGACCTACGACCAAGCCTCCGCTGCCTTCAAGAAGCTCGGTTTCACGGTTTCCGAAGTTCAGGCTCCGAGCGACACGGTTGCCAAGGACACCGTGATCAGCACCGACCCAGCTGCCGGTCAAACCGCGCTCAAAGGTTCCAACGTGGTCATTACCATTTCAAGCGGCCCAGCACAGGTTGCCGTTCCAACGCTTCTAGGACTAACCGAGACCCAAGCGAAGGACGCCCTGACCGCGGCCGGATTAGCGCTTGGAACCATCACCGAAGGAACCAGCCCTACGGTGTCCCTAGGTTTGGTTTTGCAAAGTAACCCGCAGGTTGGTACCTATGCGGCCAGCGGTTCAACTGTCGATCTGATCATTTCCAACGGAAAAGTTGACGTTCCAGATGTAACCAGCATGAACATCAACCAGGCGAAGAATCAGTTGAGCGGCGCGAGCGGTGGCCTAAAGGTTTTGATTTCCACTCAAGAAGCTGGCTGCGCCAACAACCCACCACTGGGTTCCACGGTGTTGAGTCAGTCAATTCCTGCCGGAACAACGAAGCAGGGTGCAACTATCACCTTGTTTGTGGCCTGTAACGCTAACTAATTAGCGGGCTTAGCGATTTTGCCACTTTTGCAGCTCCCGCCAGGCCAATTGACTCTAGCCAGTTGCCGAGCATTTGGTAGCCGCCCTCGGTAAGCACGCTCTCCGGGTGAAACTGCACCCCGTAGATCGGCTTTGAGACATGGCGAACACCCATGATCACGCCGCCGGCACTGGTTGGGCTCTTGATGGTTTGGGCGGTTACCTCTAGCTCGCTCGGAAGGGTTGAAGGCACTATTGCCAGCGAGTGATACCGCGTGGCTGTGAATGGGTGGTTCAGACCCTCAAAAATCAGTGAATCGTTGTGTTCTACCAAAGAAGTCTTACCGTGCATGAGTTCATCGGCCTGGCGCACTGTGGCCCCCATAGCTTCGCCGATTGCCTGGTGTCCCAGGCAAACGCCAAACACTGGTAACTCGTTTTCCAGTGCAAACTTGACGATTGGAATCGACAAACCGGCTTCTGCAGGGGTACCAGGACCAGGCGATAGTAAAACAGCATCAAAGCCGGAAAGCAATTCTGGTAACTGGTCCTCAGACACGACATCGTTACGCATGACCTCCGTGGTCGCGCCCAACTGTCGCAGGTATCCGTTTAGCGTGTAAACGAAGCTGTCGTAGTTATCTAAAACCAGGATTTTTGTCATTAGAAGTTAAGCCTAACTTCTACGAATAGAATTGCTTTCATG
>CANFJH010000027.1 GCA_947447395.1 Microbacteriaceae bacterium | reverse complement strand
TTATGGGCAACTACCGTGAAACCTATTTGCTCAAGCGCCTCGGCAAACTTTTGGTAGCTTGCATCGGCAGGGTTAGCAGGGTTCATTCGGGAGGCAACGGCTTGGTCCAAAGACCATGCTTGGCTGTGGGACTGATCGACGAGCACCTTAGTCATCTTTGACTCCAATTGCGTAAATTATGCGTATTACCGAGAAATACTATCTAAATTTTCCCGATTTACAATAATTTTCTGAATGCCATCCGCAATATTTTAGGCTTCCGCTTTATTCGGCAGCAGGAGCCGCTTGAGGTCCGCCATGGGATAGTTTCAATCGCTTTGGAAGGCTGTAAACCAAGGCAAGTGCTGCAACCGAGAGAATTACCGACATCAACATTGCGTTCGTAGCACCAGTTTTGAACTGGTTTGCTGCGTCGGCTGCGCTTCTGATGGTTTCTTTGTGAATGGCACCGAAAATAATCGATCCGATCACGGCAACACCAATAGCTGTTCCCATGCGCTGCATGGTTTGAACCACGCCGCTAGCAGACCCGGCTTCGGCGTTATCCACCGTTGCCACAATGAACTGAACGTTTGGCGCTAAGAAGCATCCGTTTCCGGCACCGGCAATGAATAGACCTGGCAAAAGCATCCAGTTGGTTAGGTCGTTGATGCCGACGTTCTGCAGGATCAGCCAAATTGAACCGAGGCCGAGAACCATGAGCACGGCGCCGATCACCAAAACCGAGCGTCCAAGTTTGGCTGCCCACTTGGAGCTCTGCGATGAAAAGATTGCGGTTCCAACGGCGAAAGGCAAGGTCAAGAGACCCGACTCCAGAGCCGTGTGGCCAAGACCCGCCTGCCAGAAGATGGAAAGCGTGAAGAAGATTGAAGTGAAGGCTGCAAAATAAACCAGAGCCAAGATGGTTCCGAAGGTGAAGCTACCGTGGTGGAACAGGCGCGGTGGAACCAGAGCCGAACCGCCGCGCTTTGTAAAGAGCACCTGCCAACCAGCGAATAGGCCGAGGCCTAGGATGCCGGCAACCATCGTCCACCAGGTCCAGGCAGGCCAGCCATCTTGTTGGCCCTGAATTAGCGGGATTAGAACAGCGGTCAGTGCCGCGCTAAGCAGAAGAACACCGAGCCAGTCCATGCGGTTAGTGCGAACGGCATGTGCGTCGCCCTTCGGCAAAATTCGGATTGCGAAAATTGCGACCAAAATACCGATTGGAAGGTTTACGAAAAAGACCCAGCGCCAGCCTTCAGTTTCACCGAATGCCTGAATTAGTAAACCACCGGCGATTTGACCAACCGCGCTTGAGATACCAATTACCGAACCCATGATTGCAAAAGCTTTTCCGCGCTCGCGACCGTTGAAGAGTAGTTGAATGAATGAACCAACGGCAGGAACGAAGATACCGCCGGCAAGGCCCTGAAGTAGACGCCCAACCGTGATGTCGAAGTCGTTTTGAGCCAAACCACAGTATGCGCTGGCGGCAGTGAACAAAGTCACACCGGTGATAAATACCCACTTGTGACCGTAGCGATCTCCAATTCGCCCAGAAGGAATCAGTGCCAGACCGAAGGTTAGGGCGTATCCGGAAATGATCCAGGAAAGTGTTGACTCGGTGGCATTCAAGCTGGTCTTCATCGATGGCAAAGCCACATTCACGATGGTGGCATCTACAAGTGCCATGAACATTCCGCCGAGAAGGACGGCTAAGGCCAACCAAGACTTGCGCGGGGCGCTGTGAACTTGGGATGAATTCGTTGGGGTCATACCTTTCCAACTTATCTAAATTGGGATTTATTCCCATAAAAGCCATGGCCCTAATACTCTTGAGGGATGACGACAAACGAAAAACGCATCAAGGTCGTTTTTCTCACTTTCTATTTCGAAGCCTGGGACGCCCTGGCCGATGTGCATCAGCAAATGCTTTCCGACCCGCGCTTCGACGTCACAGTGATTTCCATCCCGCGACGTTTCCGACGTGAGGAACCGTTTGGCGGCGAAGACCGAGTTAGCAAGTTCTTTGACTCGCTAAAGGTCGAACACACACGGTTCGACTTCGAAGATTCCGAACATGGTTTAGCGCAGCTAAAGGCTCTGGCACCTGACTACGTTTTCATTAACTACCCGTGGCAGCGAAACTACCAGCCAGGCTATCGCGTAGAAGTTTTGAGCGAATTCACCAAGGTTTGTTATGTTCCTTATTACTCGCTCGCGCTAGTGAACGAGCCTGGCGAGGTTGGGGTAACCCCATACCTTTACACGCAGCGCTCGAATCAGCTGGCATCCTTGGTTTTCACCCAAGACCCGAACACCCTAGACGCCTATGCGAAAACCGAGCGCGGCAATGGCTACGTTCACCTGACCGGCACCCCAAAGTTGGATGCATTGGTTCGCAAGGCTGCCACTGCCGACAGACATTGGCCGCTCTCAAACGCCGGGAATCGTCGCATGATTTGGGCTCCACACCATAGTTTTTCTGCAAGCTGGTTGAACTTCGGAATGTTCCCGCAGATTTATGAACGCATGCTCGACTTCGCTCGCACCCATTCCAACTGGGACATCGTGATGCGTCCCCACCCAATCATGTTTGGCACCTTGGCCGAGCAAAACATTATTGACGAATCGGTTTTGACTAAATGGAGAGCTGAATGGGACGCCCTTCCAAACACTGCAATCGATCATGAGGGTGACATTGCGAACCTTTTTGCCGCAACTGAATTATTCGTTACCGATGGAATCTCCTTTCTCGGGGAGTACCCCATTGCCACTGGCAAACCGACCATCTACTTTGACAAACCAGACCATTGGCCATGGTCACCATTGGGGGGTTTTGCCTCGGCAGCGAACATTCACGTTCGTGACTTCGACGCCTTCACGAAGGTTTTCGACGCCATCGAAGAAAACGGCTATCCCGATTACTCTCAGGAGATCGAGTCTCTAAGAGACGCCGCACAACCATTTCCCGGGGAAGCGGCCCTGAAGATCATTGAAGTATTGATTTCCGATTTCAAAGCCAGGACACCGCTCGTTGATAAGTCGGAAATAACAGAAGTTGCTTGGGAACTGCGCCCCGGCACCGAGGCGCCTTGGGACTAGCTTCGGAATAAATACCTCGCTCTTCGGCTTTGAGTCTGTGAAGTGAACCTTCATTTACCCAAACTTCTGTGAGGCATAAAATGCAAAACAACTGGATGAACATCGACCTCAAAAATGTTTTCGATACTTTGAAAGACAACATTCGGTCGTTGGGTGGCTTCAGCCCTGAGCAGGTTCGTCAGGCTGGGAGAGTTGATGAAAATGCGCTTCGTTCCGCAATCATCAGAGCGTTGGCAGACGGACCTAAACCAGGCACAGCTGTCATGGAATTCATCACCTCAAATAGTGCCACCAGCTTCAAGCCAAATGCTGGATCAATCTATCCAATGCTCGAGTTGCTCTCCGACGAAGGACTAATCACTTCGACTTTTAAGAAGGATCGGAAGATTTATTCGCTAACGGTTTCGGGTAAGGAACTAAATTCCGAGCTGCCGCTAAGCCCAGACCCTGATAGCGAATCTTCTGACCTAGGGTGGTCGGCTCCCAAATGGGTAGATCTCCGCGGTGCGGTGCCGGTATCACTCACACGTTTGGGCAAGGTTTCCGTTGAAGTGGCAAAACATGGATCCAAAGAGCAGCAGGAAGCTGCTGCGAAAGCAATCGACGAAGCGCGGCGAAAACTTCACGAGATTCTTGCCGCAGAATAAAAAATGAAGAGTCGTTATCGTCGCATTTTGCGATTTGCAGCCATCGCGCTTTTTCAGACCTGGTGGTTCGAGCTCGTTCTTCCAAAACTTGGGCTCAAGAGATTTGTTGCCGCACGGCGCATGGTTCGGTACCAAAAACTTGCTCGTCGGTTTAGAAACTTAGCTGCCGACCTTGGAGGTTTGATAATCAAGGCAGGTCAATTTGCGTCGTCTCGGCTAGACGTTCTGCCGGCTGCAATAACCGCCGAACTTGAGTCTCTTCAAGACGAAGTTGCCCCGGAAGCTTTTGACCTCATTTCCGCTCAAATCGAGCGCGAACTTGGAATTGAACTTCACGTTGCCTTTTCAACTTTCGAACAAATTCCAATTGCAGCGGCATCCCTAGGTCAGGTTTACCGAGCTACTTTGTCTGAAGGTTTGGCTGAAGATTTTGGGCTGTCGAATGTGGTGGTCAAGGCGCTCAGGCCAGGCATCGAAGAAATTGTCGAAGTAGATCTGAAAGCACTTCGTAAGGTTGGCCTCTGGTTATCTCGTATCAAACTTGTTTCGCGCAGAACTGATGCACCGGCTTTAGTTGAGGAATTCGCCCAAGTTAGCCTGGAAGAAGTTGATTACTTCCACGAGGCCGGAAATCTCGAGCGATTCAAAACTTGCTTCGAGAACGATCCTCGAGTGGGTGCTCCAGTTGTGGTTTGGGAGCGCACGTCGAAGCGAGTACTGACGCTTAGTGATGTGTCGGCAATAAAAATCAACGACGTAGATGGGCTAATTGCTGCCGGCATAGACCCGAATTCGGTTGCGGCCGAGTTGGCGAGAATCACTTTCGAGCAGATTTTCGTTCACGGCTTTTTTCACGCTGACCCCCACCCTGGAAATATATTCATTTCCAAGGGCGAGGGCGGTATTGACTTCAAATTCACCTTTATCGATTTCGGGATGATGGGTGAAATTTCAAATGAACTTCGAAATAGCCTTCAGGGCTTTATCTTTGCTCTGGTTTCCCGTGACGCTAGGGCTTGCGTGGAAGCGATGCAACGTCTTGGAGTGCTACTTCCCATCGTTGACACCGTCGAACTTGAACGAGCAATTGCTGCCATGTTTGATCGTTTCGGTGGAGTTGGAGTTGCCGACATCGTTCAAACCGACCCGTCCGAGTTTAAAGAACTGGCACTACGTTTCAGCGATCTTTTGAGAACACTTCCGTTTCAACTCCCTGAAGACTTTCTGCTTTTGTTCCGATCAATCTCTCTAATTTCCGGCGTGACTAGCGCCCTTAATCGAGACTTCAACATGTGGGACGCGGTAGACCCTTTTGCAAGGTCCTTGTTGAATGGTGGCGGCTCCAGCACGCTAAAGGCTCTTGGAAGGGAAGTCACCACGTTTGCAACGACTCTGGCCGGTCTACCCCGAAAAATGGATTCGGTTCTCACGAGGCTTGATCAGGGAACTCTTTCAATCCGTATCCCTGAGGTTGAAAAAGGACTTCGACGAATTGACGGAAGCGCCAGAAGGATTACTTCCGCGATCATTTTCGCCGTCTTATTGTTGGGCGGAGTCGCTCTTAGGATTTACGGCGACCCTTTTGGCAATGCTCTGCTTCTGGCGAGTGCCCCGTTTGCAATTCACGCGGTTGGATTTTTCAGACTTCCCTAGACTGCCAGAAGTTGACCTAAGGCTGGTTAGCTTTGCTTAGGCCAACCACCGGGTGGGCCAACGATTAGTAATGCCGCAAAGATGGCGACAACTACTAAAACAAGCGCCGCTGCAAGCAGGGCCGGTCGGTTTATAAACCAACGGTAAAGTGAATCGAACCAGTGGTCGTCTTTCGGGTGGCCTGAGTGTTCCCGGCGCCAGTCGCCGACGAGCTCACCCGCTTTTTCAACGCGCAGTTCAAAAGGAATCGTTGCGTAAGGGAGTATGGCCAACGAGGTACCCAGAACAATCTTCCAGAATCCCCAGCGTTGGTTCACTCCAACGAGCGCGGAAATAACTGCGTAACCGAGGAATACCGCACCGTGCACACCGCCAATAGTGGTAACCAAAGGCTGCGACCAACCCCAATACTGCTTACCAAGCAATCCGATAATGAGCATTGTCCACGTGACACCTTCGGCAAAAGCGAAAGCGCGGAAGAGTGAACGTGGTGAGTATTTTTGAGTTTTCCCCATAGTCACTCCAGTTTCTCACGCATAATCGATTTTGGGGAGAGATGGAGCAATATGAGCTACAAGGTCGATTTTGTAAATGTTTCAACCCAAGGGTTGGAAAGTTCGCCGTATGTGAACCAGCTTGCTGGCTTGAGAGCGAATGAGGCTCGCTACTTCTTCAACAAATACAAGGCCGACTTCGTGGTTCGCCCAGCCGCTGAGGCCACAGACCTCGTTGACTTCGTGAGCAAAGTGCTCCTGGAACGAGATATCGTCATAGCTTCAAAGCCACTCGAGGCCACCGAACTACTCGTTGACGGAATCCGCTGGACCTACGTGTTCTATGAGAGCGGTCTATCAATCAACGTTCTTTATAACCTAACCGACGCCAAGAAGCGCGCCGTCGGTTTCAAACTGTGCATGGAAATGCCGATCCCAGACGAACTTGCCTCCAAGTTCAAGTTCGCGAGACAGAAGTCGAAGTTAGCCGGAGAAATTCGCGGCACATTCTTCGTGGTTAAAGGCGAGTATTAGTCTCAGAAAATAATCGGTGCAACACATTTACCATAGTGTTACACTGGCTTCATGCCGACAGTCAGACAACGACACATGATCACCGAGAGCGACGCCCTTGCCAAGGCAATCGACGACGCTGCACGTATTTGGCCAGATGCCAAAGACGAACGAGCCGAACTGCTTCGCCGCCTAATCGACCGAGGCATTGAGTCGGTCGAATCGGAGGCCTCTGAAAAGCTGGAAACTCGACGCCAAGCCATCAAGAATGTTGCCGGAAGTCTCTCCGGCATCTGGCCTGAAAACTGGCGAGAAGAAATGCGCGCAGAATGGCCAGAGTAGCTTTGGACGCTGGCGTGATTATCGGCCTATACAACGACCAGGATGCCCATCATAAGTGGGCTGTGGATTTCATGTTTCAAACCGTGGCCGATGAACTTCACATATCCGCTCTGAATTACGCCGAAATTTGCGTATATCCCACTAAGAACGGTGTTTCCGAGAAGTTCCTACTGGGCATTCAAGGACTCGATTTACACATAGCCGAGACTTCGGTTTACGACGTCGCTTCGCTAACCGATTACCGAATACGCACAACGCTACGAATGACGGATGTTTGCGCAATACAACTGGCCTCGAAACTTGATGGAGTTTTAGCAACGACCGATAAAGCCGTTGCGAAAGCAGCAAAGTCGTTGGGTTTAGAAGTCTTTCAACCCTAGTTAACTCGAAGAACTAACATGTACTGGCCGCCACCAGGGTTCAACTCGGTGGTGAAATTCACCTTTGGTGCTAGTCGGCTTAGGCGATCTAACAACCATTCGGATGCCTCCTGGGCGTCCTTGAGATCAGGGCAACGAGCAACAACCTCTCGGCCGCCCTTGCGATCCAAACGCTCAACGACCTCAACCAACGGTGTTGGATCGACCACGAAGATGTCTTTAGACCAAGGCGCAACCGGCTTGTTCTTGCCCTTCATGGTGTTGCACATGCGGTGAGCCAAACGTTCAACATATGGCTTGCCCTTTTTCACGCGCGTTGAGTCGTAGCTGTCAACGCTAGGACCAAGATCAGAGTTCACCGATGCATCAGGGTCAACGGGCTGATCGCAGAGCCAGCAAGTCCAGTTGTCTTGCTCGCCAACCTGATTCAGATCGCTCATGTTTAGAACAGGTCGAAGCGGTCGGCATTCATGACCTTCACCCAAGCCGAAACGAAGTCGTTTACGAACTTGTGCTTGTTGTCATCTTGCGCGTAGTGCTCAGCGTATGAACGCAAGATTGAGTTAGAACCAAACACCAAGTCAACTCGCGTCGCGGTGTAAATAACCTGACCGTTGTGGCGCGAACGAATGTTGTAAAGGTTCTCTCCGGCTGGTTCCCAAACGAAAGCCATGTCGGTTAGGTTCACGAAGAAGTCGTTGGTCAGGTGACCAGGAGTCTGAGTGAAGACACCGTGCTTCGAGTTGCCATGGTTGATGCCAAGCACACGCAAGCCACCAACTAGGACGGTCATTTCGGCCGCGGTAAGCCCGAGTAGCGAAGCCTTGTCGAGCAACATTTCTTCAGGCGTTGGAATGTAGTCCTTCTTGAGCCAGTTGCGGAAACCATCGTGAAGCGGCTCGAGTGGCTCGAATGAGTCAACATCGGTTTGCTCCTGAGTGGCATCGCCTCGGCCTGCAGCAAACGGAATTTCAACATGAGCACCAGCGGCTTTGGCAGCTTGCTCGATGCCAACATTTCCAGCTAGGACGATCACGTCTGCCAGGCTTGCACCCGTTGAACCGGCGATCGCTTCGAGAACACTCAAAACCTTGTGAAGACGCTCCGGCTCGTTGCCTTCCCAGTCCTTTTGGGGGGCCAAACGAATGCGAGCGCCGTTCGCGCCTCCACGCTTGTCTGAGCCTCGGAAGGTTCGGGCAGAGTCCCAAGCGGTGCTGACCAGTTCGGATACAGATAGGCCTGACTCTGCAATCTTCTGCTTGACCAGGTTGTGGTTGTAGTCCTTGTTTCCAGCTGGAACAACATCCTGCCAAATCAGGTCTTCCGCAGGAACGAATGGCCCTAGGTAGCGAGCCTTAGGGCCCATGTCTCGGTGAGTCAGCTTGAACCAAGCCCTTGCGAATACTTCTGAGAAATATGCAGGGTCAGCGTGGAACTTTTTGGAAATCTCTAGGTATGCCGGATCCTTGATCATTGCCATGTCGGCGTCGGTCATCATTGGGTTGTGGCGAACGTTCGGGTTCTCAACATCAACCGGCTTGTCGGCTTCTTCAATACCGATCGGCTCCCACTGCTGAGCTCCGGCAGGAGACTTGGTTAGCGCCCACTCGTATTTGAATAGTAGGTCGAAGTATCCGTTGTCCCACTGAGTTGGGTGAGTGGTCCAGGCGCCTTCGAGACCACTGGTAACGGTGTCGCGGCCCACACCACGAGAATGGTGATTCATCCAGCCAAGTCCCTGGTCTGAAATTTCGGCACCTTCTGGAGCGGCTCCAAGGTTTGAAGCACTTCCGTTTCCGTGAGTCTTTCCAACGGTGTGACCACCTGCGGTAAGTGCCACGGTCTCTTCATCGTTCATAGCCATACGAGCAAAGGTCACACGAATCATCTCGGCAGTCTTGAGCGGGTCTGGCTTACCATTTACGCCCTCAGGGTTTACGTAAATCAAACCCATCTGAACGGCAGCTAGTGGGTTCTCTAGAGTGCCTGGTTTCTCGACATCACTGTATCGAGTGTCGCTAGGCGCCAACCACTCGCTTTCACTTCCCCAGTAGATGTCTTTTTCTGGATGCCAAACATCTTCACGACCGAAGGCAAAGCCAAAAGTCTTGAGACCCATCGACTCGTAAGCCAAAGTGCCGGCCAAAATCATTAGGTCGGCCCAACTGAGCGTGTTGCCGTACTTCTTCTTGATTGGCCAGAGTAGGCGACGAGCCTTGTCTAGGTTGGCATTGTCTGGCCAAGAGTTCAATGGTGCGAAACGCTGGGTTCCGTTGCCCGCACCACCTCGGCCATCGGCGATGCGGTAGGTTCCAGCGGAGTGCCAAGCCATGCGAATCATCAAGCCGCCATAGTGACCCCAGTCTGCTGGCCACCAAACTTGACTCTCGGTCAGTAGCTTGGTGACGTCTGCCTTCAGACCATCAAAGTCAATCGAAGAGACTGCCTTGCGATATGAGAAGTCTTTACCAAGTGGATTTGTCTTGGAGTCGTACTGGTGAAGAATGTCGAGGTTCAAAGCCTTCGGCCACCAGGAAGTACTCGTGGAAGAAACTTGGGTGTTTGCTCCATGTGGAACTGGGCACTTTTCGGTCATTGCTCACTCTTCTCTAATGCTGGAACTACTTGAATTCTAAAGTCTCGTTGTGAATAAATAATTCCGGCTATTTACGACCGGCTCGCACTAGGAAGATTCCGCCACCCAATAACAGTGCGCCACATGCTGCGATCCACCACAAATTCAAACCGGATGAACCAGTACTTGCCAACGAGGGCGCTGCTGTGATTGTGGGCGTTGGGGTTGGAGTTGAAGTAGGCGTTGGTGTCGGCGTTGGTGTGGACGGCTCGGGCGAACTTAGTGAGAAGCTGACTGCATAGTTTGAGTAATACTCCGAAGGTGAAGTAGCTTGCACCTGAATTTGAACGGGTGTACTTGAAAGTCTTGAAGCGTTCGCGTCGAAAGTTAGTTGTGCCGTGCGAGGTTGAAACCATTCGTTGGTTTGCCAAGTAATTACCGGATGATCCATGGTGATGCCAGCGGGTAGCGAAGAAGTGAAATCTACTGTGACTTTGCAATCCTCAAACAACACACCACCTGAGCAAATTATCGGTTCGACTAGTTGCAACTGAATTGTTTGGGTCTCGCCTGGAGCGAAAACTATTGCGCTCGGAGTTACAGAAATCTTTGGTGTTGTTGCAAAAACCGGCTGGGTCGCAATAAAGGCAAAGACCAGCGACAGCGCTAGGACCAATGGCTTTGCAATGCGCTTCATTTGTCCAGTCTAAGTTGATTTACTTAATGCCAACTAGGGCGATAATTGAGGCATGAGTGAAAACAATGATGTTTACGCAAAGCCGATTAATCTTTCCCCTGACGGCGAGCGTCTCATCGCAATCCTGGGGCATTTAGTCGGGATTCCCTTCGAATTTTTCGGCCCACTGGTTGGCTACCTAATCTTCAACGGCAAGGGTCCGTTTGTGTCCCACCACCTAAAAGAATCACTCAACTTCGGTATCAATATGGTCATTTGGGTTTTGGTTCTCTGCATTTCAATCATCGGAATAGTGCTGCTGTTTGTTGTTCCCATAGTGTTTGTCGTCCTTCGAATTGTGGCTGCCGTGAAGGCCAGCCAGGGAGAGTTCTACAAATACCCTCTAATCATTCGCTTCATCAAATAACAATTAACTAACTAAGAGAAAAAGAGAAATGCAACGACGCATTGAACACGATCTGCTCGGCGAACTTGAAGTCCCAGCAGATGCCTACTGGGGTATTCACACCCTCCGAGCAATAACCAATTTCCCAATCTCGCTGGTGCCAATCGGCCACTACCCTTCACAGGTGGTTGCCCTCGGCCAGGTGAAGCAGGCGGCCGCTAGAGCCAACTTCGAACTTGGAGAGTTGGACGAAGATATCTTCCGCGCTATCGATGCAGCCTGCAACGACGTGATCGCCGGAACCTTGAACGACCAATTTGTGGTCGACGCCATCCAGGGTGGTGCTGGAACCTCAACCAACATGAACGCCAACGAGGTTATTGCGAACCGCGCTCTAGAGAAGTTAGGTTTCGAAAAGGGCGACTACGATAACCTTCACCCGCTAAATCACGTGAATGCATCTCAGTCAACCAACGACGTCTACCCAACCGCAATCAAGGTTGCTTTGGTGCTCGACTTCAAAGAGTTAATGGGTGAAATGCAGTACCTTTGCGAGGCATTCGAACGCAAGGCTCACGAGTTCCGCGATGTCATCAAGATGGGTCGCACCCAGCTACAAGACGCCGTGCCAATGACCCTCGGCCAGGAGTTTGGCACCTACGGAATTATGATTCGCGAAGACATCGAACGAATCAAGAACATCCTTCCGCTGATCAGCGAGATTAACCTCGGTGGCACCGCAATCGGTACCGGGATTAACACTCCAGACGGTTATCCCGAAGTGGTTGCCAAGCACCTTTCTGAGGTAACCGGCCACCCGTTCACTTCGGCAGCAAACCTAATTGAGGCAACTCAGGACACCGGTGTCTTCATCACGGCTTCTGGTCTTCTAAAGCGCATTGCCTCGAAGCAGTCAAAGATTGCAAACGACCTTCGTCTGCTTTCATCCGGCCCTCGTGCCGGTTTCGGTGAAATCAACCTTCCTGCTCGTCAGGCTGGTTCATCAATCATGCCTGGCAAAGTCAACCCGGTTATCCCTGAGGTAATCAACCAAATTGCATTTACCGTAATCGGAAACGACCTAACCGTGACCATGGCTTCCGAAGCCGGACAGCTGCAGTTGAACGCCTTCGAACCAATCATGTCTCGTTCGCTCAACATGTCGATTGCCTACCTAAAGCGTGGCTGCCGAGTATTCGCGGACCTCTGCGTGGACGGCATCACAGCGAACGTCGACTACCTGCGCTCTACGGTAGAGAATTCCATTGGCTTGGTTACCGCTCTCGGTCCAACCGTAGGTTACGAAAAGGCAACTGCCATCGCCAAGCACGCCTCGGAAGGTAACCTAACGGTTCGCCAGGCCGCCATGGACCTCGGCTACTTAACCGCTGCTGAGTTCGATGAGATCCTCGGAAATGTTTCGGAGTTAACCGGCAACTAAGTTCCTGAAAGCGAAAATCCGCCAGCCCGAATGGACTGGCGGATTTTCTTTAGTTTGATTATGCGCGAAGAGCCTCGGCGAGCGAGCGGAAGTCTTCCACAAGCTTGTCCATGTCTGCTTCGGTGTGGGCTAGCGAAACCAGCCACTGCTCATCTAGTCCCGGAGGGGTTAGAACACCACGGTTCACACCCCAGAGCCAGCTGAGTTCAGCGATCTGGAAGTCGGTTGCCTTGTAGTCGCGGTAGTTGCGAACTGGCTTGTCTGACCAAATGATGGCGCCTTTGATACCAAAGCCGATGGTGTGAGCAGGAAGCTCATACTTGGCAATGATTGCATCCATCTTGCGCAGTGCGTAGTCGTTGATCTCTTCCGCCTTGGCCATGGCCGCGTCGGTGCAAATCTCGTCTACCGCCATAACCGCTGCCATCACTAGCGGGTTACCGTTGTAGGTTCCGTAGTGAGCCATGCGGCCATCAACAACTGCATCCATGTACTTCTGCTTACCGCCGAAGGCTGCCACAGGCAAACCTCCACCGATGCTCTTAGCCATGGTGATCAGGTCAGGCTTTACACCAAGACGACCTGCTGCTCCGCGAGCGCCGGCGGTAAGACCGGTTTTTACCTCATCGAAAATCAGCGCAATGTCGTACTTGTCGCAAAGGTCGCGAACACCCTGTAGGTAACCCTCGTCAGGAAGAACGATCGACAAGTTCTCGAGAACCGGCTCGAGCACGAAGCAAGATATTTTCTTGTGGTTCTTCTTGAAGATCTTCTCCAGGTAAGGGAGGTTGTTATAAGGAACCACGTAGACGTCGCCCGCAGTCACCTCTGGTGGCACATGCGGAGTTGGCTTCTCAGGGTCACCGATTGCCGAAAGTGGTGGCTTGACCGAAACTTGTAGAGGGTCATAACCTCCGTGGTAACCACCCTCGATCTTTACGATGCCCCGCTTACCGTTCACTGCACGTGCGGTGCGAACGGCGTACATCAACGACTCGGTTCCCGAGTTGGTGAAACGTAGCATGTCTAGACCAAAGCGCTTCTTGAAAGCCTCGGCAGCAACAGTTGCTGTTGGTGACGGGGTCACAAACAACGTTCCGACGTTGTCTAGTGCGTCTTTCACGCGAGCTACGACAGTAGGGTTCAAGTGACCGACCAACATTGCGCCAAAGCCCATCGATAGGTCAAGTAGTTCTCGACCGTCAACATCGGTGACATAGGCGCCCTTGGCGGACACTACGGAAATTGGATAAGGGTCCCAGTGCTGGAAGCTCGAAGTAACGCCCATTGGCAAGACTTTCGCGGCTTCTTTATTGTGGACTCCGGACTTTGGTGTCGCCTTGGTGAAGGTTTCCCATTCCTGAGCCAGGAGTTCTGCAACTCGCTCTGGGTTTAGAGGTTGGCTCGTCTCTGGGACA
>CANFJH010000026.1 GCA_947447395.1 Microbacteriaceae bacterium | reverse complement strand
GTAGTGGTTCGTGAACAGATTTACGAGCCATAACACCTGGAGCCTGCAGCTCTAGCGCACGACGTGCCTCTGCCTTGATCTCGCCCTGACCGTCGATTGCGTTACCCAGTGGGTCAACAACGCGACCGAGGAAGTTGTCTCCAACAGGAACCGAAAGCACTTCACCGGTGCGGTGAACTTCCATGCCCTCTTCGATGCCCTCGAAGTTACCTAGAACTACGGTACCGATCTCGCGCTCGTCGAGGTTTAGAGCCAGACCTAGTGTGCCATCGGCAAACTTCAGTAGCTCGTTGGCCATTGCACCAGGCAGGCCTTCGACGTGAGCAATACCGTCACCGGCGTCGATTACGTGACCGACTTCGGTGCGACTGGCTTTGTCAGCTTCGTAAGAGTTGACGAAACCCTTTAGGGCATCGCGAATCTCGTTCGGGCTAATCTTTAGATCTGCCATCTCGTGTTCCTCTTTTTCTTCGGATTTGGCTCTAAGCGAGCTGCATCTTGGCTTGGTTTAGACGGGCAACAACGCTGCCGTCGATGATTTCTCCGGAAACCTGAACCTTCACACCACCGAGGATGCTTGGGTCGATCTCCACGTTCAGGTTGATTTCCTGACCGTAAGTTTTGGAAAGCGACGCTTCTAGTCGCTCTAGCTGGCTCTTGCTTAGTTCAGCGGCCACGGTCACATTAGCAACTAGGCGTGAAGCATAGGCAGAAACCTGCTTGATGAAGCTATCTAGCATTACGGCTAGTCGCACATTTCGTGAGTTGATGACAGCGTTGCGAAGCAGGATTGAGGCTGCTTCACTGACCTTGTTTTTTGTGAGAGCGTCGATCACTTCAAGCTTTGCCTCGAGTGAGGCTTGGCGAGAAGAGAAAGCGGTCTGAAGGTCGCGGTCAGAAGCCAGAGCCTGATTGAAAGCAAATAGCTCTGCTTCCAGTTCCTCTAGTTTCTTGGCCTTGGCCACAATGCCTGCAATGGTAAATACTCCCAACTGGGTGAAGGCGGCGACTAGGTCGCCACCCTTCGACCAGCGGTAACCAGAAAGGGTCTCTGCGAACTCAAGTGCCTCTTTTGAGACTGCCTTGCCGAAAACGGCTTGCAGTGCGCCGGCCTTAGCCTTGTTCTCTCCGGAAGGGTCCGAAAGAATATTGCGCAACTGAATTGAACTGCCAATGGCAGCACCAATTCCGAAGATCTCTTCAGCGAACTTGAGGTCGGCCTTGGCGAGCTTAGGAGCGAGTGCTTCCTTAGCTGCTGCTAGTGCCTGCCTGGTTGAACTTGCCATTACTTCTTCTTGCCTGCCTTGTCGCCAGCCTCTAGTTCGGCTAGGAAGTCATCGACGACCTTGCCCGCAACCTTGTCGTTAGCCAAGCTGGCACCAACCACAGCCGAAGCTAGGTCAATTGCCAACGAGCCAACTTCGGCGCGAAGTGAAACTAGTGCTGCCTGACGTTCGGCCTCGATCTGCTGCTTCGCAGTTGCGGTAATGCGGGCTGCCTCAACGGAAGCCTGCTCCTTCAGCTCGGCAAGGATGGCTACACCCTCGGCACGAGCCTGTTCGCGAATTGCGGAAGCTTCGGCACGGGAGTTTTCCTGAGCCTTGGCGATGTCAGCTGTCTGTGTCGCAACCTCGGCTTGAATGCGTTCGGCTTCTGCCAAACGACCTTCGATGGCCTCGGTTCTGGCGTCTAGGGTCTTCTTGAAATTTGGAAGAACCTTTACCCAGAAGAAAGTTAGAAGGATGACAAACACCACAGACGACCAGACTAGGTCTGGGATCTTAGGCAACAGCGGGTTTTCGGCCTCTGCTGCTGCTAAAACGATCGAATCAATCATGGGTTTGAGTTCCGTAACTTTACTAAGCGAAGATGAACGGGGTTGCTAGACCGATAAGGGCTAGAGCCTCGGTAAACGCAATACCAAGCCACATGGTGACCTGTAGACGTGCGGCTAGTTCAGGCTGACGAGCAATCGATTCGATGGTCTTTGAAACTACTAGACCTACACCGATGCCTGGGCCAACTGCTGCTAGACCGTAGCCGATTACTGCTAGGTTGCCGGTTAGTGCGGCGATGTTGTTAACGTCCACTTGTTATTTCCCTTCCGTGGTTTGAAACTGACGGTCGTCAGTTCCTAGTGCTCATCTGCCATGGCCAACTGAATGTAGACCGTGGTCAGAAGAGTAAAAACGTATGCCTGTAAGAATGCGACCAAAATCTCGAAAAGAGTAAAGGCGAATCCGAACAGGAATGTGCCACCACCGAATAGGCGCATGGCCCCTTCCACCAATGACGAGGTGAAAAAGAATTGGGTTGCCGAGAAACAGAGCACGAGCAATAAGTGGCCGGCGATCATGTTCATCATCAAACGAAGTGCAAGTGTGACCGGGCGAAGGATGAAAGTTGACAGGAACTCAATTGGAGTCACCAAGATGTAGAACGCAACTGGAACACCGGCTGGGAAAAGTGAGTTCTTGAAGAAGCCAAGACCGTGTTTCTTGACTCCGGCGTAGATGAAGGTTACATAGGCTGCCAGAGCTAGAACCAGTGGCAAACCAATTACCGAGGTGCCCGCGATGTTCAGAGTTGGAATGATTCCCGTGATGTTCATTCCGAGAACTATGAAGAAGATTGTGGTTAGCAGTGGAAGAAAGCGGTCGCCGTCTTTCTTGCCGAGCTGTTCGTGGGCGATGCTGTTGCGCACAAAGTTGAGCGAAATTTCACCCATAAGTTGGAAGCGGCTTGGTACAACCTTGCCGGTCTTATAGGCCTTTTTGAAGCTACCAGCCCAGAGCGAGAAAATCACGATTAGTAGAACCACAATGAGCATACGAATCATCATGATTCGGTTCATTTCAAAAATGGTTCCCTGGAAAAGCACCGCATTAGGGAAAAATTCGCCGATCGTAGGCGGCTCAAACGCATCGCCACTGCTTGAAGCATGGGCGACGGTGGCCAAAAGGTTAATCACGATTAGAACGAACTCCTGGGTCGACGGCGGTGCTGGAGACAACTAAATACTAACAGCAAATTCCCAGTCAAAGGGATCGGTTGGTCAAGAAACAACAGGGATTTTTGACTTTGTTACAACAAACGCGTCGACGGCTAAGGAACCTAAGACGGAAGCTACCAAAGTAACGAAAATCGCGACCCGATTGAGGCCAGAAATTTGCTTGATAATGGCAATGGTTCCGATAAAAATAACTACCTTGAGTAGCCATCCACCGAGGACGACTCCATAGAAACCGCCAAGACTCAGGTTGGATCCAATCAAGACCGAGAGTGCGGTAAGTGAAACAAATATCAGTGCAATTAATGCGCCTACCAATGCTCCCAATAGTCCTGCAATGCCAGCGGTTAGAAACCCAACCAGAGAGCCGATTACGGCAATGGCCGAAATTAGTAGCGATCCTAGTTTCAGGACCTTTGTGAAGACTGTTTTCGGGTTATCAAATTGCATTACTGATTCGACTTTCTCTGACTAATTCTCTTGGCAATAACCGGCCAGGCCGTGTAAACGAGGGCTGCGACTAAACCCAGCGAACCGAGTGCAATCGCGTATACGGTCGGTGCTAAGAACAACAAAAGGCACGTTGCCGAAATGAGCAGCGTCCAAACGTAAAAGACAATTACCGAACCCAGGTGTCCGTGACCAAAGTCTTGAAGTCGATGGTGAATGTGAAGTCGGTCGGCGGCGAATGGAGATTTACCGGCGCGAAGTCTTCTGAAGACCGCCAAAGTGAAATCGAGTAGCGGTAAAACCAAAATCGCCAAGGGCAAAATCATCGGAAGGAAGGCGGGCATCAGGTTTGACTGCGCAATGAATGCCGGGTCAAGTTGACCGGTCACCGATAGCGCCGAGGTGGTCATGAGAAGTCCTAGAAGCAAGGCTCCGGAGTCACCCATGAAAATCTTTGCTGGTCGCCAGTTATGCGGCAGGAATCCCAAACACATTCCGATGACAATCGCCGAAATTAGCGAAGCCAAACTGAAGTAATCGCTCGGGCTGGTTTTTTGTGCCAGCAGGTAGCTATAGACGAAAAACGTGACGGTGCCAATCAACACCACGCCGGCCACCAGGCCATCAAGTCCGTCGATGAAATTCACCGCGTTCATTATTAGCACCGTGAGAAAGACGCTGACGACAAAAGACATTCCAAACGATCCGATGGTGATTCCACCAATCGGAAGCGAGACAATCTGAACGCCCTGCCACGCGAGGATTCCGGCGGCGACAAATTGCCCGGCAAGCTTTAGGGTCCAGTCGAGATCGAAGACATCATCGAGCGCTCCGAGAATAGCCATAATGCTGGCCGCAATTATCACGCCGAGAATTGGCCCGCCCTGCACAAAAACCGATTTGAACCAGCCCAGGCTTGCTGCAACTCCCATGGCTGCGAGGAAACCGGCAAACATTCCGAGTCCCCCAAGTCTTGGAGTTGGGGTGCTGTGAGAGTCGCGACTTCGGATTTCTGGATAAATCTTGAATTTGAGTGTGAGCTTGATCACAAAGTGCGTAACGATGAAGGTGACCACGGCGGTCAGGGCGATCATAAGTAAATAAGCGCGCATTACTCAGTTACAACTTCTGCGTCGGCGCCAACAACCTTTTTAATCTGAGCCACAGTAAGCACGCCGATGCGAACCACTTTAACGAAGCCCGGCTCAGTCAAATCTAAAATCGTGGACGGTTTGGAACTAGCCGATGTCCCACCGTCCAGGTAAACGCCAACCTTGGAACCAAAATACTCTTGCGCTTCGTCGATGGTTGTGGCTGCCGCCTGGCCGGTTAGGTTGGCGCTCGAAACGGCCAGAGGGCCAACTTCTTTCAAAAGCGCGAGTGTGACTTGATTATTCGGAATCCTTAGAGCGACAGTTCCCTTGGTCTCCCCAAGATCCCAGCTGAGCGAACCCTGTGCTCGAAGAATCATGGTTAGCGCTCCAGGCCAAAACTTCTCCGCAAGCTTGAATGCAACCTCTGGAGGATTGTCGGAAAGCGCACGCATGGTATCGAGGCTTGGAATTAGTACTGGCGGCGGAGACTGTCTCCCGCGACCCTTCGCTTCTAACAGAGCGTTTACCGCAAATGCCGAAAAGGCATCGGCTCCGATTCCGTAAACGGTGTCAGTTGGCAGAACTATAAGCCCGGCTCTACCGATGGTTTGTTTAGCTTGGCGCATGCCTTCTAGAAGCTCGGAAGTATCGGCGCAATTGAATCGCATGGCAACCTCCTACAAGCTCTTAATCGCACTTACGCTGCGATCACGACCGGTCAAATCTTTGTGAATGCTGATCGAACGCCAGCCATCTGATGCAAATAAGTCTGCCACTAATTGCCCCTGGGTTTCCGCATGTTCAACCACTAGGAACCCGCCCGGCTTCAAAAGCTGAAGTGCACGTTTGCTCACCACTCTCATGATGTCCATTCCGTCTTCTCCCCCGTACAGGGCGAGGTCAGGATCGTGCAATTGCACTTCTAAGTCTTTGGGTACAGCCCATGCCGGAATGTATGGCGGATTGGATACAACAACATCAACTTTTCCCTCTAGCCCCGCAAAAAGTTGATGATCATTGGCAATGTCGGCCATGACCAATTCAACTGCCGAACCATTATTCGCGATGTTATTTCGAAGCCAAGGCTCAGAGTCAGGATTTAGTTCCCATGCATATACCTTTGAGTGCGGAACCTCGGTAGCTAGAGCAATCGCAATTGCTCCGGATCCGGTACAAAGATCAACCGCGATTGGCAGGGCTGGCACGGCCCTCAGAGCCTGAATTGCAAGCTCGGCAACACCTTCGGTTTCCGGTCTGGGAATGAATACTCCTGGACCAACCGAGAGCGTTAGGTTACGAAAGTAGGCTTCCCCGGTTAGGTGTTGAAGTGGAACTCGTTCGCTGCGACTTTGAAATAGTGCCTCGATTTTCCGGGCTGCATCATCGGCTATTTCGTCATTCGTGAAAAGTTTCGATTGAAGTTCACCGCGAGAAATTTCTAGGACGAAAGCGGCCAGTAACTGAGCATCAACCTCAGCCGATTCGATACCAACCGAAGCCAGTAACTTCGATCCCCGAGAAAGTAGCTCGGAGAGTTGCATTACTTCTCGCCCAGAGCTGCTAGTCGAGCCTCTTCATCGGCCTGAATAGCCGACTGAATGACAGGCTCAAGAGCGCCGTCCATAACTGCGTCCAGGTTGTAAGCCTTGTAACCGGTGCGGTGGTCGGCAATGCGGTTTTCCGGATAGTTATAGGTGCGAATGCGTTCTGAACGGTCAACCGACTTCACCTGCGACTTACGAGCGGCCGAAAGTTCAGCCTCGATTGCCTCCTGCTGTGCAGCCAATATGCGGGCGCGAAGTACGCGCATGGCAGCTTCACGGTTTTGAAGCTGGCTCTTCTCGTTCTGCATGGCAACGGTGATACCGGTTGGTAAGTGTGTGATTCGAACGGCCGAGTCGGTGGTGTTAACCGACTGGCCACCAGGACCCGATGAACGGTAAACATCGATGCGAAGATCGTTTTGGCTGATCTCAACCTCTTCTGGCTCATCAACTTCTGGGAAGCAAAGGACACCGGCTGCCGACGTGTGAATGCGACCTTGAGTTTCGGTAGCTGGCACGCGTTGAACGCGGTGCACACCACCCTCGTACTTCAGGTGAGCCCAAACACCCTGGCTTGGGTCAGTGGCGTTTGACTTGACAGCCATCTGCACGTCCTTGATACCACCAAGGTCAGATTCGTTCTTGTCCAAAATTTCAGTCTTCCAACCCTTGGAGTTGGCGTACTGAATGTACATACGAAGTAGATCGGCTGCAAAGAGTGCCGACTCGGCACCACCTTCACCAGCCTTGATTTCCATGATCACATCTCGGCCGTCGTCTGGGTCGCGAGGAATTAGCAAACGGCGCAACTTCTCATTGGCGTCGTGGAGCTTTTCTTCGTTTGCAGTAACTTCCTCGGCAAACGCTTCGTCTTCCTTAGCTAGTTCCTTCGCGGCAGCCAAGTCTTCGGTCAACGAGTTGACCGAATTGTAGGCGTTGACGATTGCGCTAAGTTCGGCGTAACGACGGTTGAGCTTCTTCGCCAAGCCAGGGTTGGCGTGCACCGAGGCGTCAGACAACTGAGTCTGAAGCGCCTGGTGTTCCTCCAGTAGCGGCTTGACTGAATCGAGCATTATTCTCCGTCTGCGGTTGGAACCGGCATCGACTTCTGGACCTGCATTAGGAACTCAACGTTGCTCTGAGTTTCCTTTAGTCGGCCAAGAACGAGCTCAAGTGCCTGCTGCTGCTCAAGACCGGCAAGTGCGCGGCGAAGCTTCCAGATGATCTTGGTTTCGTCTGGGTTCATCAACATTTCTTCACGACGGGTACCCGACGCGTTTACGTCCACTGCAGGGAAGATGCGCTTGTCTGCTAGCTGACGCGACAGGCGAAGTTCCATATTTCCAGTTCCCTTGAACTCCTCGAAGATAACCTCGTCCATCTTCGAACCGGTCTCAACCAGTGCTGTAGCCAGGATGGTCAGCGAACCGCCGTCCTCGATGTTGCGAGCAGCACCGAAGAAGCGCTTTGGTGGGTAAAGTGCCGAGCTATCGACACCACCGGAAAGGATACGACCCGATGCAGGAGCGCTCAGGTTGTATGCGCGACCCAGACGGGTGATCGAGTCAAGTAGAACAACTACGTCGTGGCCAAGTTCAACCAACCGCTTTGCGCGCTCAATTGCAAGTTCGGCAACGGTGGTGTGGTCTTCGGCAGGGCGGTCGAAGGTTGAAGCAATAACTTCACCCTTGACGGTGCGCTGCATGTCGGTAACTTCTTCCGGACGCTCATCTACTAGAACAACCATTAGGTGAACCTCTGGGTTGTTGGTCGCGATCGAGTTTGCGATCGCCTGAAGAACAAGAGTCTTACCGGCCTTTGGTGGCGAAACGATTAGACCGCGCTGGCCTTTACCGATTGGTGCTACCAGGTCGATGATTCGAGTGTTTAGCTTCGAAGCCTCGGTCTCGAGACGCAGACGAGTCTGTGGGTAGAGAGGAGTTAGCTTGCCGAACTCGATACGAGCCTGAGCCTCTTCGATGCTCTGACCGTTTACCGAGTCAATGCGAACTACTGCATTGAACTTCTGACGACCCTGGCCTTCGCCTTCACGAGGCTGGCGGATTGCGCCAACGACGGCGTCACCCTTGCGTAGGCCGTACTTCTTTACCTGACCAAGCGAAACGTAAACGTCGTTTGGGCCCGGAAGGTAGCCAGAGGTGCGAATGAATGCATAATTCTCTAGCACGTCGAGGATACCTGCAACCGAAACTAGAACATCGTTCTCGCCGATCTCTGGCTCTGCTTCGTCCTGGAAGTCTCCGCCACGGCTGCGGCCACGGTTGTTGCGGTCGCCGCGGTTGCGGTTACGGTTACGGTTACGGTTACGGTTTCCGCGGTCTTCGTCTGGGCCACGGTTGCTGTCGCGGTCGCCACGGTTATTGTCGCGACGGCCTTCGCCACCTTCAGACTTCTCTACCTTTGCTTCCGAGTTGCCCTCTGCCTTTGGAGCCGAAGTCTCAGCCGGCGCTGAATCGCCTTCGGTCTTTGGCTTTGCACTGCGAGTGCGACGCTTTGGGGCGGAAGCCTCGGCTGGTGCTGCATCGCTTGAGGCTGCTGGGTCTACTACTACGCGGCGACCCTTGGTCGCGGTTACGTCTTGCTGGATTTCATCCATGTGTTTGTATTTCTCCTTGAGATTTTGGTAACCGGTTCGATTTCGGGTTAGTTACCTTGGGCACGAATTTTGCGTGCACATAAACGCTTGATTAGCGGTTGATTCACCAGTGGGAGCTTCTAATTGAATGTTGCCTTAGAGCTTCTCACCTGTTTACTGGTGCGAGATAACAGTAGCACCTTTGAAGTCAACTGCCAAGACTAAGGCGCGCCACTGTGGAAAGTTTTCGGCAGCCAATTTGGCAGCTTCCATACGTTCTGCTGGATCTGAGGCCAAAACTAGGACGGAAGGGCCAGCTCCAGAAACCACCGCGGCGTGATTATTGGCTCGCATCAGTTCGATGACTTTGCCGGCTTCCGGCATTGCCTCTGAGCGGTAGCCCTGGTGTAGGCGGTCTTCGGTGGCAGCCATGAGAAGTTCAGGGCTCTGGGTTAAAGCGGCCACCAAAAGCGCCGAGCGAGAAACATTGAAGACGGCGTCTTCATGAGGAACCGACTCTGGCTGAAGCGCCCTGGCGTGCGCGGTTGACATCTTGAAATTTGGAACCAGTTCCAGCGGAGATACTCCACGGTGAACGATCAGTTTCTTGTGGTGGGGTCCTTTGGCGTCTTCCCAAGCGATAGTCAAACCGCCAAAAAGAGCCGGCGCAACATTGTCCGGGTGCCCCTCTAGATCGGTTGCCAACTGCAACAACCGCTCCGAAGTGAAATCAACGACGCCTTCAAGTAGACCCTTGGCGGCAACGATTCCGGAAACCACGGCAGCTCCAGAGGATCCCATGCCGCGACCGTGAGGGATGATGTTGTGCGCCTTGAGCTTTAGACCTGGCATAGGTACACCAGCCTGGTCAAAAACATAGGCAATCGAACGGACAACCAGGTTCGACTCATCGGTAGGCACTTCCCCAGCACCTTCACCAATAACTTCGACGAACGCGCCGGAGCCAGCTACGGCTTCGACCTCAAGTTCGTCGTAGAAAGAAAGAGCCATGCCGAGCGTGTCAAAACCAGGGCCAAGGTTTGCCGAAGTAGCCGGAACCTTGACCGAAACTTTACGCCCGACGAGGTTGGTCATGCTTATGCGAGGCCTAGCCGTTCGGCAACTTCATCTGCCTGCTTAGAAACAACCTGAGGCTTGATCTCATCCCCGTTCTCATCCTTTAGGGCCCAAGCTGCGTCCTTGAGGCCATTGCCGGTTACGGTTACCACGATGGTTTTGCCGGCCAGATTATCTCCAGTGCGCGAAGCCTGAAGCAGACCCGCAGCACCGGTAGCCGAAGAAGGTTCTACGAATACTCCAACCTCCTGTGAAAGGAAGCGGTGCATCCAGAGAATGTCTGGGTCTTTTACGGCGCCGAAGCGTCCCTGGGATTCTTCGCAAGCCACTAGCGCAAGGTCGTAAGAGGCTGGGTTGCCGATGCGAATTGCGGTTGCAATGGTGTCCGGGTTCTTAACCGGAGTTCCATAAACGAACGGTGCCGAACCATCTGCCTGGTAGCCCCACATCTGAGGAAGGTGCTTGATGCGACCGGCCTGAATATCTTCCTTGTAACCCTTGAAGTAGGCAGAGTAGTTACCTGCGTTGCCTACTGGAAGCACGTGAATGTCTGGTGCACGGTCTAGGAATTCAAAGACTTCAAATGCGCCAGTCTTCTGACCTTCAATACGGTCAGGGTTGACCGAGTTGACCAGGTGAACCGCATAGTTGTCTGAAAGATCGCGAGCAAGGTCTAGGCAGTCATCAAAGTTTCCTTGAACCTGCAAAATCTGAGCCTTGTGAGCAACAGCTTGAGCCAACTTGCCGAGGGCAATCTTTCCCTCTGGCACCAAGACCACCGACTGAATTCCGGCTGCAGCAGCGTATGCAGCGGCAGAGGCAGAGGTGTTACCGGTAGATGCACAAATAACTGCCTTCGCTCCCTGGGTAACTGCCTTCGAAACAGCCATGGTCATACCACGATCCTTGAACGAACCGGTTGGGTTCATTCCTTCAACCTTTAGGTAAACCTCATCGGCACCGACCAACTTTGCCAAAGCGGGAGCGGCAACAAGCGGCGTGCCACCCTCACCCAAGGTGATGATGGTGGTGTTTGAATCAACGTCTAGTCGATCGAAATATTCGCGGATAACTCCGCGCCACTGGTGTGCCATTAGTTGCCTTCCACTCGAATAACAGAGGTGATGGAATCGACCACGGATGAGGTCGAAAGTGCCTGAACGACAGCGGTCAGTGCAGAGTCTTTTGCGTCGTGAGTACCAATCAGCAACTGTGCGGTTGGGTTCGCACGCTTGTTGGCGATTGACTGCTCAACGGTTTCAACCGAAACATTGTGCTTGGCAAAAATTGTGGCAACTTCAGCAAGCACACCAGGCTGGTCTTTTACTTCAAGAGCAATTTGGTAGCTGGTGGTGATTCGAGAAATTGGCAGCGTTGGCAAGTTAGCGTGAGCCGAGTCGGCAAGACCTGGGCCACCGATAACATGGCGCTTGGCGGCCGAAACTAGATCTCCCAGTACGGCAGAGGCGGTCTGTGCGCCGCCAGCGCCTGCGCCGTAGAACATCAATTCACCGGCAGCTTCAGCTTCAACGAATACGGCGTTGAAAGCCTTGCGAACCGAGGCCAGCGGGTGCTCCCTTGGAATTAGCGCAGGGTAAACGCGCGCCGAAACTCCAGCTTCGCCCTGTTCGTCGGCTTCAATTTTTTCGCAAACGGCTAGCAGCTTAATTACGTAGCCGTTTTCTCGAGCACTGGCAATTTGAGCCGGAGTAATTTCGGTAATGCCCTCGCGGTGCACGTGGTTTAGATCTACTTCAGTGTGGAAAGCAAGCGATGCCAAAATGGCAACTTTTTGCGCTGCGTCGTAGCCTTCAACGTCGAGGCTTGGGTCTGCCTCAAGGTAACCCAGATCGGTAGCTTCGGCCATGGCAGCTTCTAGTGAAAGACCTTCCGAATCCATCTGGTCAAGGATGTAGTTTGTGGAACCGTTAACGATTCCCATGATTCGTGTCACCTTGTCACCGGCGAGCGATTCGCGCAAAGGACGGATGATCGGAATGGCCGCGGCAACTGCGGCCTCGTAGTAAAGCTGTGCGCCAACCTGTTCTGCTACATCAAAAAGCTCAGTGGAGTGATTGGCAAGCAGCGCCTTGTTGGCGGTAATAACATCGGCGCCGGCAAGTAGCGATTGGCGGATCAGAGTTCTCGCAGGCTCAATGCCACCCATGACCTCAATAACGATGTCGGCGGTAAGAATTAGCGCCTCGGCGTCGGTGGTTAGCAACTCGGTTGGAATGGCGGCATCGCGCTTGCCATTTAGATCGCGAACTGCGATGCCGATAAGTTCAAGTTCGGCTCCGACACGTGCAGCCAACTCGGTCTTGTTTTCAAGAAGTAGGCGAGCCACCTGGCCACCAACGGTGCCAGCCCCTAGTAGCGCTATTCGTAGCGGACGGTATTCAATCACTTTTAGTCCTTCTGGATGAAGACGTCGCGGGACAGAATATCTGCCTCGGTTTCGCCTCGCACAATCAATCGTGCCTTACCATCGGCAACTGCCACAACCGGAGGTCTTGGCAGATAGTTGTAATTACTGGCTAATGAAAAACAATAGGCTCCGGTTGCGGCAACGGCAATCGTGTCACCGATGGAAATATCGCTCGGCAGATAATCGTGACGAACCACGATGTCACCGCTCTCGCAGTGCTTTCCAACTACCCGGACGAGCGCAGGCGCGGAGCTAGTCACACGAGATACCAATCGAGTTGAGTATTCGGCCTGATAAAGCGCCGGACGAGCGTTGTCGCTCATGCCGCCGTCGACGGAAATGTACTTGCGAGTGTTGCCATCGGCAAGGTTGACATCCTTGATGGTTCCCACTGTGTACAGGGTCACGCCGGCTCGGCCAACAATGGCTCGGCCAGGTTCAAAGGCAAGTTTCGGAACCGCAACACCCTCGGTCTGGCAAGCTACCGCGATAGCATCGGTAATCGCTTCGGCCATGACCGAAATTCCAGGTGCGTTGTCTCCAACGTTGTAATCGATCCCAAAACCTCCACCGAGGTTAAGCTGCGGAACCGGGCCACCCTTGAGCAGTGCAGCATGAAGTTTTATGAGGCGTTTTGCAGCCTCGGCAAAACCGGCAGTTTCAAAAATCTGAGAACCAATGTGTGAGTGCAAACCCAAAAATTCGAGGTGATTGTGCTTACGAATCTTTTCAACCAGCGCCGGAACATCCTCGATTGCAATGCCAAATTTCTGGTCTTCCCGAGCGGTAGCCAAGAATTCGTGAGTGTCGGCGTGAACTCCCGTGTTTACGCGAATTCGCACCGGCTGAATGCGTCCTTGTGCGCCTGCTGTGGCAGCAATTCGCTCGATTTCAATTTCGCTATCGATGACTATTGCGCCAACGCCAGCAGAAACGGCGCGACCAATTTCGGCGGCCGACTTGTTGTTGCCGTGAAGACCGATTCGCTTGGGATCGATTCCGGCAGCAAGCGCGATGGCAAGTTCTCCACCACTGGCAACGTCAACGTTCAATCCAAGGGCTTCTGCCCAGCGCACAACCTCGGTGCAAAGGAAAGCCTTGCCGGCATAGTAAACCGTTGCATCGGTACCGATGCGTGCTGCGGCAGCGTCCAATGCACCCTTGACGGCGATGGCGTTTCGTTCAAACTCGGTTTGGTCTACGACGTAAAGCGGTGTTCCAAATTGCGCGGTCAAATCACTGGCTGGTACACCACCGAAGACGGCTTCACCATCTGAATCGCGCCCGGTTCCCGCTGGCCAAATACGTTTGGTCAGTTCGTTGTTATCGGTCGGAATTGCCAACCAGTTTGGTTTCAGTTCGTCGTGCGCCATCACATACGCTCCGGAGCAGTTACACCTAGAACTTCGAGTCCGTTTCGAAGCACGATTGAGGTGGCTTCATTCAACCAAAGCCTGGTTCGGTGAACAGTTTCAACCTCTCCACCCGAGATTGGGGTCACACGGCAATTGTCGTACCAGCGGTGGTAAGAACCGGCAACTTCTTCAAGGTACCGAGCCACGCGGTGTGGTTCACGTTCAAGGGCTGAGTGCGCTAGAACTCGAGGGAATTCGACTAGCTTGGCCAGAAGTTCGCCCTCGGACACGTGCT
>CANFJH010000025.1 GCA_947447395.1 Microbacteriaceae bacterium | reverse complement strand
GTTTACCTGTCACTCGATACCAAGACTTTCTCAACTTCGGTTGCTTTGCTTTCGGTGATCGTTGCACTGTTTGCGATTGGAGCATTCTTCGGCAACGCAAAACACCCTTACGGCTATCTTTTCAAGCGCTTGGTTCGACCATTACTTAAGGCACCTAAGGAACTTGAAGACCCGCGCCCACCACAGTTTGCTCAGTTGGTCGGATTCCTGGTTGCCGGTACCGGACTTATTTTTGGGGCACTAGACATCCAGTTGGGCCTCACAATTGCTGCGTCGGCCGCGTTCTTTGCCGCATTCCTAAATGCCGTTTTCAATTACTGCCTAGGTTGCCAAATTTGGCTTGGCCTGGCACGAGTTGGCCTAATTAAGGCTTAGTTACTTTTTCTTGTGAAGAGCCATGGCTTCGGCCATGGCTCTTCTAGCTCTAGGACGATCGCCACAGGCGTCGTACGCTAGCGAAAGTGCAAAAATGGCCTTCCAATTTTCAGAGTTGGCCTCAGCCTGCTTGGCGAACTCCACAAAGTTGTCATCTGCCGATTCCTTGGTAGGCCTACCGCTTGGCCGTAAAACCAATTGAAATATTGGCCACTCACCGGCGGTCTCGAGTTCTTGACCCATGGCTTCGGCAGCGAGACCAAACTTGAGCTCACGAAAAATTACCCAAACACCGATTACTGGAAAAGTGAGAACCAAAACCCCCATGACAATGCCGACTGCAGAGCCGGAACTGATCATGGTTACTCCCCAATTACTGAGGAGAAAGACATAGACGGCGAGTAACGCAATGGATATTGCGGCCCCAACCTTTGGTGATTTCACTTACGAAACAACCGACTCTAGACCAACGAATAGGCCCTTTTTAGCTACTGCAAATCTTATTGAAGCGAGAATTCCTGCGGAATAGGAAGCTACCGAAGACACCTCGTGCTGAATGGTGAGAACCTCAGCCTCACCACCGAGAATGACCTCTTGTTTGGCGCTGATGCCACTCAAACGAAGACTGTGAATTGGAATCCCGGCTACAACCTCACCACGTGCAGTTTGACCTACACCGGAGATTAGCGGTAGTTCTCCCCTGGCGGCTGCAATTAGTTCGGCGGTTCTAATTGCCGTACCCGATGGAGAATCTACTTTGTGAGCGTGATGGGCTTCAACGATTTCGATGGTTGAGAAATACTTTGCAGCTTCGGCCGCAAATCTAGTTGCCAGCATCGAACCGATTGAAAAATTAGGAACTATGACTACGGTGGTGCCTGACTTTGCAACTTCAGCGCCTAAAACCGAGAGCTTGGCAGCCGCCCAACCTGAGGTTCCAACCACAACTGGAATACCTGCGGCAACCGCATAGTCGACAACTTTTTCACTGACTTCAAGTTTGGTGACATCTAAGATTACATCGGCGCCATCTAGCTCGCTCAGGGCCGAACGAGAGTTTAGACTCGCGAAAAGAGATAAGTCTTGAGCGGAATCAATCAGGTCAAGAGCAAGCTTGCCCATGCGGCCCGTGGCTCCGACTAATGCAACTTTGATGGTCATAAATTCAACCTTAAACGAAACTCTTGAAAGCCGACTCGGTTACATCTCCAACGGCGACAAGTGATCGTTCACGACCAACTAGAGTTTGGGCTACTTTTTGAACGTTCTGAGCCTCTACCTGCGAATAACGCAAAAGCGTTTCATCTAAATCGTAAAACTTGCCATTGTGGATTTCGGTGGAAAACAAGCGGTTCATTCGAGCCATTGAACTTTCAAACTTGAGAGCCAATGAACCAGAAATGTTTCCGCGCGCCAGGGTTAACTCGTCTGAGGTAATTCCTTCGCTCGCGACCTTTTCAAGTTCATCCCAAAGTAATCCAGTTACTTCGGTTGCCTTGGCTGCCGAACAACCCGCGTATAGACCGAAGATAGCTCCATCGGAATAGGCCTGGTTGAATGAGTAAACCGAATAGGCTAGACCGCGCTTCTCGCGAATCTCTTGAAAAAGACGTGAGCTCATGCCGCCGCCAAGGACGGTATTCAAAACGGCCATGTCGTAGCGTCGCTCATCGTCGGCTACCAAGCCCTGGCAACCAATCAAGATGTTGGTTTGCGAAATTGGACGCTTCAAAACCTCAAGTGTTTTTGCGCGAGGAATGAATGTGTCACCAATGAATCGACGGTCGCGAGGAGTCGCCCGAATCGAAAGGTCCCATCCGGCAGCCGTAAGTGCATCCTCGACGAGTCGAACTAGGACATCGTGGTTGACTCCACCGGCAGCAGCAATTACCAAGTCTTGCGGGCGGTAGTTTGCCTTGTAGTGCTCCCAAACCGCATCTCGTGTTACATCTGTGATGGTCTGATTGGTTCCACCAATTGGTCTGCCCAATGGGTGATCACCGTGAAGTGCCGCCGTAAACGCCTCGTGAGCAACATCCTCTGGGTCGTCGTCATTCATGGCAAGTTCTTCCAGAATTACGGTACGTTCGTTTTCGAATTCCTTGCGGTCAATCACCGATGAGGTCAGCATGTCAGCAATTACGTCTATGGCGAGGGGCAGCGCGGTGTCTTGAACGCGAGCGTAGTACGAGGTGTATTCCTTGCCAGTGGCAGCATTTGACGAGCCACCGACCGAGTCGAAAGCAATCGCGATGTCGAGTGCGGTGCGCTTAGTGGTGCCCTTGAATAGCAGGTGCTCTAAAAAGTGGGTGGAGCCAAAGTGACCGCCGGTTTCGTCTCTGGAACCTACCGGCACCGAGAAAGAAATTGAGACGCTCTGAGCGCCTGGCATTGCCTCCGAGAGAATGCGAACACCGCTTGGGAGAACAGTACGGCGAACCGTGCTGCCTCCCGAAGCGGTGAACTCAAGTTCGGCGCGATCTAATGGAAAAAAGATCTCAGCCATTTTTTAGTTTTATTCGTTGTCGGCCGAGGTGGCTTCACCCTCAACGACTGGGCTCAGCGAAAGCTTGCCACGGTCATCGATCTTGGTGATTTCTACCTGAAGCTTCTGGCCAACCTCAAGAACGTCTTCAACGTTCTCAACGCGCTTGCCGCCAGAAATCTTCTTCAGCTCTGAAACGTGAAGCAGACCATCTTTACCAGGAACTAGCGAGATGAAGGCACCGAAGGTGGCCAACTTCACTACGGTTCCTAGGAAACGCTCGCCAATCTCAGGTACGTGAGGGTTTGCGATGTTGTTGATGGCAGCCTTGGCAGCCTCAGCAGATGGGCCGTCGGTTGCACCGATAAATACGGTACCGTCGTCTTCAATCGAGATGTCTGCGCCAGTGTCTTCCTGGATCTGGTTGATCATCTTGCCCTTTGGACCAATGACCTCACCGATCTTGTCAACCGGAATCTTGACCGAGATGATTCGTGGTGCGGTAGCAGCCATTTCACCTGGTTCGCTGATTGCCTGGTTCATCACGTCGAGGATGGCACTGCGTGCTTCCTTTGCCTGGGTTAGAGCGCCAGCTAGAACGTCGGTAGGAATACCGTCAAGCTTGGTGTCCAACTGAATGGCGGTAATGAAGTCGGCGGTTCCGGCGACCTTGAAGTCCATGTCGCCAAGAGCGTCTTCGGCACCGAGGATGTCGGTTAGAGCCGCGTACGAGGTCTTTCCGTCGATGGTGTCAGAGATTAGACCCATTGCGATACCTGCAACTGGAGCCTTTAGAGGCACACCTGCTGCTAGCAATGACAGGGTTGAAGCACAAACCGAACCCATTGACGTTGAACCGTTCGAACCTAAGGCTTCCGAAACCTGACGAATTGCGTAAGGGAATTCGGTGCGACCTGGAAGAACTGGGACCAGTGCACGCTCAGCCAATGCACCGTGACCAATTTCACGACGCTTTGGAGTTCCAACACGACCAACTTCTCCGGTTGAGTATGGAGGGAAGTTGTAGTTGTGCATGTAACGCTTGGTGGTCTCTGGGCTCAGGGCGTCGATGGTTTGTTCCATCTTCAGCATGTTCAGTGTGGTGATACCCAGAATCTGAGTCTCTCCACGCTGGAAAATAGCCGAACCGTGAACGCGTGGAATTACGTCAACTTCTGCGTCTAGGACACGGATGTTGCGAAGGCCACGGCCATCGATACGAACGCCTTCCTTTAGAACACGGGTACGAACGACCTTCTTGGTTACCGACTTGTAGGCGGCAGAGATCTGGTTCTGGTGCTCTTCTGAAAGTACAGTCGAAAGCTTTTCCTTAACCGATGCCTTTAGAGCGTCATCGGCGTCCTGGCGCTCTTGCTTGTCTGCAATTAGGTAGATGCGACCTAGTTCTTCCTCGGCAAGCTTGGCTACGTGGTCGTAGGTCTCGTCTGCGTAAGGAGGGAAAACTGGGTACTCGGTTAGTGGCTTTGCCGACTTGGCAGCTAGACGCGACTGAGCGGCAACAAGTTCCTTGATGAAAGGCTTGGCAGCTTCTAGACCGGCGGCAACAACGGCTTCGTTAGGAGCGGTTGCTCCCTGGTTCTTTACAAGATCCCAGGTGTTTTCGGTAGCTTCTGCTTCAACCATCATGATGGCAACGTCTTCAACGCCGTTCTCGGTTACAACGCGACCAGCAACGACCATGTCGAATACTGCGCGCTCAAGCTGTGAGTGCTTTGGGAAGGCAACCCACTGGTCATCGATAAGTGCAACACGCACACCACCGATTGGGCCAGAGAAAGGTAGGCCCGCAAGCTGGGTTGACATTGAGGCAGCGTTGATTGCTACAACGTCGTACATTTCGTCAGGGTGGATGGCCATAACGGTAACAACAACCTGAACTTCGTTACGAAGACCGTCTACGAACGAAGGACGTAGGGGACGGTCGATTAGACGACAGGTCAAAATTGCTTCGGTCGATGGACGACCTTCGCGACGGAAGAAGCTGCCAGGGATCTTTCCTGCAGCGTACATCTTCTCTTCAACGTCGATGGTAAGTGGGAAGAAGTCGAACTGGTCTTTTGGCTGCTTTGAAGCAGTGGTTGCCGAGAACAACATGGTTTCGCCATCGATGTAGACGGCTGCGGCACCCTGAGCCTGCTGGGCTAGGCGGCCCGACTCGAAACGGATTACACGCTTACCGTGCTTGCCGTTGTCGATGATTGCGTATTCGTATTCTGAGCCATCCATAGGCTCGTGGTTATCTGGACCGGTCATGGTCTCTCCTCTTATTTCTTCACGCGCGAAAAAACCACACAGTTTGCGTGAATCGCGCTAGAGCCTTTAGGCGCGGTAACTGCCCACCGAATGTGGGCTGCCCTGATCTGCAGTAAAGAACCTTGGAATTCTTTCCAAGACCCACCACCGAAGATCAGCAAACGTAGCCGCAAGGCTCTGTCACTAGGGTAACAGTTGAACCAGACATTGCCTAGAACCAAAAAAACCGCCCCGAGTGTACCCGAGGCGGTTTTTTGTAAAGTCAGAATTAGCGACGAAGACCTAGACGCTCAATCAAGGCACGGTAGCGCTTGATGTCTACGTTCTGTAGGTAACCAAGCAGACGCTTGCGCTGTCCTACTAGCAGTAGCAAACCACGACGCGAGTGGTGGTCGTGCTTGTGCTCTTTGAAGTGCTCGGTTAGGTCTTTGATGCGACGCGAAAGCACAGCTACCTGAACCTCTGGTGAACCGGTGTCACCTGGGTGGGTTGCGTACTCAGCGATGATGCTCTGCTTTACCTGTGGGTCTAGAGCCATAGTGGTTCTCCTTCGATTCGCTGCGCGGCGTAAGAAACACTGTGTTTCAAACTCTCTTTATCCGCGGCCGTTACACGGCAACTTCACAAGCCTACCCGTTAGTAGTCGATCGTTGCAACCGCAACCGGCTTCTGTTTCTTGGTTGGAAGCAAAGAAACCACAAAAAAGAAGATTCCTAGGGCCATCGAGGCCAAAATTGCAGGACCGACCACCGGCACAAGGATGTTAGCCGCGTTGATAAGAGCCTGCTCTTGAGTTTGGTAACCCATTAGCTCCTGCGAAACCTCAACGATGAAGTTTGGGTTACCAAGGTAACCGACAACTAACAAGGCCACCGGAAGTAGCCAAACTAGGAGCCAGAGAGCCGAGAAACCAGCGTCGCGGTTACGGCGAACCATGATGGTGAGCTGAGGAATGAACAGGGCCAAATTGACGATCGACTGGACCGGCCCGTTGTCGGTCTGATGAATCGCGATGTCGACCGCTCCGCCGATCAAACTCATTAGGAAAGTAAATAGAAAGAACCACCAATATTCGGACCGCGATGCGGTGCCTCGAAATTGCGCATACTTTTTGAAAGCGATTTTTACCGCGTCAAAAAATTCCATTAGTTATCCCCTAGTTCGAGTGCTACCCGAATCTTCTCTATGTCTCGGTGGATCTCTTCAACCAAAGCTTCTACTCCGTCAAACTTAGCCGCCGGACGAATGAACTGAACGTATTCCAATGTGACTGTCTTGTCGTATAGGTCGAGATCTTTGCGATCAAGCACGAACGACTCCACCAAGCGTGGCACGCCCTGAAAGGTCTCGTTGGTCCCAACCGAATGCGCAGCTGGATATTTTTGCCCGTCGGAATACAGCCAACCCGCATACACTCCGTCAAGTGGTAAATATCCTTCGCCGTCACGGGAAAGGTTTGCAGTTGGGAAACCGATAGTTCGGCCAATCTTTAGCCCGTGCTCAATTACACCAACGGTGGTGTGGTTTCGCCCTAGTAATGCCGCCGCAGCCACCACCTTCCCCTGATCTAGCAGTTCGCGAATTCTGGTGGTTGAAACCGGTTCGCCGCCGAGAGTGACCTGAGGAATTACAAACACTCGAAAGCCAAACTTTGAACCAAGTTCACGAAGCAGTTCTACTGTGCCTAAGCCGCGGTTTCCAAAGCGAAAGCCTTCGCCAACCACGACGATCTTTGCACGAAGGGATTCGATGAGAATTTCTTGCACGAATTGCTGGGCAGGCATCGCAGCCAGGGTCTCGTCAAAGGACAAGGTCAAGGTGGCATCAATTCCCGCTTCGGCAAGAAGGCTATTTTTTTGACCTTGACCGATTAGTGGCAACTTGCATTCGGCTGGGTTCAAGAGTGCATCGGGGTGACGATCAAAGGTTAGAGCCACCGCAGCCATGAAGTTTTCCTCGGCTAAATCAACGACCCTACTGAGCAGTGCCTGGTGACCCAGGTGAACACCATCAAATTTTCCAATGGTTACCGCCGTTGAGGCAAAATCCCTGGGCACCTCTGAAGGTTTGGTCCAACTAAGCACGTTTCGCCTTCGAGAGCCACCAGAGGCCCCAGATTGGAAGAATCAGTGGAACGCAACCGTAGCCTGCACCGAAGTAGGACCAAACCGAAGCGTGGTGGAAATCAGCAGGCAAAACTATCGATAGGGTGCCTACAACCACAACGCCAATCAATTCAAAAATTAGGGCGTAAGTTGCAAGGCGGTTAAAACTCCTTGCCAACGCGATCGTGGCCAAAATGTAGACGGCTGCTGAAAGTGCACTGAGCGAATAGGCAATTGGTGCCTCAGTAAATTTGGTGCTCAGTTGATAAAGAGAGCGGGCGGTAGCGGCAAGTGCGAAGATTGCGTAAATCGCGATAAGTAATCGCCCTGGACCAGTTGAAGTCTTGTTTGAAGCCATTACTCCAGCCTACGGGAGATTGCCTATTTCTTTTTTGGAAGCTTGACCGCAGGCAGCCCTATTCGAGCGATTGCCACTGCGTTTACGCGGGTGTTTTCATCAACCGGGTTGTAAACCGAAGCTCCGAGTCCGCCCTGGCTGTCTAAGCGAAGGAGGAAGGTGGCAACGGCACGCTTTAGAAGTGAGTCGGTGCCAACACCCTGGAGATAAACCGGATAAATGGCCTGGTAAGGAATTGCTGCCGAAGAATTTCCGTCTGGAATGGTGACCGGTTTCTTGTAGTCCAACTTGACCTGAACGCTGTTTGCGGTTTTGGTAACAACCCACTGGGTGGCTGCGGCGCCAATTCCGTCTATGTCTGAATTTGCGGTAATCAGGTTTCCCGATTTTTTACTGACCACAATACTTGCCGAACTTCCACCAATGCCTTGGTTAACGCTATGCGGAAGAATCGCAATTTCCCCTTCACCAAGCGCTTTAGGAGTCGAGGACTTCG
This sequence comes from Microbacteriaceae bacterium, assembly GCA_947447395.1. Lineage (GTDB taxonomy): Bacteria > Actinomycetota > Actinomycetes > Actinomycetales > Microbacteriaceae > Rhodoluna. The sequence goes on along the minus strand of CANFJH010000025.1, from coordinate 6,135 downwards.
ATTCAATCGAAACCGGGCTGGTAATCGCTTGCCCGAATTGTTTTAGCCAGCCATTTAAAGATGAAAACGCCAAGTCTTCGGCTGTTTTGCGAACCAAGATTGGCTCGGCTGGCATTTCAATGTCGGGGTTTTCGGCAACGATTGCGGGGTCATCCCAACTGGTGATCTTTCCGTTAAAAATGCCGGCTACAGACTTTGCCGAAAGATTGAGGCTAGTCGAAACCGAAAGGTTGAAAGCCACGTCGGCCGCCTCAACCGCGAACGGAACGGTCAGGAACACCTTAGAGGCAGCTATTGGGCGATCAGTAATCATCAACTCCGCCTTGTCGGCAGAACTTGTTTCCAGAGTCATGGTTGGTAACGGGTCAACACAAGCCGCTGAAAGAGATACTCCGATTTGAGAAATAGCATCGGTCAAGTTTTTTGGAGAAGAAACCTTCACAGCACCCTCTACACAGGTGTAGGTTTGCTCGCTTAGCTGCGCCAGAACCGATGGAGGCATTGGTGGGTCGCACGCCGTTAGTGAGCCTGCTAGACCGATGGCCAACAAACTTGCGACTACAGTGCGTTTCATTATTTCTCCTAATCGTGCCAGAGGCGCGACCGGGAATCCCGGCCGCGCCCACTGAACTATTTGGTGTTAGCCAATTGCTGCGATCTGAGTAAGCGCCTCAGCTTTTAGTGATCCCGAAAGTGGAACGTATCCGTGGGTTGGACCGTACTTTGGAAGGCAGGTGCTGACCACGTTGGTGAAGAATCCGCGAACCGAAAGGTCGTTAGCTGCTCCTCCGCCGCGGTGACCAATACCGTAGGTAACGATCGACAACTGGTAAGCCCCGGAAACCTGCTTGGTGAAGTCGATCGACAAAGTTCCGTCGGTTGCGTCGCCAGCTAAAGTGTTCGAACTGTCGTGGATTGCAGTTTGTGCGTTCAAGAACTTCTGAGCCGCAGCAACGCTTGGCGCCACGTACTGACCCTTACCGTTCTTTAGAGCAGCCTTGTTTACCTTGTTAGCGGCAGCGTCCGATAGGTCGAAGTAACCAAAACCGTAAAGGTCAGACTCGACTAGGTCGGCGATTACAGAAGAAGTTGACTTTGCAAGTGCTCCAGGAGCCAAGGTTCCACCTGCAGAAGCAGCTAGGTCCTTGTTGTTGGTCAACCAGCCAGAACCAAGGGTCTGAGCTAGGTAGGTGGTTAGGTTAGCAGTGGTTCCCGAACCAGAGGTGCGGTAGTAAACATCGATCACGTGGTTAGGAAGAACCTTGCCCTTGTTTAGAGCCTTGATAGCTGCATCGTTCCACTTGGTGATTGTTCCCTTGAAGATCTTCGAGATTAGATCAGCGTTTAGCTTTAGGCCGGCAGGCATCTTGTGCTTTGCTTTGCCAACCTTGAAGGTCTTGGTCTGGTTATAAGCGAAAACTACTGGGCCACCGAAAAGTGGAACGTTTACATAGCGGCCGCTTGGAGTACCTGATGCGCCAGCTGTGTAAGTTCCGTCTGATACGGCGAAGTTAACGGTTCCGTTAGTGAACTCGGTGCGTCCGGTTCCCGAACCGGTCGAGGTGTAAGCAACGGTGTCGTCGTTGCTTGGGTTGTAGTGCGATGCACAGTACTGGATCGCGTTGTTAGCAAACGACGAACCCTTACCGGTGATGTTTGATGCAGCGCTAGCTGGAACAGCAGCCAATAGTGCCGAGGCAGAAACCGCTAGTGCAGCTGCAGTAGCAAGAAACTTCTTTTGCATTTTTCTCCTTGAAAGAAAGTGTCGGACTGTCCGACGAGATTTAGTTTCTAGGACCAAAACAAACCAAAGGTAAGGGTTAGATTTCCTTCAACCATATGTTTGGTTAACGTTTGGTTACCCGAAGTGCCCGTTCACGTAATCGTTGGTTCGAGTATCAACCGGGTTGTTGAAAACGTCCTCTGTGCGACCGAATTCAACCACCCCACCTGGAATGTTTTCATCGGCTAGGAAGAATGCGGTTTGGTCAGAAACACGCTGAGCCTGCTGCATATTGTGAGTAACGATGACGATGGTCATCGACTCACTTAGCTCACCAATGGTCTCTTCGATGCGACGGGTTGAACCTGGGTCAAGGGCCGAGCAAGGTTCGTCCATGAGAAGTACCTTCGGGTTCATTGCCAGCGACCTGGCGATGCAAAGTCGCTGCTGCTGACCACCGGAAAGCGCAAGCGCTTGGTCGTTTAGTCGATCCTTGACTTCATTCCAAATCGAAGCACGACGAAGCGATGTTTCTACAAGTTCGTCGGCATTTTGAATCTTTCGACCTGAAAGCTTTAGGCCGCTCAAAATGTTTTCTCGAATGCTCATGGTTGGGAATGGGTTTGGCTTCTGAAAAACCATACCAACGTTGATTCGAACATCTACAACATCTGCATCCGGCCCGTAGATGTCGTTTCCATCGAGCAGCACCGAACCGGCAAGTCCGGCACCAGGAATAAGTTCGTGCATGCGGTTCAGGGTTCTAAGGAAGGTTGACTTGCCGCAGCCGGAAGGGCCGATAAGTGCAGTTACCTTGTTTCCTGGGAACACCAGGTTCACATCTTCAAGAACCTGACGCTCACCAAACCAAACGCTGATGTTTTCAGCGGATAGTGTCGATGCGGTAACTAGATTCGACATTATTTGACCTTCTTCGACTTTGAGTTAGTTGATTTGGTGCGGCTAAAAATACGGGCAAGCCCGAACAAGACTCCAACAAGGATGAGCAGCACTAATGCTCCACCCCAAGCACGAGCTTGGCTAGTTACGTACCCAGAGCCCAGGTAACCGTAAACATAGGTAGGTAGGCTCGCAATGCCTCCGGAAAACACGTTGACGTTCGTTCCGTTGTTGGCGTTTGTGGTCAAAATTAACGGTGCGGTCTCTCCCACCACGCGGGCCAGCCCGAGAAGCACAGCAGTGACGATTCCGCTTTTGGCCGCTGGCAGAACCACTTGAAAGAAAGCTCGGTAATTAGGTGCGCCAAGTGCCAAGGCGGCCTGTCTCAAGTCTGCTGGAACCAGCTTGAGTGATTCCTCGGCGACTCTGGCCACTGTGGGAAGCATAAGTGGGAAAAGCGCCATGGCCCCGGTTACACCCGATCGCTCGAGACCGGCCACAGACATAAATGCAAGGATGAACAAACCAGAAACCACCGAAGGAAGACCTGAAAGCGCCTGGGTGATAGTGCGAACGAGACCAAGGTGCCTAGCTCGGGAAGTCGTTAGATAGATTGCCATGGCAATACCGAGCGGTACCGCTACCACGGTGGTGAGGAGCACAATTAAAAGCGTTCCAAGTATGGCGTGCCCAACGCCTCCGTATTCAAGTGGTGTGTTGTTGTCCACATAAATGTTGTTCTGATAAACAAAGTGTGGCGTTAGAGTTTCAAAACCCTTTCCGATCACCGAAAACAGTACCGAGAACAGTAGACCCAAAACCAGGATCGAAAGAAAACTGGCAACGACGAGCAGAATCGAATCTTTTACCCCGCGGCGCTTGAAGTTACGCCAGCCAACGAGAGCTGCGGTAAGAAGCTGCAGTGGAAAGTAGCAGGCAATTACTGCGAGAGATATGTCTAGCTTCGAAGACACAACGAGAAGCGCGGTGATTACTACTGGAATCACAATCGAAATCAGGGTCTGAATACGCAGACCGAAGGCTCCGGCAGCCCACGGTTGCACTCTTGGACGAACGCTCATCGATTTGCCTTCGATCGGTTGACAATTAGGTTGGCCAGGCTATTGACGATCAGGGTAATTACGAACAGAACCAGACCTGCGGCCATTAGCCCCTTGAATTCGGCAGGGCTTGCCTCACCGAAACGTGCCAAGATCCAAGAAGCAACCGCACCACCGCGTGGCTCCAAAATGGAGTACCAGTTGATGTTGAAGCTCAGCTGCAGCACATACAAGATGGCAACGGTTTCACCGATAGCTCGTCCGAGACCAAGCAAAATGCCACCGAGAATTCCCGGTGCCGAGTTGGGAATAATTACTCGACGCAAGACCGAGAAACGAGAACCTCCAAGCGCCAAGGCGCCATTGATTAGACCCTGGTCAAGTTGGCTGAATATCTCTCTAGTGACCGAGGTGATGATCGGAACAATCATGACGGCAACGATCCAACCAGCTAAGAACGGCGAATCGGTAAGAGGTCTGCTCGGGTCTTTCACGTGAAATAGCGGGAACCAGCCGAGTGAGCGGTTGAGAATTGCGGCCCAGTGAAGTGCCACGGGCGTAAAGACGTAAAGACCCCAGAGGCCAATTACGACCGAGGGAAGAGCAGCTAAAAGGTCAATCAGCGTTGTTGCGATTTTTGCAATTCGCTTTGGAAGCAAAAAGACAATTAGATAGGCGAATGAAATTGCCATCGGGGTGGCCAAAACAATGCCGGTAATGGCAATAAGAATCGAACCCCAAAGCATCGGGCCAAGTTGCATGACGACCTTGGCGCCATCTTCAGCCTTCCAAGTGCTTCCAAAAATGAAGCCGAAACCCTGGGCCTGAAGTACTGGCCAGGCCTGAATAAGTAGGAAGGTAAGAATTAGACCAACAAGCACGAACGCAAAGTTGGCTGCGGCCGAAATACCCCTAAAAAACCACTTGTCTCCGCGACTTAGAGGGCCAGCTTGGAGTTTGCGACGAACGGCAACTTTTGGTTGTGTCGTCTCGGTTTCGGCCATGTATAAATGCTCACGAATGAGCCTTAAGTGTTTATGGCTACGAGGTTAACGTGAACCAAATTCTTTTTAGTGAAACCAGATTTGCCACATGCGAAGCAGCATGATTGCGACCGTTAGGTTGGCAGCCCCGATGATGATTGTTGAGAATTTTGACCGCTCCGCGAGAGACCAAAGACCGGCGCCTACTGCAACCACCAGCGCTGTGATTAGATAACCGTAAAACTCGATTACATCGCCTTTGGCAGCCTGGCCAGAAGCAAGGACACCAATTGTGATGAACGCCTGTACCAATAGCGCCACCACTGTCAAGGCAAGTGGGCTAAGACTCACCAGGGATGGCAATCGGCCGATAAGGCCCAATACCAAAGCCAAGACTCCCCCGGCGATGGCAATAAATTCTGCACCCTGATAAAACCAACTAATCATTGAAAACCACCTGAGACTTCAACTGTTTGCCAGCTGGCGTGAGTATGGCGATAAGGTCACTGCCATGGATAGCCGAGATATCTCCCGAAAGTCCCTGCTCGTTGGCAATACGCTTGCCATGTCGTAGGTCTATTACCTGTTGCTCGGTGAGTTCCAAAGTTGTGTAAACGCGAGCTGCGTCCACCGAAGAAATGACTTTCAGTTCGTCGCCGACCTCAGGAAGTTTGGCCGCCTGGTCGATGGTGTAGCCACCAACTCGTGTGCGGCGAAGGGCAGTTAGGTGACCACCGATTCCGAGCTTGGAACCAAGGTCGCGAGCAAGTGCGCGAATATACGTGCCCGATGAGCAATCAATAATTACGTCGAGATCGATAAAACCTTCGATTCTGCGAGGCTCGCCAAACACCGTAAAACGAGACACGGTCACCGGCCTGGCCTTCAGTTTCACTTGATCTCCCCCGCGCACCTTGGCATAGGCGCGAACGCCGTCAACTTTGATTGCAGAAACCGAGGACGGCACCTGCTCGATGTCGCCAGTTAGCTCAGAGATTGCGTCCAAGATTTGTTGATTTTTGACTTCTGCGACGACTTCCGGCGAAGCCTGCTCGAGAAACTCGCTCTCGCGATCATCGGTAATTGTGGATGCGCCCAGGCGAATGGTTGCCTCATAGGTTTTGTCGGCGCCAACGATGAAGGTGAGCAGCTTGGTTGCAGACTCGACACCCAAAACCAAAAGGCCGGTAGCCATCGGGTCAAGTGTGCCAGCATGCCCAACCCTACGGGTACCGGCAACCTTGCGAATGCGAGCAACAACGTCGTGGCTAGTCCAGCCTTCTGGCTTGTCGATTAAAACCAAACCGGCTTGCACGTTAGTCCTCTTCGTCGTCGGTGCGAGATTCCTTATAAGGATTTTCCTCGCCAGCGAACTTGGCTTCCTTGGCAATTGCCTGAACCTCGGCGTCACGTGCCTTAGCCTCAGCCAAAAGATCGTTTAGGTGAGCCGCAATTTCCGGAACCTCAT
>CANFJH010000024.1 GCA_947447395.1 Microbacteriaceae bacterium | reverse complement strand
ATACGCAGGGCGAACCAGGACTGGCAGAGGTGGCTTGCGAATAAATCTAACCACCGACCTGGTGTCTTCGGTGACTATAAGTTCGTCGATGTAGTCATCCATTTGAGCGTCAAGCTCGGTGAACGACTTTGGAGCATTCTCCAGACCAAGCGGTTCAACCGAGCGAGCCCAGGTGGAAACGTAACCATCTGCCCCGCCCGGAATTGGCGCTGTGCAGTAAAGCTGATGCGCCGAAAGAAATGAGTCGGTGAACGCAGCGTGCACCCACAATAAAAGGTGCGGATCGGCGGCTCGGTAGGGAACCGGATTTTCGCCAACAACTCTGGTGTGCAAACGATTCACTCGCGATGCTTCGCCAGCCACTGCAGAGTGAGAACCGAAAGTGGTGGTGGTCAGCCAGCGGATTGTGCCGGCAAGGCGTCCTAGTGGGTCTTGCTCATACCTCGAGTGATTGCGAACTCCTGCCAAAGTTGCCGGTTGCAGCGCTTGAACCAGTAGAGCGCGAATACCCCCAACCAAGGTTCCAAAATCGCGGTGAACCACCCATGGTCCGTCCGTGGGCAAGAAAAGCCCACCTGTTTCGCCTCCGGCGATGATGTCGAGCCACGGCGGAGTTCCATCGGGAGCCCCAGAAAGCAGTCTTCGAAAGCGCACTGAGAAGAACTCTTGAACCGCGTTGTTTTGCTGCTTACCCATGAACCCTCCTCCTCGAATTCGAAACCCACTGAGAGGGGAAACTATTCCATGTCGTAGCCTAGATGCATGTCAGACTTTGCGAGCACCGGCCTCACGTCGGGCGAGGTTGCAAGCCGCATTGCCGAGGGCCTTACCAACCGGCAAGACAACTCTTCTTCTCGCAAGCTAACCAGCATTTTGCGAGCCAACTTTTTCACCCTCTTCAACGCGATTGTTGGTGGCTCCTTTATTGTGCTACTTCTGCTGGGCCAGTGGAAAGACGCCCTTTTTGGCATTGCGGTTGTGGCAAACATTCTGATTGGTGTGTTTCAGGAATACCGTTCGAAGCGCACGCTGGACAAAATCAGTTTGCTGCACGCTCCTCACGCTCGGGTTCGAAGAGACGGCGAAGTTATTGACCTGAAACTCGAAGACGTCGTGATGGGCGATCTTTTGGAGTTGCGAGCAGGTGATCAACTTCTAGCCGATGCCGAGGTTGTTTACTCAGACGACCTGGAGCTAGACGAATCGGTTCTAACCGGCGAATCAGAAGCGGTCATGAAACTTTCTGGCATGGAGGTTTTGGCGTCGTCAGCTGTTGCCGCTGGGCGCGGAAGTGCTCGCGTGATTCGAGTTGGTTCGCAAACCTATGCTTCTAAAATCACCGCCGAGGCCAAGAAGTTTTCACTGGTCACCAGCGAGCTTCGAAACGCGATCAACAAGGTCATTAAGTGGATCAGTTGGGCACTGCTGCCATTCGTGCTCATTGTGACGAACGGCCAGATGCAGGCGCACGGAGGTTGGTCTCAGGCCATTGCCGATGGTTCGTGGTCGGTGGCCACCGTGGCGGCCATTGCCAGCGTCATAGCCTTTGTTCCTCAGGGTTTGGTTCTAATCACCTCGATTACATTTGCGGTTGCTGCAATGACCTTGGCCAACCGAAACGTTTTGCTTCAGGAACTTCCTGCTGTCGAGGGTTTGGCCAGAGTTGATGTGGTTTGCTTCGATAAGACTGGAACTCTTACCGAGGGCGAAATCGAGTTTGAAAAGCTAGAACTCGTTGGGCCGGAAACTCTCGGTCACGAAGCTGTCTTGGCCTACTTCGGTAACGATGCCGAAGCCAATGCCACGGCTCGTTGCCTGAAGGGAAATTTCTCGGGCCACGAAAAGCTGGAACACAGTTCGGCAGTTGCCTTCACTTCGGCTCAAAAATGGTCGTCGTTTACGTTTGAAGGCTCTGGAACCTGGACGCTTGGAGCGCCAGAGTTCGTCCTAGATAGCAAACACGACACCGTTTTGAAGCGAGCTGCAGAACTTGCCGCAACCGGCAGGCGCACGCTGGTGCTCACCAATGGCGAAACACCGGTTGCCCTGATTACTTTCCGCGAGCGCATTCGCCCAGATGCCGCGCAGACCGTTGCCTACTTCCTCGAGCAGGGAGTTTCGATTCGCATCATCTCTGGTGATAACCCTCAGACCGTTACCGCGGTTGCGAGAGACGCCGGGGTTCAATTCGATGGCGAAGGGTTCGACGCTAGGAATCTTCCCGAAGACCTGACCGAGCTTGCCAAGATCATGGAAAAGTTCACCGTGTTCGGCCGAGTCACCCCTGAGCAAAAAAGAAACATGGTTGAGGCACTTCAGCTAAACGGGCACGTTGTTGCCATGACCGGCGACGGCGTGAACGATGCCCTTGCCCTCAAGAAGGCCGACATGGGAATTGCCATGGGTTCCGGATCTCCTGCCACCAAGGCTGTTTCGAACCTGGTTCTACTCGATGGCAAATTCTCGAACCTGCCAGGCGTGGTTGCCGAGGGTCGTCGTGTGATTGCCAACGTTGAGCGCGTTTCGAAGCTGTTCCTAACCAAGACCGTCTGGGCACTGACCCTCGCACTTACCTTTGGTGTGCTGGCATGGAAGTTCCCATTCTTACCGCGCCAACTTTCTGGAATCGACTCGTTCACCATTGGCTTGCCAGCCTTTGCGCTTGCGCTGCTACCTAACCCGCAACGCTACCTGCCAGGCTTTCTGAACCGAGCCCTCACCTTCGTTATCCCTTCCGGCTTGGCCGTTGCGGCAAGCGTCGTTGCGCTTCGCATTGTGAGTGCGAGCCAGGGCTGGACAGATGGCGTATCGCAAACCGCAACCATGGTCACCATGAGCGTTACCGGCATCTGGGTTTTGAGTACCCTTGCCAGACCGCTCACAGGCGTGAAGCTGGTCATCTTTGCCGGCATGTTGGCAATTGGTCTTGCGGTGTTCACGCTCCCGCTGGCAACGGCGTACTTTGGTTTCAGCGCTCTGAGCGCAACTCAGTGGTTTATCGCTGGCGGAATTGGCGCCGGCGGAGGCTTGCTGATCGAGCTAGCCTCGCGACTGCAACGTAACGTTCGGTAGGTTCGGCGCTGGAATCCAGCCGCCAATTGCATCCTCAAACGGCGCCCAGTCTTCTCCCTGCGCATTCCAAGCCTCTCGCCAGGAGACAATTTCCGCATGGGAACGGCCGATAAAGTTCCACCACATCACAATGTGTTCGGTGAAAGGTTCGCCGCCAAGTAGCAACGCAACACCGTTTCCGCTTACTGTGGCTGTTTCCCCAACCGGAAGATAGACCAAATCATTTACGGCTACGAGCTGACCATTGACGAAAATTTCGCCGGAAACAACTAGGACGCCGTGCTCGAAAGTTTCCTCTAGCGGCAGCTCCATTTCACCGGAAACCTCTAATTCGGCTCCAACCAGTGGGCTGAAAACCTTGGCAGGCGACTTAGCCTCACCAAGCGTGCCAATAAATACCTTGGCGCTGGAATCACCAAACTCCAGCACGGGAAGTTCGGCGTGATGTTCGAAGAACGGCTCAATGTTTCGATCAGCTTCCGGCAGCGCTAGCCAAAGTTGCGCGGCGTGCAAGAGTTCTGGCCCGACCTGGGAAATTTCGCTGTGAGAAATTCCTCGCCCGGCAGTCATGAGGTTCAGTTCGCTTGGCCGCAAAACCTGAATCGACCCAACGCTGTCACGGTGCTCCATGAGCCCGGCAAATGGCCAGGTCACGGTTTGGAGCCCTGTGTGAGGGTGCTGAGCCACAACCATTCCATCAACCTGCTTGGTAGGTCCGAAGTGATCTAGAAAAACCCACGCTCCAATGCGGCGAAGTGCCGGTTGAGGAAATGAGCGCTTGATGTCAACCTCGGTGCGCGTGGTTAGCTTCACCAGGCGAGGGCTAACGATCAGACTCATGTTTCGATTATCCGTGGAACGGCTGCAGTGCGTCTTCTGGAATCTGCCCGAAGCGTCCGTAGTTGTAATCTTCCATCGCTTCGATGATTTGCTGTTTGGTGTTCATTACGAACGGACCATAAGCCACAACCGGCTCGTTGATCGGCTGACCGCCGAGTAACAGCACCTCAAGGTTTGGGTAACGACTTTCCTGCGAAACGTCGGCGCTAATGGTGATGGCATCTCCGTGACCGAACACGGCAAGCCCACCAACCTTAATTGGAGCCGATTCGGCTCCTTCGCCAACCGAACCCTTGCCAGCTAAAACGTAGGCTAGCGCGTTGAACTCTGGGTTCCAAGGCAGGGTAACCGATGCGCCTGGAGCCAGCGTCACGTGAGCAATACTCATTGGTGTTTGTGATTTTCCAGGACCTTCGAAGCTTCCAATGGAACCGGCAATCACGCGAACCAGCGAGCCGCCGTCGGCCGAAGAAACGAGTTTCACATCGCCGCCGGTGAGGTTCTGATAATTCGGGTTCAGCATCTTTTTATCCGATGGCAGATTAATCCAAAGTTGCACACCGTGAAATAGCCCTCCGGCCATGACCAGTTCGGCCGGCGGAGTTTCAATGTGAAGTACGCCACTACCGGCGGTCATGTATTGGGTGGCGCCATTCTCAATCACGCCACCGCCACCGTGACTATCCTGGTGCAGGAAGGTGCCGTCGATGATATAGGTAAAGGTTTCAAATCCGCGGTGCGGGTGCCAGGCGGTGCCTTTTGGCTCATAAGGCGCGTAGTCAACTTCACCCATTTGGTCCATGTGAATGAACGGGTCTAGGTCTTGGTAGCTAACCCCGGCAAAGGCACGGGTTACCGGAAAGCCTTCGCCCTCATGCCCCTGCGGTCCGTAGGTGACAGACTTCACCGGTCGGCTCGGAGTACTTACCAACTCGAACTTTGGGAGGGTTAGGGTATCTGCGGTTACCGCTGGCATTTACTGCACACTTTCTCTTTGGTGAAGTTGTAAAGCCCCACTTGACTAAGTTTATTCCCAATAGGCTAGGCACATGGCAAAAGCGCAGCGTTCCTGGGTAATCGACTTCTCCATTCTTGCCCTGATTTGGGGAGCTAGCTTCCTATTTATCGCAGTCGCCGGAAAGGCTCTGCCGCCGGTTGGAGTGACATTCTTTCGCATGGCTTTCGGTGCCATCGCCCTCTTTGTTCTGATAAAACTTTCCAAGCAGCAAATTCCGAAAAACAAGGACGCCTGGCTCAAGACCTTCGGTGCCGGCTTAATGATGAGTGCTATACCGTTCACGCTATTCGCTTTTGCCGAGAGGCACATCGGTTCCGGCCTCGCCGGTATGGTCAACGCTGCAACTCCGGTTATGACCGTCCTGGCAATCATGATTGCTTTTCGTGACCAAAAACCTACCCGTGTTCAGATCATCGGCCTCAGCGTTGGAATCATCGGCACACTCGTGCTCCTCGGAGTCTGGCAGGGATTCGGCGAGAATGACCCGCTGGCCATCGGCGCCCTAATTCTCGCCACCATGTTCTACGGATTCGGCAGCCCTTACATTCGCAAATATGTGAGCCCGCTTGGATTGCCGAATCAGGTTGCGGTATTTATGCAACTAACCACGGCAAGCATTGCAACACTGCCGTTCTATCTAGCAGGGCCGCTGCTAACCGCAACTCCAGATTGGGCAAGTATTGGCTCAATTCTTACCCTGGGCGTAGTTGGAACCGGAATCGCCTATGTCTTTTATTACCGAATCATCGACGCCGCGGGTTCGACCATTGCGTCTTCGGTAACCATTGTGCAGCCGGTCGTCGCCGTGATCTTGGGCATGTTACTGCTTCAAGAAAAACTGAACTGGTACGAAGCCGTTGGCGGAACCGTAATCATTTTCGGTGCGCTAATTGCGCAAGGCCGAGTCAAATTTATTAAATAAGCGATTCCGGCAGTGCTAAAGGCTGAGCCGGTAGGCGCTCCTGCGCAAACCAACGCTGCTGGTAGCCGGTCGATGAACTCATCAGATCGAGGAACGGCTTGGCGTCGAAACTCTCCGGCCCCAGAACGCCTTCACCCTTCCAGACACCGGTAGCAAGAAGTTCCAGCGCGATCAGTGGGTTGAAAGCGGTCTGCCAAACCACGGCCTGTGATTCGTAGTTGGCCATGGTCCACTCGTTATCGGCAACGTGATACAGGTAGGTTGCGCGAAGCTTGCCGTCGTGATCCTTGCCAGTAACCAAAACTCCGGCACAGGTCTTTCCGGTCATGCGAGGGCCGATGGTTGCTGGGTCTGGAAGAACTGCTGCCACCATGTCGCGAGGAGAAACATCTACCGGCCCCTGAGCCGAGCGAACGCGGTGAGGCTTGGTCTGATCTAGACCCAGGGCGTGCAGGGTCTTGAGAATTCCAATAAATTCGTTGCCTAGACCGTATTTGAAGCTGAACTTGTTGGCGTTGATCACGGCCGGAAGCATGGTTACTTCCTCGTGCTCAACATTCACACATTCAACTGCACCAATTCCTTCAGGGAACTCGAAAATCTCCGGTTCGCTAAAAGGCATGGTGGTGTAAAAACCCTTGTCCTTGTTCCACAAAACCGGTGGGTTCAGGCACTCCTCGATGGTGGTCCAGATCGAGAACGATGGTGCAAAGATTTCGTTTCCAGCTTCGTCGCGAACGACCAGGTTTCCGCCGTCCTTGACCGAAACTTCGTCTATTTCGCCAAATAGGTGGTCTTGCGCGTAGCGAGCGAACACGTTTGACAGACCGGGCTCAACACCGCAACCAACCAGCGCCAAAAGGCCGGCTCGCTCCCACTGCTCAGACAGGGCAAACTGCGAATCGCCAAGCTTGATGCCCGGCTTGTGGAATGGGTCGTCTGGGTGCGCCTCGGAAAGACTCATTGCCATGTCTAGGTAGTGCACGCCAGCGCTGAACGCGCCCGAGAACACCGTTGGCACGAACTTCGGTTCCACAGCGTTCAACACGTGGGTGATTTTGTGTTCGCGGCAAAGTTCGGTTACGTTTGCGGCCGATCCGGCGTCAATTTTCGCTGAAACGAACTTAGACGCAACCTCGTCGCCGTGGCGGTTACGGATCCATTCGATTACATCTTCTGCGCGCGAGATTGTATAGTCAGAAACTACGATCTGCTCATAGAACGAACGGGTGGCGGCAATTTTCGCAATGGCGTTTCCCACGCCACCGGCTCCTACTAGAAGGATCCTCATTTGGGTTATTCCTAACCTCGTGGTACTCCGTGGGGCAAATCGGGAGCTGTTAGTTATAGCCTACTCAGCGAACGCTTAAGTCGCTAGCAGGATCATTGACCCAATTGATAACCCCAGCCCATTTGCCGAAGCCGTCTAGGTAAGACAGGTGTTTGGCGCCTGGAATGATGACCGCCGGCACGTTCAAAGGGCCCGAGAAGGTTGCCTCAATTCCGCGCGGACTCCACTCGTCGGCGTCGGACCCAACAATAGTGGTCGACGCAGCTCCGGCTGAAACCGAAACATTAGCCGGATCAACCACGAAGTCAGCGATGTCAAGAAGCAGCTCAGGATCTGCCGGTGCGACCAATAAAACTCGGGATACGGGCGTGGTAATTAAACCCTGCTCGATTAGCTTCAGCCAGGTGACACTTCCGAGCGAATGCCCAATCACAATCAGCTCTTCGCCCTGATTGGCTTCGCGAGCCAACTCGAGTTCCGCCAAGACAACTTCAGCCCACTCACGAAATTTAGGATTATCCGTTGATGGCAGTTGCGGGTAGTAAACCTGGTGACCCTGTTTACGAAGTTCGGCGGCACTCAAACGTTGCCAGTGACCGTCAACCCTGCGGTTTCGCCAGCCGTGAAGGATTAGAACCTGTTTTCCCATATCTTCATTAAAGCGAAAACCCGCTCAGAATCTGAGCGGGTTTCCAAATGTTACAGAGATTACTTAAGGGTAACCTTTGCACCGGCGCCTTCTAGGGCAGCCTTTGCCTTCTCAGCGGTCTCCTTGTTTGCACCCTCTAGTACGGTTGCAGGAGCGCCGTCAACAACAGCCTTTGCCTCGCCTAGACCTAGGTTGGTCAGTGCGCGAACTTCCTTGATAACTGCGATCTTCTGGTCGCCAGCAGATTCTAGAACTACGTCGAACGAGTCCTTCTCTTCTGCAGCTTCGCCAGCAGCAGCAGGTGCTGCAGCAGCAACTGCAACAGGTGCAGCAGCGGTTACTTCGAATACTTCTTCGAACTTCTTAACGAAGTCTGAAAGCTCAATAAGGGTTAGTTCCTTGAAAGCTTCGATTAGCTGGTCATTGGTCAACTTGGCCATGATTTTCTCCTATTTTGGTTTGTGTTTATGAAGCGAGTGTTAGTTCGATGCTTCTTGCTTCTGACGCAAAGCGTCGACTGCGCGAGCAGCCTGAGCAAGTGGGGCTTGGAACATGTAAGCAGCCTGGAACATCGAAGCCTTGAATAGTCCAGCGGCCTTAGCCAATAGAACTTCGCGGGTCTCGAGGTCAGCAAGCTTCTTAACCTCTGCAGCATCTAGGGCTACACCGTCCATGACGGCTGCCTTTACAACTAGTAGAGGGTTTGCCTTGGCAAAGTCACGGAAAGCTTTCGCAACGGTAACAACGTCACCAGATACGAATGCGAGTGCGGTTGGTCCGGCTAGCTGACCGTCAAATGCGGTCACGCCAGCTTTTGCAGCTGCAATCTTGATTAGCGTGTTCTTTGCCACGGCGTAGGTTGCGTTCCCACTGACTGAACGACGCAGCTCTTTAAGCTGCGACACAGTGAGTCCGCGGTACTCGGTTAGCAGTACGGCTGCAGAGTTCTGGAATAGTCCAGTAAGTTCTGCAACTTTAGCTTCCTTGTTCGCCATGGCGCTCCTTGGATTGTTTATGTCGGTAGCCCCCAGCCCAATAAAAAAGCTCCATGCGCAGAGGGCATGGAGCAAAAATTCAAGTAAATGAAAAGCTGATCTATACACCTGCGTTGGATGCCCTGTTACGGGGCCTTCGTTAGTTCTTCTAAAAGAAGATCTAAAACCGACGGTCTTTGGCTTCCTCCAGTTTAGGCGACCGACCCCGCTCAAAGCAAATGTTTGTTAAAGCGAGATCCCCCAGGCCGCAAAGCCTGAGGGATTTCTAGCAAACTAATTAGTCGCGCGGATTTCCGGTACGGCGACCTCCACGGTCGCCGCCGTTCGAAGAGCTACGTCCGTAACCCGAACGGTCACCTCCGCCAGAACGACCTCCGCCGAAGCCACCGCGTCCGCCGCCTGAGCGACCTCCGCCGAAGCCACCGCGACCTCCGCCACGACCTTCACGGTCGCCGCCACGAGAACCGCCACGACCCGAGTCGCCGAAGTCAAGACCACGAGGAGCAGGAGGTGGAGCAATCGGACCAGCAAGCTGTTCGATTAGTTCGCTAGAAGGACGAACCTCAGTGAACAACGAGTCACGGTCGGCACGGTTTAGCAGGTCTTCCATCTTGCGACGACGACCACGAGGGATCAAAGTTGCAACGGTACCCTGCTTGCCGGCACGACCGGTACGACCCGAGCGGTGTAGGTAAGTCTTGTATTCCTGTGGTGGGTCAAGCTGGATAACCAGCGCAACGTCGTCCACGTGAATACCACGAGCAGCAACGTCGGTTGCCACTAGTACACGGCACTCGCCTGAGGTGAAACGCTCCAAGTTACGGTTTCGCTGGTTCTGGTTTAGGTCACCGTGCAAACGAGCTGCTGGAACGCCAGCAGAGGTTAGCGACTCCGACAAACGCTCAGCGGTCATCTTGGTACGAGTAAAGATAAGGCTCTTTCCTTCGCCCTGAACCAAACGCAACAACACCTGTGAGCGGTCTTCGTCGTCCACGATAAGAACACGGTGGGTGATGTTCGAGTGGTCCTCTTCTTCATCTGGAACTTCATAGATGAACGGTGCTGGCAAGAATTCGTCCACGACCGACTGAACGGCCTTGTCCAAAGTTGCCGAGAACAAAAGCTTCTGAGCGGTTGGGCTAACACCAGCCATGATGCGGCGCACTGGCTCAATGAAGCCAAGCTCAGACATGTGGTCGGCTTCGTCAACAATCAGGGTTTCAACCTCAGAAAGGTCAACAACACGCTGCGAGATTAGGTCTTCCAAACGTCCTGGAGTTGCAACCACGATGTCAACACCGCGCTGCATAGCCATTTCCTGCTTGCGCTGAGGAATACCACCGTAAATACAGGTGGTGTAGAAACCTACAGCACGAGCGATACCGTTCACTGTGCGGTCGATCTGGTCTGCCAACTCACGAGTTGGAGCCAAGATCAGTGCACGTGGCTTGTTTGGCTTGCGAGGTACTGAACCTAGCTTGATTAGCTTTTCAACCATTGGCACGGTGAACGAAATGGTCTTACCCGATCCGGTTTTTCCGCGACCTAAGACGTCAACGCCGGTCATTGCTGCCGGAATCGATGCTGCCTGAATTGGGAAAGGCTTCTCAGCTCCCATGCCCTTTAGAGCAATAAGAACCTTGTCGTGTAGACCCATTTCTTCGAAGGTGTCGATCACAGGTACGTCAACCGACGAAACCATGCGGTCTAGAACCTTGTCTTCCTGGAAAGTCTTCTTGTTGCTGTTACCCGATCGAGCACCGGCAAAAGAACGCTCACGCGAGTTGTCGCGCTCTACGCGGTCTGGGCGGCGGCCATCGCGCTCTGCACCGAACGAACGGGCCGGACGGTCTGAACCAAAGTCACGACGTGGGCGGTCATCGCGCGAACCGAAGTCGCGACGCGGACCACGGTCATCGCGTGCCGGACGCGAGTCGCGGTCACCAAAATCACGACGAGGAGCACGGTCGCCATCGAATGAACGAGCCGGGCGGTCATCGCGTGAACCAAAGTCACGACGCGGACCACGGTCATCACGAGCTGGGCGGTCATCACGCGAACTAAAGTCGCGGCGAGGACCATCAAAAGAACGAGCCGGACGATCTGAACCTGCATCACGGCGAGGGCCGTCGAACGAACGACGTGCGCCACGGTCATCGCTGTCGCGACGAGGTGCGCGGTCGCCATCGAATGAACGAGCTGGGCGATCTGATCCGAAGTCGCGGCGTGGTGCGCCGGCTGCGCCGTGGCGTGGCTTGCGACCTTCTGGAGACCAGTCGCGGCCGCGGTCTTCACGACCACCGCTCATCTCACGGTCGCCAGTGCGGCCAGCCGAAGGGCGTGAGTCGCGAGCCGGACGGGAGTCAGAACCCTTTTCAAAGAATGCTGGGCGTTTGCCTGCCGGAGCAGCTGCGTCACGGTGTGGAGCACGACCGCCTCGGCCGTCTTCACGTGGTTTGCCCATTGCGCGAGCGTTCTTGCCCGGGCGTGCGTTTTTAGAGCCAAAATTTGGCATGATTTTCCTTTTCAGTTTTCGTAATGTGCGCTTTGTGGGGAGTAGCCACTTGGCGCTTTGGGTTAGTTGAAAGCGCTATACCCACACACGAGAACTGCATTCGCAAACGGCGAACTCTCAAACGAAGGAAGACTGGCATCACTCGGTGATGCTGCATACAACTACTGTCGCAAAGTCTGCGACTTCTTCAAGGTTATCGTTTTGTTACCAAAAAACCTAGGACTATTTTTCCCGGAGCAAAATGTCATCCCTGATACCTAGTCTTTTCCTCTGGCCAAGAGGGGATCATGTTCAAAAAACTGTTAGAGCAACTAGAAAATAAGTCATCGCTGTTCATCTTCTCGAACATCGGTTTGAGCCTATTGAGGCTTCTCTATACGTCCTGGTGCAATGTGCAAAGTAAGTACTTCGGTTTCGTTTATACGAATCATGAGTGGCATACCTGCGTGCAAGAATTCCCGGGAGCCGGGCTGTTGAAGTGGCTAACAATTGCAGTCACTCTAGTTTCTGGGTATTCACTTATCCTCGACTACGCCAAAGCCCAGGCGCATCTGAGTAATTTCAAGTCATTCAGCGTTTCCCGAGCAACCTACTATGCAACCCTGCTGGTGCTGAATTACCAGATTGAAAGCGTCTCGTCCGCGGTTGTGGCCCCAAAGCTAACCGATGGGCCAGATGGCCTAATCTTCAACACTTTCGTTCTGGGATTTCCAATAGCCCTCATCCTGTTTGCAATCGCCAGCTGGTCTATCGCCAAGAAAATTGAATGGGTGATTTCGTGGAAATAATGCAGTTTCAACTAAATGTATTGCGCACGATCACTCACTGGTATGGGCTATCAGCATTTTCAGCAACCAGCTTTTTGGCTTCGGTTTTGTCGGATCCAAAAGACAACCTTCACACCACAAACCAAATCATTCTGGCAGTCATTCAAGGCATACTTCTGGCCTTGACGTCTTTCCCCTTTTACGACACCTTAGATGCCTTTCGGGAATTGAAAGCGAAACTAAGAAGCCAGACCGCGAACCTTTAGCTCGGCAAACAAATCAGCATCCGAAGGCTCAACCAGGTGAACCCCATCCTCAAAAACAATCACGGGGATGTTCTTGCGGCCGGCAATTGCCTCAGCCTCGGCAGTGTACTCAGCCGACTCCTCAACGTTCTTCTCTTCATATGAAACACCCAGGGTGTCCATTAGTTTCTTCGAACGACGGCAGTCTGAACACCAGTCAGCACCGTAATAAGTAACAGCAAACATCTAAATACCTTTCAACAAAGAACTACTAGGAACAGTTAACACCCCAGAGGCCCAAGTAATTCCAGCCAAAGACGAAACTACACAATCGACAGGAGCATCCAACACCCGAGCGCCAATACCAACCACAACACCAACGCCAGCAGCTCTAGCCGCAGTCACCCCAGCCACTGCATCCTCAAACACAACACAAGCTGAAGGATCTAAACCAAGACGCGAAGCACCCAAAAGGTAGGGATCCGGAGCCGGCTTCCCCAAAGAAACGTCATCCCCACAAACAAAAGAAGCAGGAACCGGTAAACCTGCCGCACGAACACGAGCCAACCCCAACTCACGGCCAGCCGAAGTGCAAATCGTCCAAGCACCCTCAGGCAAGGAAGAAAGCAAAGCCAACGAACCGGGCAATGCCACCGTGGAACCAGCCGACTCAAGCTCTAAATCATTGATAAACGCATAAGACTCATCGAAGTCAGCATCCGGCGCCCACATGCGAACCATGTCGGAAGCACGAACCCCAGCAGTTCCCTGAGCATCCCAATCCAGCCCTGGCGAATAAACATCACACCACTTCGTCCAGGCATCAATTGCCGCCTGGTGCGAATCCACCAAAACACCGTCGTTATCAAACAACAGCCCAGCTACTTGAAATTCCATGCAATCAGCCTAATGATTAATAAAAAGTAGCTTCTGCACCAACCAACCGATCGGGGGATCGAATGCCAGAAGACAATTTCAAACGTGATGAAATTTATCGGAAGCGAATCAGGTCACTAATCATTATGGCGGCAGGGCCAATAATTGGTTTCCTCCCGCTGGTCATCGGGATGATTGGTAGCGCTTTCATTCCAAACTGCAACGAAAGCAATTGCAGCTGGGCCACCGTTCCCTGGTTCTGTTTCCTAACCCTGCCGGCCGGATTCGTTATCTTCGTTGTGGGCTTTATCCTCTGGGCGAATTCAAAAAACCAGCAAACTCAATGACCAAAACACCAAACCGCCTGCGCAACTACTACTTTGGCTGGCTTGGCGCTGCGTTCAGCCCGGTGATTGTTATTGCCGGCGTCATCGTCTTCGCCACGACGTCCGCTAACCAATGCAACGACTTCGGCTGCTCAACAACCTCAAACAGCGTCATTCCATACATTCTGATGTTTGGCGGAGGAGCAATATACGTGGCCAGCTGGCTCTATCTTGCCGCGCTCGCCATCTACTACCGACCTAGAAAGTAGCTTCTGCCTTATTGCGCGAAACGATTACCAGATAAATCGCTGCCTCAACCAAAAGCAATAGCACCCAGGCTGGAAGCAACTGCTGGAACCACCAGCTGGAGTCAATAGACCTTTCGATGAGTTTCGTGTTCGAACATGCAACATCAACACAAACTTGTTGGCTGCGCAAGTAGTCAATTGCAGACTGTGAATAAGTGAAAGACATAATCCCAACCAGGCCGGCGAAAACGATTGAGAGCACGTAGTTCAAAACCACAGCACCCGCAGCCCCAGTAACCTTTGCCGGCTTAGGAACAGCCTTAGCGGTTCTTGCCTTAGCAGCGAACCTTGTGCCAAACACCAAAGACAAAGCAACTACAACCTGAATTACAACCCAACTCCAAACCTCAAGTTTCTGCCCTTGAGCGTCGTAAAAGATCAAGCCAAGAATTACCGCGAAAGCGGTGCCAACGATTGGCAGCGAATAGCCGATGGCCAAGGCCTT
>CANFJH010000023.1 GCA_947447395.1 Microbacteriaceae bacterium | reverse complement strand
TAGTTAAAGCAAAAGACCGAAGGAAACCTTCGGTCTTTTCTGTCTGGTGCGGAAGGTGGGACTTGAACCCACACGCCTATTAAGCGCTAGAACCTAAATCTAGTGCGTCTGCCAATTTCGCCACTCCCGCGGACCTTTTTATTGTAGCAATACTTTCCTGTGGAAAACTTGTGAGAGTTCAAGATATTTCTAAGTAACTTTCCAACTATGGGAAATCGAACGGATCAACTCACTCATGAAGTGCGCGAGTGGGCGCTCGATAATGGGGTAAATCTTGGGGCGGCCATCGACAGCGTCCTAGACTCCAAGGTCGAATCCGAATCGCTAGAAGTTAATAGTGAGCAGGAAATTCGTTCCGAACTCCAGCAAAAACTTACCGGTTTCGGTTTTTTGCAACCTTACCTGGACGACGACGAGGTTGAAGAGGTTTGGATAAATCGTCCCGGTGAACTTTGGTATGCAAAGTTTGGAAATCATTTTCGCGCTTACGAAAAGTTCACGGCTGAAGAACTTTCCACTTTGGTGGAACGCATGATTCGCGTTAGTGGTCGCCGGCTTGATCGTTCAAATCCATTCATCGATGCCCAATTGGAGAGTGGCTACAGATTGCATGCCGTAATTCCAGACATCACTCGAAAACACCTGAGTCTCAACATCCGAAAATTCTCAAGGCAGGTTCTCACCATCGCAGATTTAGTTTCAAGAAACGTGCTCGCAAGCTCGCAGGCAGACTACCTGGTGACAGAGCTAAAGAATGGCGCCAATCTAATGGTTTCTGGGGCAACTCAGGCGGGAAAAACCACTTTGTTGACCGCGTTGCTAAGCGCGCTCGACCCTAGCGAAAGAGTTGTGTCGGTTGAAGATACCTTTGAGCTTCGTTGCCTCTTGCCAGACTGGGTTGCGCTGCAGACCAGACCTTCAAGTTTGGAGGGTAAGTTCGATGTAGATCTTCGACGGCTGGTTCGCGAGACACTGCGCATGAGGCCCACTCGGCTGGTGGTTGGTGAGGTGCGTGGAGCTGAGGCTTTGGACATGCTGATTGCCATGAACTCTGGCATTCCGGGCATGTGCACAATCCATGCGAATTCGAGCGAAGAGGCGCTGCAAAAACTTCGAACCCTGCCGCTACTAGCCGGAGGCAATATTTCATCGGAATTCTTGACCAGCGTGATCCGCACCTCGGTGAAACTCTTCGTGCATTGCTCTCGCGCGTCTGATGGAGTTCGCCGCGTGAGTAGTGTCATGAGGCTGAAAGAAGGTAGCGAACTAGTTCTTGAACCGGTGGCAGCGTGAATTTAGCACTGGTTTTGATTGCGCTTGCCGCTACTTGGTTGGTGGTTCGCGAATTGAGAGTTATTCGAAACGACAAGCGACAAATTCTGCGAGAGAATGCTTGGCCACAGTTTGAAGAAACATACATTTCCGCGCTGCAATCAGGAATTTCAATTCCAGACGCCTTTTCGTTTGCCAAAGATTTCGAGCTTCCTGAACTGGCGGCCCAGGTTGGCGTTCTGGTAAAGGAACTCGATAGGGGATTGCCACTCCAGAAGGCGTTGGAGGAGTTTAAAAAGAACCTGAACTTGGTTTACGCAGATCTTTTCGTGGCTATTGTTTCCATTGCCCACAAGTCTGGAAGTCAGAACCTTATTCAGGCTTTGACCGAGCACGCCTCGGCAGTGAGGTTTGAACTTTCGTCACTTGGCGATGTTCGAGCGAGGCAAAACGCCATTCTTGCGGTAGCGAAACTTGGGTTAATGGCGCCGTGGGTTTTAGTTGCGGTGCTTAGCGTGAACGAGCAAACCAGGAAGGCGTTTGGAACGTTACCTGGAAATCTACTTCTAATTGGAGGATTTCTGGTTTCTCTAATCGCATATCGACTAATTGTTTCGGCCGGCCGAATCACAAAATTCAAAAGAATTCTCGGTGAAAATCATGGCTCGTAATGAGGTTGAGCAGGTTTACCAGGTGTCGCAGTTATCGGCATTGCTTTCTGTGGCGATTGATTCGGGAATGAGCATGATTGCAGCACTCGACGAAACCTTTAGTAGAGCAAGCGGCCCTGTTGCAGGGAAGTTTCACCGTTTGTTGGCAGCGCTCGATCTAGGCGGAAACCTGTTCGATGAGCTGGCAAAACTTCGCACCGGTAACCGAGATCGTTCGCTAGACGAATTGGTTGTGAAGCTTCAGGTTGCTCTTCAGTTTGGATCACCATTGAGCGCCCAACTCTCTGATTTGGCTCGAAGTCTGCGGCAACAGGTAGCCCAACAGCAAATGATGCAAGCAACCAAACGAGAGAACCTCATGCTGCTTCCTTTGGTGTTTTTGATCTTGCCAATTACCGTGATCTTTGCCATTTTTCCAGCCATGCAATACCTAAATGTCAGTTACTGAAAGGAAGACAATGAAACTCATTAAAAGCGAAAAAGGCGATGTACCCGGCTGGGTTTTGATAACCCTGATGACTGCCGGCTTGGTGGTTGTGCTCTGGTCTGTGGCAACTCCTGCGCTGAGTGGGATTCTCAATCAATCTCTGAATAAAGTTGCGAACTTCTGAGCGGGGCTCTGCCGTAGTTGAGTTAATCCTGCTGGTTTTGCCATTGGTGGGCTTATCGGCTGGAACTATTGGTGCAACCTGGTTTGCATTCGCCAAGGCCCAACTTCAGCAAATTGCATACGAGGCTGCGCTGCAACTCAGCGAACCAGACTCGAATCAAAACGAGGTTTACCAATCGACGGCAGAGAAAGTTGACGCACGGCTAGGGAAAAACGTTTTTACTCTCAAACTTGAACAGGCCGATGGATTGGCTACCGCAAATGTGGAGCTGGCCGCCTGGCAGATTTATGGTCCATTGAGTTTGATGCTGCCAGCTCTAGGTGCGGTGAGCAGTGTTCCGCAAGAACTTTAGTGGCGATCAAGGTAGCGCGGTTTTGGAATTCATCGCGTTCGTCCTAGTTGGTCAATTGCTCGTTTTTGGCTGGGCGATTTCAGTTGCGGCAAGTCTCTCAGACAAGGTTTCTTTGCAGCTCACGGCCATTCAAGTGGCAAGGGATATGGCGCACGGTTCTGCGGCTGATGCACCAGACGGAACAACATTGAAAGAAACTTCGTGCTTGCCAAACCTGGTTTGCCTTTCGCTAAGCCGAGACCGACTCACAGCCTTAGCGGTTGCTTTCCGATGATGAAGAGAGATTGCGGCTCCATCTTTCCGCTTGGTATTGGAATAGTTGCGTTGTCAGCCTTGCTGTCGTTCGTGCTGGTTGAGTTGATCGGTGTTCAGTACCAGACACTTCAAATCAAACAGGTTTCGGATGCACTGGCGATGAAGGTCGCGACCGATTTGAACCGTGACGGTATTGCTCCTGTTCCAAAGCTTGAGTATGCGCCTGAGGTTTCTGATTTACTTCGGATTGCTTCAAGTCACCTTGGTCAAAGCCCCAGAGAGGTTTCGGTGATGAGTTTCGATGGCAAAACGATCACGGCTCTGGTTTGCAGCGATTGGCATTCGATTTCGGGGTTGACGCTTGGTGCTATTGGCAAGATTTGCGCCATATCGAAGGCGCGCGCTATTTCCTAGTGTGAGTGATAAATCTAGGGACGTGGCGGTTCATAATTAGCGCTCCAAAAATTGAAATTGCACCTACAAAGACAAATCCGAAACCTAATCCAACCGTGGCTGTAGCAATTGAAAGGATCGGGGCAGTGGTTGCCGTTGAGCCATCAATCATGAGGCGAAAAGCTGCGAGGAACTCACCCCGAGCATCTGCCGGCGCTAGGTCGGCGCCGATAACCATGATCAGCCCGGAACCCAGACCGTTGGCTAGCGACATCGCCAGACCAACCCAAAGCATTCCCCAAGCGTCGTGGGTGAGAGGCAGAAGGAACATGGTGATCCCCAGGAGTGTCATGGTTGGAACTGCAGCAGCTCTTCGACCCCAGCGATCCATGACTTGCCCCGAGGTGTAGAAAAGCGCAACATCGAGGCCGGCGGCTACGCCAATTATTAACGCTGCAGTCCCAGGATTGATGTGAAGGTAAAGAGCCCAAAGCGGCAGACCAATAATGCGTGCAGTGCGAACGATGGCCAGAAACGAGGAGGCGACTCCGAGCGTGCTGAGCTTGTTCCACTCTCGCTTCGTGATGTGCCAGGTGCTGTGTCGCTTTTGGTTGGATGCCAGGCCAGTGGCGTCTTTTTTGGTTGTAAATACTAGGACGCCGGCTGCCACGCAAAGTGTGAATGCCACCCAGTAGACCCAGTTGATATCTCCCATGCCGATTAGCGCACCGGTTAGCAACGGCCCTAGGAACGCTCCAACTCGAAACATGCCACCAAGTAGTGAAAGGGCTCTCGCTCGCACCTCGTAGGGAACATTTTCGGCGATGTAGGTGTGCCTGGCAAGACCGAATACTGCGGCGCAGGCACCCAGAATGGTTACGCCGAGTGCCATCACCCAAAGGTTTGGCGCAAGGCCGGTTATGGCAAGGCCAACTGCCGCGGCAAAGGCCGCGTAAAGCATTCCTCTGCGCTCACCGATTAGGCCAATAAGCTTTGAGGCTGGAATGTCGGCAAGCAGAGTTCCAACCATGATCATTCCGGCAATAATGGACGCCATTGCCAGGTTCGCACCGTGAGCTTGAGCGCTCGCGGGAATCATGGGAATTAGGGCATTTTCTCCGGTTGAAAAAACTAGAGAGGGCAAAAATACTGGCACAACAAGTTCGCGCAGAAGTTTGCGATTAGTTTTGGCCACCAGCCAATTATCGGTTACCTAGACTAGAGGCGATGGCAGAGATTGATCTTTCGAAAGAAATCAGCGAACTCAAAGACACCTTTTCGAGTATTCGCGTGGTTGTCGACCCTGCAAAACTGGAATCCGAGATTGTTCTGCTTAAAGAGCAGGCCGCCGACCCTAATCTCTGGGACGACACCTCCAAAGCCCAGCAGGTGACCAGCAAACTGAGCCGCGCTCAGACGCAACTCACCAAACTTGACTCCATTGTGAGCCGCCTCGACGATCTCGAAGTTTTGGTCGAACTGGCCAACGACGCCAACGATTCAGATAGTCAAAACGAGGCGAAATCGGAACTCGAATCGTTGTCCAAGGACATCGGAGAACTCGAAATTCAAACGTTGCTCAACGGTGAATACGATGCACGTGGTGCGGTGATTACAATTCGCGCCGGTGCTGGTGGAGACGATGCCACGGATTTCGCTGAAATGTTGATGCGCATGTATTTGCGTTACGCCGAAAAACACAAAATGCCGGCACAGGTTTTAGACATCAGTTATGCCGAAGGCGCTGGAATCAAGTCGGCAACTTTTGAGATTGATACTCCGTTCGCATTTGGAACACTATCGGTCGAGGGAGGCACTCACCGCCTGGTTCGAATGAGTCCATTCAACTCGGCTGGAAAACGCCAGACCTCTTTCGCGGCTGTCGAAGTGGTTCCGCTGATCGAGCAGACCGACGTCGTAGAAATTCCTGATAATGAAATTCGCATTGACGTTTTCCGGTCGAGCGGCCCAGGTGGTCAATCGGTAAACACGACCGACTCCGCGGTTCGAATCACACACATTCCAACCGGGCTAGTGGTGAGTTGCCAAAACGAAAAGTCTCAGATCCAAAACAAGGCAGCGGCGATGCGTGTCCTGCAATCACGTTTACTTGAAATCAAGCGTCGCGAGGAAGAAGCCCAAAAGAAGCAACTTGCGGGTGACGTCAAGGCCAGTTGGGGAGAACAAATGCGTTCCTATGTAATGGCTCCATACCAAATGGTCAAAGACTTGAGAACCGACTACGAGGTGAACAACCCTTCGGCTGTTTTTGACGGTGATTTAGACGGATTTATTTCTGCCGGTATTAGGTGGCGTAAACAGGCTTAATGCCTTTATCGGCCTAGGCTGGAATGGCAATGATTTCTATCGAAAAAGTATCTAAAACCTATAAGGGTTCGACTCGACCAGCGCTCGATGCTGTCTCGATTGAAATTGAAACCGGCGACTTCGTGTTCTTGGTCGGTGCCTCTGGTTCAGGTAAATCTTCGCTACTTCGCATGATGCTTCGCGAAGATGTTCCAAGCAAGGGAAGTATCTTTGTGCTTGGTGAGAACCTCATCAGCATTCCAGCCAGACGAGTGCCTTATTTCCGCAGAAACATCGGAATGGTTTTCCAGGATTTCCGCCTTCTTCCAAACAAGACCGTTGCCCAGAATGTCGCCTTTTGCCTTGAAGTAATCGGAAAATCACCTTCTTTCATCGCAGAGGCCGTGCCAGCGGTTTTGAAACTTGTGGGCCTTGATGGCAAGCAAGATCGCTACCCAAATGAGCTTTCTGGTGGTGAGCAACAGCGTGTTGCTCTAGCTCGCGCAATTGTGAATAAACCACAACTTTTACTTGCAGATGAGCCAACTGGAAACCTTGACCCGGCAACCAGTCAAGAAATTGTGAACCTATTGGAGCGCATTAGCGCGGCCGGAACCACGGTGGTCATGGCCACACACGATCGCGGAATTGTTGACCGCCTCAAGCGCCGAGTTGTGGTTCTAAAGGATGGTCAGATCGTTAGCGACAGCCGTGGTGTCGGTTATGAGACAGCTGAGGCTGCCCGATGAAACTTGGATACATCTTCGGCGAAGTCGGCCAGGGTCTAAAACGCAACATCAGCATGGTTGTTTCAATTGTTTTAGTTACCTTTCTTTCGCTCACTTTTGTAGGAACCGCCGCGCTTTTACAGTTGCAAATCGGTCAGATGAAAAATTATTGGTACGACCGAGCTCAAGTCGCCGTTTACCTGTGTTCTTCCTATTCGCCTGCAGAGGCTTGCCCTCAAGGTGAAGCTAGCGCAGACGTAAAAACAGCAATCGAAGCCAAACTAAAAGATTCCACCTTGGCACCTTACGTTGAAAAGTACTTCTTCCTTGACCACAACCAGGCTTACGCTCAGTTCAAACAGGAGTTCGCGAACAACAGCGTTACCAAGTACGTGACCGCTGATCAGCTAAACGAAACCTTCTGGGTGAAACTCAAAAACCCTGCCGATGGAGCAATCATCACGCAGAGCTTTAGTGGTGTTGCCGGTGTTGAAGAGGTTCGTGATCAGCGCACCTACCTAGATCAAATCTTCAGCATTCTGAACGCTGCCAGTCTCGCAGCCGTCGGCATTGCCTCGGTCATGTTGTTCTCTGCCATATTGCTAATCTCAACAACAATTCGCCAATCGGCATTCTCGCGTAGGCGTGAATTGGGAATCATGCGCCTTGTTGGTGCATCTAATTTCTATATTCAGTTACCGTTCGTAATCGAAGGCGTGGTCGCAGCTGCGATTGGTTCGATTCTTGCCGGCGGCGCCGTCCTGGCTATTGTTCAGTTCTTCGTTCAGGGTTATCTCGCAGCAACCCTGCCTTTCACCAACTTCGTTGGACTCTCCACCGGCCTGGTTCTGGTGCCAATTTTGTTTGCAATTGGTGTTTTCTTGGCAGGTTTTGCCTCGATAATCGCCATCAAACGTTACCTTCGCGCCTAGTAATTGGTATTCGCTGGTTGGTAAACTGATTGGCTGACTAGATCAGTCAAAACATTGGAGTGAATCGTGCCTAGGGAAAAAGGCGAGAAGCTGGTTGCCAGCAATCGCAAAGCACGCCACGACTATCACATTGAAGATTCCTTCGAGGCCGGCATGGTGCTCAGCGGTACCGAAGTGAAGTCGTTGCGAGCAGGTCACGCGTCGCTCGTTGACGGTTATGCCAGCGTAGAAAACGGCGAAGCCTGGCTTGAAAACGTGCACATTCCTGAATACACACAAGGCACCTGGAACAACCATTCGTCTCGAAGAAAGCGCAAGCTGCTTCTCAACCGCCATGAGATCGAAAAGATCCTTCAAAAGATCAAAGAGTCTGGTTACACCATCGTTCCATTGAAGATTTATTTCAAGGACGGCCGGGCCAAGGTCGAGATTGCAATCGCTCGCGGTAAGAAAGACTACGACAAACGCCACGCTCTCAAGGAAGCTCAAGACAAGCGTGAAGCAGCTCGGGCCATGTCTACCAAGGGCAAAGATTGGTAGTTCACAGGAAACTCTAAGGCTATTTGTCTGAGCCTCGGGTTACTATTGAACTCCTGAGCAATCAGGAATTTGAAAACTACATATGGGGATGATCGGTTTCGACAGTGCACCAGTGCCTGAATGAAGCGGGTCGAGGATGCAGAGTTATCTCGTAAACGCTCTTTGCAAACTATAGGTGCCAAAACAACTCGCACCGACTTCGCCCTAGCTGCCTAAGCGCAACTAGCCTGAAGTCCGACAGTCCGGATTTGATCTCGTTCCGGGTCCTGTCGTTATCTAGAGATCTTGCTGCTTAGTTACGCCTTAGGGCTTCGCGGGACTTTCACTCAGGCTGGGTTTGTTGGTCAACTTGTTTCAGGGTATGGCCAAGACCGAGTAAAGCGATACTGAAACTACACCCGTAGAAGAATCAGAATCTTTGTTCTGGACGGGGGTTCAATTCCCCCCATCTCCACAGATATCCCATATGGAAGAGGCCCCCTAGAAATAGGGGGCCTCTTCATTTTGGTTGGGTAGCATTCAGGTATGAGTACTTTTGCGAGTCGAGATAAGTCGGCGCTTTTAGTTATCGATGTTCAGAACGGCGTCGTTGAGGGGGCTTATAACCTCGAGGTTGTTTTGAAGAACATCAATGGTGCTGTTGATAAGGCCCGTTCGGCGGGTGTGCCTATAATTTGGGTTCAACATTCCGACGAAGAGTTGGTAATTGATTCAGATCGCTGGCAGATTGTTCCGCAGTTAAGTCCTGCGGAAGGTGAACCTAAGGTTCGTAAGCTTTACCGCAGTTCTTTTGAAGCTACCGACCTAGAGTCGATCTTGGCTGGGTTGGGTGTGAGTCACCTTTATGTGACTGGTATGCAGACCGATAACTGCGTTCGGCACACTACGCATGCAGCCCAAGAGCGCGGCTATGACATCACCGTGCTGACAGACGCTCATTCGACCACCGGTTACGAATGGGATGGTCACACCGTGGACGCCAAGGCTGTGGTTGATCAGTTCAACGACAACTTCTACGGTTCGGAACTACCCGGTCGATTCACCAGGGCTATCAAAACCGCTGATTTGAAGTTCGCCTAATTGGGTTCCAATACTTTTAGACCCATTCGGGAGTCTGACCGCGCCGCATGGGATTCCCTTTGGCAGGGTTATCTGGTTTTTTACGAGGAAGATTTACCTCAGGCTCAAACCGAATTGACCTGGTCGCGCTTCTTTGATGATTCATTCAATTTGCACGGTTTTGTGGTTGAAGTGGATGATGTCGTGGCAGGGTTTGCGCACTGTTCGTTCACGAATTCCACCTGGCTTGATAAGCCGGATCTTTATTTGGAAGATCTTTTTGTGTCGCCAGACTTTCGACGTAGGGGATTGGGTGAATTCTTGATTCAAGAGTGCGCCGATTTTGCCTTGGAATCAGGCTCTCGGCGGTTGTATTGGCAAACACAGCGTTCCAATGAATCGGCTCAAAAGCTCTATTACAAGGTTGCCAAATTGAGTGAGTACATCATTTTCGAGAAGGTGTTCAATGATTAGTTGTTCATTTATTTTTAGCCCTGGTCAATATGACGCCGAATTTCATGAGTTGGATGGGCGGATTGAAGAATTCGCTTCGACTTTGGCTGGCTTTATGGGAGTTGACCGGTGGGTTTCCGACGACGGAAAGTCTCGTAATTCGATTTACTATTTCGATTCAATGGACTCGGTTCGAGAGCTTTCAAAATATCCGGACCATTTGAAAGCTAAAGCGGATTACAAGAAATGGTACTTGGGCTACCAGATTGTGGTGTCTGAAGTTGTCGGCTCTTATGGCGATGGCTACTTCAATCACCCGAGTCAGCCTCGCTGATTACTAAACTTGGGGGATAGTGATCAAGCGCCAATTCAAACTACCGGGGACTGTGGGTCCTTGGTTTACCTATTGGATTGAGTATGTTTCCGATGAAGTTGTAGATCGGGAACTAAAGTTCTGGTTCCGTGACGCAATTGCAAAGACCATGTCTGGAAATGCGTTTGGTAGAAGGCCACTTTCTTCAATCAGGGTTGCCGATCTAACCGAATTTCTAGATAACTCAGTTGCGCCAAAGTTCAACAAGCGCGACACCGCGATGCTCCGCGGCTATTTTCATTCGGCAATGCGGGCGGCGCACAATCTTGGAGGCGCAGACCATTATCGCGTAAAGCGATACTTGACCAAAACGCAGCAACTGACTCGTCGAATTGGGTTTTCCGTGCTTGCGATATTCCTGCTCGGTGGCGTGCTTTTAGGTTCTCTCACGGTGGATCGTGTAGTTCGTAAGCACGAGGATTTCACCACGGCAACGGCAACCGTTCTGCGCGAGTCTGGCCTTGGTGTCGTGGTTGCGATCGCAGAAGACATTTACTACAACTATGTGAATCCGCCGAAAGTTGGAGGTGAACCGACGGATGGACCAAATGCCGATGATTCGAATGAGGCGGCCAAGGCTAACGGATTCCAGGCAGCCGTGGTTGCAAATAATCCTGCTTGGGGTGTTGCCGGTTTGCCTAGCGTTGTTCCGTCGCGATTAGTTTCGCCAGTGACACCAATGCTTGGCGAGGGCGATTGGAAGCCGACCAAGATTTTGGTAAACGGTAATACCGCGATTTGGGTAGCTCGAATTCGCCCAGACGATATTCACACCAGTTACTGGGCCACGGTGACGTGGTTTGACCCCAAACTACTTGCGTTCGCTCAAGTTCCAGGCACTAAGATTCCTGAAGTGGTTGGCTTGACAAATCGAACCGGTCAGGTGCCGTCAAGTCTGCGGCAATACTATGTCGCCGGCTTAAACGGTGGGTTCCTAATGCGAGACAGCCAGGGCGGCTATGAGTATCACGGTGTCATCTACAAACGAATGGTCACCGATAAGGCATCGCTGGTGACTTACAACGATGGAACCTTTGACGTGGTCAAGTGGGGCAGAGATTCGGTTAAGTCTGGAGTTCAGTCGATTCGACAAAACATGGAATTGATTGTCGACGGGGGAGTCAATCAGGTTTCTCGAGAAGACCAATCCAAGTGGGGCTGGGTCTGGCAGGGCATTGGTTCTGGAAAGAACCTGGTCTGGCGAAGTGCTATCGGCATCCGCGCCGATGGAACCATGGTTTATGTTATCGGTTCGGCCATGAGTGCCAAATCGCTTGGCGATGTCCTGGTTCGCGCTGGAGCGCAACGGGCAATTCTTTTGGACATGAATTCGGCTTTCGCCAACGGATTCCTTTACGGACCCTATAAGAACGGCAAGAAACTTGATTCGGCTTCATTGCGATCGCCGCAGCGTTTCTGGGCTCCAAGTGAACGAGATTTCATTGCCGTTTATGCGAAGTCGCCAGCTAGCAGAGCAGATTAGTCGCAGGGGGCAAGCTGGGCAACGCGCTGCGGCGTAACACCAAGCAAAACGGCAATGTCGCGCATGGTTAGACCCTGCTCGCGCATTTTGCCAACTACTGAACGAATTTCTTGAGACGCTTCTTCTTGCAATTTTGACGCCTGCTTCATTTTTTCCTGGGCGGATTCCATGTCGCAGATGATTCCAGGCAGGCTGGCAATTACCTTGATGACAACATCGCAGTTGTCGGTGATTCCGTAGTTTTTGGCAGCCTCTTTGACCATTGCTTCTACCTTGTCGAGGCGCTTGGCGCTCAGGTGCAGGTCTTTGAATTCTGGGATTGTTGCAGTCCAGCCGTCTGCTTCTCGTTCACATAGGGCTTTGATTTCCATGCGACACTCCCATCGTTTAGTAAAGAGGCACTTGACTTATTTAGTCAAGCCGTGCTTTACTTACTACTGTAAACCTCAAACTTCAGAAATACAAGGAAAGAGAATCATGCACATCGTTCTACAGATCATCGGCTGGGCCCTAGTAGTACCTCTAGTTCTAGGACTAGGTAAGGCTGGCCGTTTCAAGCTAACCGCAAGCATTGAAGTACTTGCTGGCGCAGGTCTAGTTTGGGTAAAAGAAATCCCATCCTTCTTGGTTCGCCTAATTGCACTTCTTGAACTAGCGGGCGTTGCCGGAATCATCTTGGCTCCAGCAGCTTCACAGTTCCTAGGCCTTGCATGGGCAGGCATCTGGGGTGTTCTAGCAGCAGCTGGACTAGCGCTAACCATGGTTGTTGCTGCCGTAATGCACATCGTTCGCGGTGAGTTCAAGTACACCTGGAAGGCAAACCTAAGCCTTTTCGCTTACGCAGCCGTTCTAACCGCTGTACTAGCTGCGCTTCCTTACGTAGCCTAAGCTTTCGAGTAATTAGCCCTGGTGGTTGCCCTTTCGAGGGTGACCATCAGGGCTTTTCCGGTTAACAGGATCAAAGTAACGGTGGTGATTGCTCGCCCTGTGTCCCAGACGATACCGCCACTCACCAATTCAAACTGCATAAAACGCCAACTGTTTTCCAGCCAACTCCCTCCAGATAAAAACGAAATTGATGTGTTCGGCCCCACAAAGAGCGGCCAGGTCCATAGCGTAAGAATCGCACCGTACAGATAAGAAGAAATGACTGCGTAGGCCGTCATCCAAATCAATTTAAGTTTCTTCGAAGTTGTTTTTGGTAGCAGCCCAGCGCCAAAACCTAGAAGCCCGGTGGCTATTAGCTGGAACGGCAACCAAGGGCCAATTCCTGCCCCCAATAAGGCGCTGGTCGCAATCGAAAGCCCACCTAGCGCAAAGCCGAACCTGGGACCGAAAACGTAGGCGGCCACGATTACAAGCGCGAAGGCCGTTTCAATTCCGGCAAAGCCTGCACCCATGAGGCGCACCACAGCGTTCACCGCTGATAAAACGCCGAGTAATGCCAGCCTGCGGCTATTTAACATGACCCCGTACGCTTTCAATAGTCACAATCTGGGTGGCTACGGCATTAGCAAATTCGAGATCATGTGTGGCTACTAAGACTTTGGTCCCGATAGCGGCGATTTCACTAATTAATGAAACCAAAGCTTGACGGTTCGGAGAGTCGAACCCCAAGGTCGGTTCGTCAAGCAAAAGCAGACTGGTCGGTTTGGTGAGTTGGATGGAAATCGCTAGAGCAAGTTTTTGACCTTCAGAAAGATCACGTGGATTTTGACCCAGGTCGAGTTTTACTTTGAACGTTCCGAGAAGTTTTTGTGCGGTTCCAGATTTGGCCAACGCGTCCCGATCGGCTTGACCCAATTCCTCTGCAACCGTATTTAGAAACAGCAGGTCGCTGGCAGGTTGGGGCACTAAAACCCCTTCGCTTTCTGCAAGTTGCTGTAGGTAAGTGGTCTTGCCGCTTCCATTTTGGCCAACGATGGCCAGTACCTCACCTTTTTTTGTTTGACCAGGAGTAATGACCTCCAACTTTGGAGAAATTTTTGAAAGGATTCCATCCTCGATGCGAAAAGTTAGATCGGCGAGATTGGCAAGCTGTCCAAGGCGATGTTCTGCAACAACGACCGTTACACCGCTTTTCTTCAGATCCCGAAGAGTTGCTTCCAGTAACTTCGATCCTGCTTGGTCAAGAGCCGAAAATGGCTCGTCTAGAAGCAGCAACTTAGTTCCAGAGGTGATGGCCGCAGCAATGGCAACGCGTTGTTGCCAGCCGGCCGAAAGTTCGTGTGGATTGTCTCCTAATCGAAGGTGAAATTGATTGGCAATTTCTAACACCCGATTGTTGATAGTTTCTTTCGAAAGCCCCAACTGCAGAAGAGAGAAAGCTAGTTCCTCGAAAACTGTATCGGCCACAAAACTATGCCGAGGAAATTGGGAAACGAACCCGGCACCAGGAAGCTTTGCCTGAATTACTCGGAGCAGTGTGCTTTTACCACTTCCGGTATCGCCGGTTAGTAGAACAAATTTGCCGCTCTGAACGTCGAGGGAAACATTATTCAGAATTGGTTTCTTGAACGAAAAATTCAGATTTGTGAGCTTGATTGCACCCGATTCGAGCGTCCTGGGGTTTCCAAAGCCACGTGCATCCATCGAGTCGGCCAAAATTATGGCTTGATCAATAGCATCTGTGAACACGGGGACTATAACCGACCTCACCAAACGAACCCCACGCCGGTGGGCCCGCAGCTTGGTTGCTTTTCTCACTCTCAAAATGTTCTGCGCCATAACCGGCGTTAAGGTCAAAGCGATGGTTAGTGCAGTGGCGAAGTTCTTCATAAACTTCGGTGATCGTTTTAATATTTTCCTGAAATCAAAAAGCAGGTTCAAAAGGCCAAATCCCAAGACCCAGGTGGCCAATTTACTTCCCTCAACAACAGCTGACTGGGTGCCCTCGAACGTGAACCCGCCGAAAATAATCTGAAAAACTACCCGCAGCAAAATCACAAACAATCCCATAAAAAGGAATTGCTTCAAGATGGTGATTTTGCTAGGGGTCACTGCGTCCTAGTTGCAAGTAAATTCAACGGGTGCGGGCAGATGGGAGACAGTTTTTTCCGTCTCCATGTAGACCCAACCTTCGGAGGTTCCACACTGTGACTGGTGATCGCCAGCGCCGGTGGTGGCGTAGCCCCAAAGCCCCTTGGTGTCAACGTAATAACCCCAATAGGCGCCGGCAGTGGCGGTGTCATCGCAGGTTGCTGTGCTCGGCTCCCCATCGATTTGACAGGCAAACGATGTTGGATATTTTGCGGTTCCCTTCACCTGGAATCCAGCGGCGCGAAATAGGTTCCAGCCGTCACCGTTGAAATCAAGTGCGCAGTGAGTGGTCACTTTACCTAGGTAATCGGTGGAGAGGGTAACGCCTGGTGTCTCTTTTGAGCAGGGCCCATTTACCCAAGTCTTAGCCGGCGGCGATGGGATGGGGGAGAACGAGCAAGCGCTAAGCGCTAGGGCGGCCATCGCTAACCCAATTACCTTGAGATTTCGGTGCTTCACTTTATACCTTCGAGCTGCCGAATATGCGAACAGCGAAGACAGGCGCGCTAAGGAACCTGCTCTGCAGCCGTAGTCCTCGACGGTTGATTGAGAGTACTAGTTCAATGCAGGCAATCCGACTTCTGCCAAAGCAGTCACGGTTGCGGGTCAGCGCCGGATTTTCACCGACTTTCCCTGCAAAGAGTTAAGTGTTCTTAGTTTAACGGCAACCAGTGAGTGGCCCACGCATAACCCACGAAGACCACCGCGTCCAAAGCGAAGTGGGCGACCAATAGCGGAACGAGTTTGCCGGTGCGTTTGAACCAGTAACCAAAGATCAGACCCATGGCGATATTGCCTACAAAACCGCCGAAGCCCTGATACAGGTGATAACTGCCTCGAAGCAGTGAACTGATCCAGATAATCTTCGTTTCCGAAGTTCCTCGTT
>CANFJH010000022.1 GCA_947447395.1 Microbacteriaceae bacterium | reverse complement strand
GATGGTTCCTTTAGCGAAACTGTTCCAGTTTTGGACGAAAGCGGAAACATGGTTTCTCGCGAGGTTGAACGTAACTGCCAGGTTGAAGTAGCACTTAGATGGGGCACTGGCTACGATTCGGAACTCAAGTCTTTTGTAAACATCATCGCAACTCCTAAGGGTGGAACTCACGTCTCCGGTTTTGAAACCGGCTTGATGAAAGCTCTTCGAGCTCAAATTGATGCAAATTCTCGAAAGCTCAAACTTGGAAACGACAAGGTTGAGAAAGAGGACATTCTTGCGGGTATGACCGCCGTGGTATCGGTTCGTTTGGCAGAGCCGCAATTCGAAGGTCAGACCAAGGAAATTCTGGGTACGCCCGCCGTAAAAAATATTGTTACTAACGTTGTCTCCAAAGCTCTCACCGAGCGTTTAACCAGCAGTAAGCGCGATGATAAAGCGCAGTCTGCTCTGCTACTCGAGAAGATCGTAGCTGAGATGAAGTCTCGCGTGTCAGCTAGAACTCATAAAGAGACCCAAAGGCGAAAAAATGCTCTGGAGTCTTCGTCCTTGCCAACCAAACTTGTTGACTGCCGAACTCAAGAAACTGGTGTTTCGGAATTGTTCATTGTCGAGGGTGATTCGGCTCTGGGAACAGCCAAATTAGCCCGAAATAGCGAATATCAGGCTCTGCTTCCAATCCGTGGAAAGATCCTAAATGTTCAGAAGGCCTCGGTCTCAGACATGCTTTCCAATACCGAATGTGCATCGATCATCCAGGTTATTGGTGCTGGTTCCGGCAGAAGTTTTGAACTTGAAGCGGCCAGATATGGCAAGGTAATTCTCATGAGCGACGCGGATGTAGACGGTGCTCACATTCGCACCTTGTTGCTAACGCTCTTTTTCCGGTACATGAAGCCGATGGTGGAGGCAGGGCGAGTCTTTGCTGCTGTTCCACCTCTTCATCGAGTAGTTGTTGTTAATCCCGGCACCAAACCAAACGACACCCTTTACACATACTCGCAGGCAGAACTCGAAGCAGTACTGGCAAAACTGGCTGCCCAGGGAAAGCGATACCAGGAACCGATTCAGCGCTATAAGGGCCTTGGCGAAATGGATGCCGATCAACTCGCAGAAACAACCATGGATCGTGAGCACAGGACTCTTAGAAGAGTTCGCGTGGAAGATCTGGCTGCAGCCGAAAAGGTTTTTGAGCTTTTGATGGGCAATGAGGTTGCCCCACGTCGCGACTTCATCATTGATTCTGCAGACAGTTTCGATACCGAAAAGATTGACGCCTAAAGCTTTTAGCGGGTTCCTACACTCGAAATAGCGATGTCAATTGTGGAACCACTCGCATCTCGTTTAGCCGTCGGGATGGCTTCCAAGTCAATCGGCTTACCATCTGCACTTGCACCAAGCGGTTCTCCAGCAATAACACAAGCAAAGTACAGGTGATCTTCATCGCGAATGAACTTGTGCGCTCTAACGCCACCAGTTGCACGCCCCTTGGACGGGAATTCACTTAGAGCTGAACGTTTCAGGCTTCCGCCATCGATACCGGCAAGTGTGCTGCCCGACTTTGCTGCGGTAATTACTTGCACTTCGGAAGGCACGACTACCTTGCCAAACGAAATAACTTGAGCGCCATCGCTCAGATTAATTCCAGCGATACCAGCAGCCCCTCTACCAGTGGCTCGTACTGATGAAGCATCAAAGCGAAGCAACTGAGCATCTGAAGTGATCAGCACATATTCGGTGGCGTCATTCGCAATCGCTGCACCAACTACGCGGTCGCCATCTTTGAGAGTAATCATTTCGAATTCGTCCTTGGCGGGATAGTCTGCAGTAACCCGCTTGATAACTCCTTGGGCGGTAGCTAAGGCCAACTCTTCGACGCTACTTAGGTCAAATATGTCAATTAGTTTTTCATCTCCTTTGAGCCCCAGGAATTCCGTAATTTTGATTGCAGAAGCTGGGTCGAAGGTGTCTCCAACCGGCGGAATGTCTCCCGAATGAATTCGAAGCATTCGGCCTGCACTGGTTAGGAATCCGACATCCTTGCGGGTGCTCGTCTCAATGTGTTTTGCAACTGCGTCATGTCGCTTGCGCTTAGCACCCGGTTGACTAGGGACATACTCTGGGGTACGGCCTAGTAGCCCGCTGGCGGTCAGAAGTATTGAACATTCCGTGTCTGCTAGTTCGGCTCCAGAAGCAATCGCCTTGGCGTTACTGACGGCTTTCACTTCGCCGGACTCATCTAGAAGTTGGGTTCGTCTAGCATCGCCGTACTTATCAGCCACTGCCTGCAGTTCTTCGGAGACAAGCGCTTTCAAAAGACTGTCATTTCCAAGAAGTTTCTCAAGGACCTCGATCTCCTGGGCCAAACTATCTGCTTCAGAGTCAAGTTCTAGTTTGCTGAACTTTGTAAGGCGGCGCAGGCGAAGTTCCAGAATGTACTCCGCCTGAATTTCCGAGAGAGCAAATCGGTTCATCAAGTTAGTGCGAGCGTGATCGACTTCGTCAGAAGACCGAATTATCCGAATAACCTCGTCGATTTCAAGAATTGCTTTTAGAAGACCCTCAACTAAGTGAAGGCGGGCCTTCTTTTTTCCGAGTCGATTTTCACTTCGACGACGCGTTACCGTAATGCGGTGGGCTAAGAAGACGCCGAGAAGATCACGAAGGCCCAGAGTCTGTGGACGGCCGTGAACTAGTGCGACGTTGTTGATTCCGAATGAGTCTTCCATCGGTGTAAATCGGTAGAGCAAGTCCAGCACAACGTCTGGGTCGAAACCAGTCTTTAACCCGATCACGAGCTTTAGGCCATTGGTGCGATCGGTGAGGTCGGTGACGTCGGATATACCCTGAAGTTTCTTGTTGTTCACGCCCTCCTTGATCTTTTCGATGACCTTTTCTGGTCCAACCAAGTACGGAAGTTCGGTAATGACCAAACCGAGTTTTCTTGGGCTAACACTTTCTACGGAAACCTTTGCGCGCGTTTTGAATGAACCGCGTCCGGTTTCATAGGCGTCCCTAATACCATCGAGACCAACGATGATCCCGCCGGTCGGAAGGTCAGGACCAGGAACGAATTTCATCAGGTCAGTGTTGGAAGCATCAACGTTGTTCAGTAGGTGAATAGCCGCCGCAATTGTTTCACGCAGGTTGTGGGGGGCCATGTTGGTCGCCATGCCAACTGCGATACCGGCAGAACCGTTTACTAGTAGGTTCGGGAACGCTGCAGGAAGCACTTCTGGCTCGGTTAGTTGTGCGTCGTAGTTAGGTTTGAAGTTCACAACATCTTCGTCGAGGTCTTCGTTCATCAACATCGCAGCCTGGCTCAAACGAGCCTCGGTGTATCGGGCTGCCGCTGGTCCGTCATCTAAACTTCCGAAGTTTCCGTGACCATCGATCAGGGGCATGCGAAGGCTGAAATCTTGGGCCATACGGACCATTGCGTCATAAATCGCAGAATCGCCGTGGGGGTGGAGTTTACCCATTACCTCGCCGGTAACGCGTGCTGATTTAACGTGCCCTTTGTCTGGGCGAAGACCCATCTCACCCATTTGATAAATGATTCGACGGTGAACTGGTTTCAGCCCATCACGCGCGTCTGGGAGAGCTCGAGAGTAGATCACCGAATACGAGTACTCCAGAAACGACTCTTGCATTTCAAGAGTCAAGTCAATATCGACAATTTTTTCTGAAGGTGAGATGTTGTTCGTCATGATTTCTTTATTCGTTGTGGCAAACTCTAGGGGATGACCCCTTCGATGCTACCCGCCGCCCCTAAAGATGTGGGGAGGCTCTCGGATGTCTTTATCAGTGCGCTCGCCTCGGTCGGTGGAACGGGAGAGAACCGACTTAGGCTTCCGAAAGTAAAGCACGCGGCCGTAATTTTGGTTGATGGTTTGGGTTATGAAAATTTGAAGAAATCCCCAGCATATTCAAGATTTTTGAATGGGAAGCTAGACACTTCAATCAGGTGTGAGTTTCCTAGTACCACGGCCACATCTCTTGCTGGATTTGCAACGGGAGACCGTTCCTCGGTACACGGCGTAATTGGCTATTCGGTATTTGATCGGAAGCAAGCGATAGCCACGAATCTTCTAACCGGATGGAGCTCAAAGGCTGAAGCTGCCAATTTCAAATTCGTTGAATGCCTTTCCGAAATGGCCGTTGGGCTTCAGGTTTCATTCATTGGGCCTAAGGCTTACGAGCAAAGC
The DNA here is from genome assembly GCA_947447395.1 of Microbacteriaceae bacterium. Classification (GTDB taxonomy): domain Bacteria; phylum Actinomycetota; class Actinomycetes; order Actinomycetales; family Microbacteriaceae; genus Rhodoluna. Next base: position 11,936 of record CANFJH010000022.1, on the reverse strand, counting down.
GGGTTTACAGAACTAACCATGAAAAACGCCACCTATTTGGTTGCAGACAAGATTGCAGATCGATTTGCGCAGTTGGAGAAAGTTTTTTTGGGTGATGGGCCATCGCTGAGTTATCTATACATTCCCGAATTGGATCAAGCTGCACACAAATTTGGCGTCGAATCCACTGAGTGGTTGCATCTACTCGAAGAGTTAGATCTCCTGGTTCACAGAATGAGCAACAAGCTATCCCTTAATTCGGGTGTATTACTGACAGCAGATCATGGAGTGATGGATGTTGAAAAGGGCAACCAGATATTCCTTGAAGAATATGGGTGGTATTCGGATGCAGTACTGCACACAGCCGGAGATCCTCGATGTAATTTCATTTATCTAAATGAAGGCGAAAGCTTGGAAGAATTCGTAAACCTTGCAGAAAACGAATTCGGGGGAGAAGCCTATGTTTGCTCGCCATCCGATCTGGCCAAGGCTGGATGGACCGGAGAATTTTCACCTGAGACGGGAGAGTTTCTTCCCGACGTATTTTTGATTTGGAAGACAAATAAGGTTGCCTATGACCGCAGGTTTGCTAAATCTCATCACATGAAGCTAATAGGTCAGCACGGTGGAATCTCAGACGCAGAAACCAGAGTTCCACTTATCAGACTCGGGAAATACTAAAAAGCGTCACCGTCGTCAGATTGAGTGCCACGAACAATTTGATCCCAAGACGGCATTGGTGCCCGAGTCTTCTTTGGAGGTTCGATAACCGGAGCGCTTTCGATCTCGTCGCTTACCAATTCAACTGGTTCCTGATTTTCTTCGCCCAGGTCATCTGGAATCGGTTCAATTGCGGCCGTAATCGAAATTACGTCAGCGACTATTTCAGCCGATTCCTGAGCCTTAGCCCGTCTGCTTCTGAATGCCTGCAATTTATCTGCGGTAACTACGGGTTCACTCGAAGAAGGGTGCTGGGCCACCGCATTGCTTTTAGGGGCTGAAGCCAATGGGCTATCTATGGCTTGCCCTGGCTTGGAGAGCGCTTGGGCATTGCTATTTTCGGGTGTTAGTTGATACCGACGCGGGTCGAATGTCCACGTCGCAAAGTGATTTGAATCAGGCAGAGTGTATTCAACTGTTAATTCCCATACAGAGTTTTCCCCGCGCTTTGCAGACCAAGAAACACTTGACGATCCTGAAGCGTTTAGGTTTTCTGTGACAACATCACCAAAAGCCTTCTTGGCTACCTCGTTGAATCGATCTGCAGGCAGTTCAACTCTGATACTCAGGCCAAGATCGAGAATGTGTTGAAGTTCTTCGATGACTGGATGTGCGAAACGTTCAACAAGTGAGAGGCTGGTCCCGCTGCGTTCAGCAATCGCGGTTACTGATTCACCAGCACGAACTGCATCCTGGATTTCTCGAGGAGTTAGCTGTTTTCCGCTTTTATCCGGAACCCGATGTTCTTTTAGGGTTCGACTCAATGTTTCGTCGATCGCGACTGAAAATTGTTCGCCGTCTTGACTAACCAAGAGCAACGAGTCATTTTCGCGCCCGATTGGGTTCAACTCGCGCATAAAAGCCTCCTGCCAAGAGTTTGCCACCTATGAAAGAAAACCTCGGGATTGTCGTAGGTGTGGAATAAAGAACTTTTTTTGGGCGTTTAGGTGTTTCGCGATTGCGAAATCGCAGAACATGTTAGACACTAAACGCGCTTAAGCAAAAGATGATTCACGAAGGGTAGGCAAATGGCCACCGATTACGATGCACCTCGCAAAAATGACGATGATGCAGAGTCCCTCGAAGCACTCAAGGAACGGCTCCCAGAGAAGTCTTCTGTTAGTTCCGACCTTGACGAAGTCGAGCACGTTGGTGAGATCATTGACCCAGACAAGCAGGACGAGCTAACTGAAGTAGTAGTAATACCGCCTCAAACGGACGAGTTCACTTGCATGGATTGCTTCATCGTGAAACACCGTTCCCAGATTTCGAAGGTCAAGAAAAAGGGCGACATTGACGGCCCATTCTGTACCGAGTGCGCTGGCTAACTAGTCGTTTAGGGTTTCGACTAGAACTTCTGGCTTTCTGGTGCTGATCAGCCAATAGGGCGTTGGGTCGTTCGGGTCTTTAATTTCAACGCGCACTAGGCCTTTTACGCTTGCTTGAATGGAAAGCCAAGCACGAGCATCTAAATTAGGCCCAAGTTCTTGGAACATTTCACCCTTGGAAATAACCCTTGCTTCCCCCAAGTATTTGCGGCTGATAACGGCATTCTTCGCAGAAAGTGATTCAGAAGTGACCGAGATCGTTGGCGCCCTAAAAAAAAGAATCAACACTAGTGAAACTGTGACTAATGCGGCGACTGGAAGCGAAAGCGGGGCGTTAATCGGCAACATTACGGCAAGTGCACTGGGAAATAACAAGATTGGCAAAGATAAATTTGCTGCGCTTGGCAACACTCGTTCACGGTAAAGAATCACAGATTTAGACTACGCTCTAACCATGACCGAAACTGTTTCAGTGCTAATTGTTGCCGATTCTGAGCTGATGCCAGCCTATGCACAACCGGGCGATGCAGGCTGTGATTTGCGAGCATCCGAAGCAACTGTCGTACCTGCTAGAGGCCGCGTTTTGGTGAAAACGGGTGTTTCGATTGCCCTTCCAGATGGTTATGTAGGCCTAGTTCATCCTCGGTCGGGACTCGCTGCCAAGCATGGCATTACGGTTCTAAATACACCTGGAACCATTGACGCCGGATATCGTGGCGAAATTATGGTTACCCTTTACAACAGCACAGATCAGGACTTCCCTGTGCAAAGACTAGATCGCATTGCCCAGCTTGTGATTCAGCAGTTCTCGCAGGCTAAATTCATTGAGGTCGAACGACTACCCGAATCACATCGTGGAGAATCTGGCTTTGGTTCAACGGGAGTCAAATAATGTCAGATTTGACCGTTACCAACTTAGCCGGTCCGCATGATTCGACTGAAGTAACTTCCACTCTCGGTTACCTTTCTTTTGGAAGCATCTTGATGCCAACTATTGAAGGCGTTTCAGTTCGGGCTGAAGTAGATGAATCAACGAATGCCATCGTTGCAGTTAGTTTCGAACATCAGGGTTCGGTACTTCAGGTGTCGGTATTCTCGGCGGCGAAAAGTGAAGAACTATGGCCCGAAATTTATCAGCAGTTATTGGAAACCATAACTAGCTCAGGTGGCAAGGTAGTCGAGACTGTAGGTGGCTTGGGTAAACAACTGGATGCTGTTCTAGTTACAAATGATTCCAAACGTGAAGTTCGCTTTATTGGCTATGACGGTCCACGCTGGTTCCTCCGGGGTGCAATCAGTGGCCTTGCACTTACCGATCCAAATGCCGCCTTGAACATGGAAGACATTTTCCGATCCTTGGTAATAGACCGAGGAAGTGCACCCCTACCTCCTAGAGAACCACTGCCTCTCAAAGTTCCTGATGGAAATTTCGTTCCACCAAAGTTTGGCATCTAATTTTGTCTTCTAGCGGCAAAGAGCAGTCACCCAAAGACTTGTTGGCGTCGGTTGGTGGGCCAATTGGAATTTTAGAGTCCCTAGTTCCGGGAACAGTATATGTGACAGTTTTCAGCCTCACGTTTAACGTTTTCTTAGCGGCGGTAATTTCCGGCACCATTGCTCTTGGATTCGCCATTTATCAGATCATCAAAAAAAGACCACTTACACAGGTGGTCGCAGGCGTCGTTGGTCTCGGTTTGTCCATCTATTTACCACTTCGTGACGGACTAAACAACACCCATGCGGCTGATTATTTTGTCCCAGGTCTTCTGACAAACGTTGCATACGCCTTAGCGTTTGGAATCTCGTTAGTTGTCAGGTTTCCACTGGCTGGAATTGTGCTCGGATTGCTGAATAGCGATTTGAAAAAGTGGCGAGCAGACCGAGACGTTTATCGTAGATATTTTTGGGTTTCTGCGATGTGGTTAATCATGTTTTTACTACGTCTTGCGGTTGAGGTTCCCCTTTATCTGACCGGCCAAGTTCCGGCTCTAGGCCTTGCCAAGTTGTTACTAGGTACGCCGTTGTATGCACTCACAATTTGGTTTAGTTGGTTGGTGGCAAGGGTTACCCTAACCAAGGCCAAGTAATGGTAGTTTTTATGGTGACAGTGCTGTTTTAGTAGGAGTAAAGATGTCTAAGGTAAATAGTTTCAAGGCTGCCGACAAGTTGAAGGTTGGCGACAAAGAATATCTATACTTTCGCCTAGATTCACTAAACGCCCCAAAGCTGCCATACAGTCTCAAGATTCTCTTAGAGAACCTACTTCGCACCGAAGACGGTGCGAACGTGACTGCTGAGCAGATCAAGGCTCTTGCCAGCTGGGATCCAAGCTCAGAACCAGACACCGAGATTCAGTTCACTCCAGCACGAGTAATCATGCAGGATTTCACCGGAGTTCCTTGCATCGTTGACCTTGCGACCATGCGCGAGGCAGTATCAGCACTTGGTGGAGACCCTAAGAAGATCAACCCGCTTGCTCCAGCCGAAATGGTTATTGACCACTCGGTAATCATTGACGTAGCCGGAAGCCCAGACGCCTTCGAAAAGAACGTAGAGCTTGAGTATCAGAGAAATGGCGAGCGTTACCAGTTCCTTCGTTGGGGTCAGACTGCTTTTGATAACTTCAAGGTCGTTCCACCTGGCACCGGTATCGTGCACCAGGTAAACATCGAGTACTTAGCTCGAACCGTGATGGCTCGCGAAGTAAACGGGGAACTTCAGGCATATCCAGATAGCTGTGTCGGCACCGACTCGCACACCACCATGGTTAACGGACTTGGCGTCCTAGGTTGGGGTGTCGGTGGAATTGAAGCCGAAGCAGCAATGCTAGGCCAGCCAGTTTCAATGCTTATCCCGCGTGTGGTTGGTTTCAAGCTAACCGGTTCGATCCCAACTGGCGTGACTGCAACCGACGTAGTTTTGACCATCACCGAGCAGCTTCGAAAGCACGGGGTAGTCGGAAAGTTTGTTGAGTTCTATGGTGCTGGAGTTTCATCGGTTCCACTAGCTAACCGCGCAACCATCGGAAACATGAGCCCGGAGTTTGGTTCCACTGTGGCCATCTTCCCAATTGATGAAGTCACTCTTGATTACCTTCGAATCACTGGTCGCACCGACGAAGAAGTTGCACTCGTTGAGGCCTACACCAAGGCTCAGGGTCTTTGGCACGATCCAAGCATCGAACCTGTGTACAGCGAGTACCTAGAGCTAGATCTCAGCACAGTCAAGACTTCAATTGCAGGCCCTAAGCGCCCACAAGACCGAATTGAACTTGCTAAGGCAAAGTCTGCATTCAATGAAGTACTTCCTACCTACACCTCACAGGTTTCCAAGCCAAGTGCGGTTGAGGGCAAGGACTACACAATTGACAACGGCTATGTGACCATTGCCTCAATCACTTCCTGTACCAACACCTCTAACCCGTCGGTAATGCTGGCTGCTGGCTTGGTAGCCCGTAATGCAGTTGCCAAGGGTCTAAAGGCAAAACCTTGGGTCAAGACCTCTCTCGCACCTGGTTCGAAAGTCGTTACCGAGTACTACGAAAAGGCCGGCCTAACCGACGACCTCGACGCACTGGGCTTCAACCTGGTTGGTTACGGTTGTGCAACCTGTATTGGTAACTCTGGTCCTCTTGATGAGCACATTTCATCCTCGATTCAAACCAACGACCTAGCTGTGACCGCAGTTCTATCGGGAAACCGAAACTTCGAAGGCCGTATTAGCCCTGATGTAAAGATGAACTATCTCGCCTCGCCGCCACTTGTAATCGCCTATGCCCTTGCTGGAACCATGAACTTTGACTTTGAGTCGGATTCACTTGGCAAGGACTCGAATGGCAATGACGTTTTCCTTAAAGACATTTGGCCTTCTGCCGAAGAGGTTCAGGCCACTATCGACTCTTCGATCAACTCCTCAATGTTCAAGAAGCAGTATGGAAGTGTTTTCGAGGGAGACGCACGTTGGAAGGGTCTACCTACTCCAACCGGAGCGACCTTTGCATGGGATGAAAAGTCGACTTATGTTCAGAAGGCTCCATACTTCGACGGTATGACGATAAACCCTGATCCTGTCAAAGACATCGAAAATGCTCGCGTGCTAGCACTTCTAGGAGATTCGGTCACCACTGACCACATCAGCCCTGCAAGCTCCATCAAGGCAGACTCACCAGCAGGTAAGTACCTAACTTCGCTCGGTGTTGCGCGTGCTGATTTCAACAGCTACGGTTCGCGTCGTGGAAACCACGAAGTCATGATTCGTGGAACTTTTGCAAACATACGTCTAAAGAACCTGCTGCTAGATGGTGTTGAGGGTGGTTACACTCGCGACTTCACTAAGACGGATGCACCTCAGAGCTTCATTTTTGATGCTGCCGAGAACTACCGCGCAGAGTCAACTCCTCTCGTTGTACTAGGCGGCAAAGAGTATGGAACCGGTTCTTCCCGTGACTGGGCTGCTAAGGGAACCAGCCTTCTTGGCGTCAAGGCAGTTATTGCTGAAAGCTTCGAGCGCATTCACCGTAGCAACCTAATTGGAATGGGAGTGGTTCCACTTCAGTGCCCTGCTGGTCAGACTGCAGCTAGCCTCGGGCTGGATGGTACCGAGATCTTTACGATTGAGGGAATCACCGAGCTCAACAATGGAACAACTCCAAAGACCTTGAAGGTTACGGCCAAGCCATCGGCGCATTCTCCTGCTGGTAAGCGGGAAATTGTTTTCGACGCGGTTGTTCGTATCGACACACCTGGTGAAGCGGACTACTACCGTAACGGTGGAATTCTTCAGTACGTACTACGTTCATTGGTGGCATAAACTCACAACTCAGTGGGTTATTACTGTCATGGGTATCTTAGAGAACATCAACGGCCCCAGGGACCTAGATGCGCTCTCCGATTCCCAGCTGCCGGTACTATGCGCTGAAATTCGTGAACACCTAGTTCAATCAGTGGCGAAGACCGGTGGGCACCTCGGACCAAACCTTGGTGTGGTTGAGACTACTGTTGCAATTCATCGCGTGTTTGAGTCACCTAAAGACCCAATCATTTTCGATACCGGACATCAGTCTTACGTTCACAAATTATTGACTGGGCGCCGCGACCTGAGCAGCCTACGACGGAAGGGTGGCATTGCTGGCTACCCGCAAAGGTCTGAATCAGAACATGATGTGGTTGAAAGTTCACACGCATCTAGTTCGCTTTCATGGGCAGACGGAATTGCTAAGGCATTCAAAATTTCGGGTCAAGACGATCGTTACGTTATTGCTCTTTTAGGCGATGGAGCGCTGACCGGCGGTATGACCTGGGAAGCCCTAAATAACATCACTCACGAGAACGACCGGAAGCTTGTGATCGTAGTCAACGATAACGGTCGGTCGTATGCACCCACCATTGGCGGATTGGCTAAACACCTTACAAACATTCGAACCGATCGTTTGTATAAGCGTATGTACCGGTTGAGCAAGCGCGTTTTTTACTCTTTTGGCACGATGGGTCGCTTGGTCTTCAACGCAGCTCGTGGGGCCGGCCGTAGTGCCTTAGAAACAATGGCTCCTCAGAGCATGTTTCCAAATCTTGACATCAAATATATTGGACCGGTTGACGGTCACGACATTCTGGCTGTTGAACATGCGCTGAAGCAAGCCAAGCACTATTCGAGTCCAGTAATTGTTCACGTGATGACCCAAAAGGGTAAGGGTTTTGACCCTGCGATGCTAAACGAGGACGATCAATTCCACGCCGTCGGCAAGATCGACCCAACTACAGGTGAATCGCTGGAAATTTCCGGGGGAGCGTCTTGGACGAATGTGTTCCGAGACGAGATGGTTGCTATTGCTGATGTTCGTAAAGACATAGTTGGAATTAGCGGCGCCATGACGATTCCTGTCGGCTTGGATGCCATGGCTGCCAAATACCCAGATCGAGTATTTGACGTAGGAATTGCTGAACAGCATGCTGTTGCTTCGGCGGCTGGTATGGCCTACGGTGGCTTGCACCCGGTTGTAGCCGTTTACGCGACGTTCATAAACCGTGCGTTTGACCAAGTTTTAATGGACGTGGCGCTCCACAAAGCGGGAGTCACCTTTGTCCTGGATAGAGCCGGAGTAACTGGTCCTGATGGAGCAAGCCATCACGGTATGTGGGATTTGTCGGTACTGCAGGTGATTCCATCTATTCGCATTGCAGCGCCGAGAGATGCGACACGTCTGCGTGAGGAACTCCGCGAGGCAATCCAAGTAAATGATGCTCCTACGGTAATTCGATTCCCTAAGGGAGTTGCTATCACCAGCATCGACGCGCTAAAGCGATCCAATGACGGAGTAGATTTCCTTTACCAATCACCCGCTAAAGACGTGCTGATTGTGGCTATTGGTTCGATGGCTACCATCGCAATGCAAACAGCAGAACTTCTAAGAGCCCAAGGCATTGGTTGTACCGTGGTCGATCCTAGGTGGGTCGTTCCGGTTCCAAAGACCGTACTTCAGGAAGCCGCAGAACACCGACTTGTTGTGACCATCGAAGACGGCGTGAAAGTCGGAGGAATTGGCACGAGAATTCGCCAAGACTTGCGTACGGCTCAAATCGATACGGCACTAAACGAAATTGGCTTACCAGATGAGTTTTTGGAGCACGCCTCTCGAGATGAAATCCTTGAGCGAGTCGGACTAACCGCAAAGCAAATAACTCACGACATTGTTGCTCAAGTTCTTGGTGCGAAAGTACCGCACGCAAAAAAGATTGTCGAAGTTACTGCTTCAGAGTTGCGAGAGCCGAAGTAAATTTTTCAGACACTGCTTCGATTTGCCACTTTCGAGCGCCCAATTCAAATAGTTGATTTGAGATGTCCGATTCCGGCTCCCAGGCAACTCTTCGCATCAAATCAGGTTGCAAAATATTCTCGCTAGGAATTTCAAGCTCCAACGCGAGCTCGGCCATAATAGGTTTCAGAATTTGCAAACGTGCATCCGCATCGGGGAAACGATTTGGCCAATTTCGATGGTTAGGAATGCCACTTGTAGAAATTTTCAATGGCGGCAAATCCCTAGTACTGAGCCCCCTCGAATAGGCTTCCCACCAAGTATCAAGGTACGTGCGTGAAGCTCGACCATTAAAGCTAGAGAGTGAAGCAAGTTCCGATCTTGAAGTCACTTTTGATTTCACAAGTGCAACAATCGATGAGTCTGGAACCAGGCGACCCGGTGATACATCGAGTTTCTCAGCCAATTCATCCCGTGCAATCCACAAGTCTCTAGCTATGGCTAATCTTTGCGCGTCTTTTACCTCGTGCAGGCCGGTCATTGAACGCCAACGATCCGGATTCTGTGGCTTGGCTTTAAAAAACAGAAGGTTTTGAAACTCTTGCTTTGCAAGATCGAGTTTCCCGGCTCGTTCAAGTTGCTCCAGGAGGACCTGAGCTAGATCTGGCAGCACGTCAACGTCTAGAGCCGCGTAGTTCAACCATGCGTTTGGAAAGGGCCTGATGGACCAGTCTGCAGCCGAGTGTTCTTTGGCAAGTCGAAAGCCAAGCAGTTGCTCGCAGGCAGCACCTAAGCCAACGCGAGGGAGCCCCAGAAGTCTCGAGCCCAACTCAGTATCAATCAATTCAATCGGAACTAAATTCACCTCATTCAGGCACGACAGGTCTTGGGTTGCAGCGTGCAGGATCCAGGGCAATCTGTTGCAAAATTCAGCAAAGGCAGTCCAAGCATCAGAACCAGCCAGGGGGATTGGGTCAATCAGAAATACATCTGTTCCGGCCCTGTGCACCTGAATGAGATACGCGCGACTGCTGTACTTGAAACCGCTTGCTCGCTCAGCATCTATGGCGAGTGGCCCGGTGCCAACTTTGAGGCTCTCAATGGCGCCTAGAAGTTCTTCAGCCGAATCAAGGTAATAGACCGGGGCAACCGACGAACCACGAAGAGGCAGTTCAGTAGGAGTTTCCTCGCTAATTTCTGCGGTCAATTGAGGTAACTCCTTCGCCGTGTAGCGAAAGCCCACTCATCATGCAAATGAGATCGATCCAAGCTTCTAGATGCCCAGTCAATTCATCGGTAGTTGGGCACCAACTCGCCCTAAGTTCCAATTCAGCATGGTGCGACTGGGCAGCGAGAGTTCCATGACCAACTGAAAGAACACGAGTTGTGGTACCGCCGGCAACCTCTACAGTGGCGCCGTGCTGTTCAAGTGATGTCATGAGCCAAGCCCAAGCAATTTCTGCCGAATCATCATCAAAACCGATGTCGGTTTCTAGCGGGGACTTTGCGTAAAGAATTACTCGGTAGTTGTTGGTCCAAGATTCTTGTGGGGCGTCGTCCCATAACAGAATGAAACGTCCTGTTCCTCTAAAAACAGATGAATCACCTTCGACGGCTTTAACGTCGCAGGCAAAGGCAATTGCATGTCTCGAAAGATTTGAAGGAGCGTCGATCTGATCAATTATGACTTCACTTCGAACGTGGGCGCGCGACAACGAATTAGCTGCTAAGCGAAATTCCGCATTAGCACTCTCGTCGATCTCAAGTTCAAGCACTTTTCAAGAATATTGGCTAACCCACGCGGCTAATCGTTGCCACGCCGCCACCTAGTGAACAAGGTGTCTTCGATTTTGGATTCTGACTCTAGAACGAGATTTGCGCCAAAGGAATCCAGTATTCCACGAGCATCAACTTGTCGGCCTTTTGGTACCGTCAGGCAAAATTCATCCACGAGATTTTCACTTAGAAATTTTGCTGCCAGGTGCGGTCCAACTTCTAACAAAATGCGTCGATATCCGAGCGAACGCAGCTTTTCCAAGGCCGTATCTAAGTCAAGTGCCATCACGCCGTCTGGCAATTGGCTTGGTTTTTGAGTGATCACCGCAAGCGTGCCGTGATTCGGTTTTTTGTATCCTTCGCTTCGAAAGGTGTTGCCTCCGGTCACGTACACATCAGACAGCTCACGAAGCTTGATAATCAAACTTCGGTCCAGCGGGTTACTTATTTCGCGACTTGATCCTGCCTGGCCTACAAATTGACCATTGGGGGTTGCAATCATGTTGAGTCGAACGCCATCGAAGGGTTGGTAAGAATCAAGCCAGGTCATGCCGACTTTTCTCGAACCTGACGTTTGATTCGATTTAGCATTCCACGAAGTCCATTAATTCGAAGAAGCGAAACCGCCTCTTTTAGGTGCAATCGGTCTGGAATGTCCTCCGGAGCGTCAAGCACTTCATGAACCGTATGTCCGTCTAAAAGTTGATGCAAAATACTGGCGAAACCGCGAGTTGTAGGGGCCTCTTCTGGCGCGGTCAAGAATATTCCAACGCGATCGTTTATAACCTCAACGAACAAAAAAACGGGTGATTGGCATTCTTCGACCCGCTCTAGCAGATCTGGGTGTTGCGAATAGCGGGTTGGTAGCTCAGGCAATTCACCGGCTATTTCCAGAAGTAGAGTCAGTCGGTCTTTGACGGCTAGCTCACCGAATTCGGAGGCCAGTTCGTCTAGAGCTTGAACGATGGAAGTCATTACTTCGAGAATACGCCTGGTTCATCTCCAAGCACGATTGGTGCGCCAACCAGGCTGCCCCACTCAGTCCAGGATCCGTCGTAGTTACGCACTCGACTAAATCCGAGCAGGTACTTCAACACAAACCAGGTATGGCTAGAGCGTTCTCCGATTCGGCAGTAAGCAACCACATCATCGTCAACCTTCAAACCCTTTTCGCCTTCATAGATAGCTTCAAGTTCCACTCGAGTTCTAAAGGTTTTGTCTTCATTCGCAGCTCGAGCCCACGGAACTGACTGTGCACCAGGAATGTGCCCTGCTCGAAGGGCTCCTTCTTGCGGATAGTTCGGCATGTGGGTGCGTTCACCGTTGTACTCCTGTGGCGATCGTACGTCGACCATCGGCTTTCCAATGTGTGCCAACACCTG
>CANFJH010000021.1 GCA_947447395.1 Microbacteriaceae bacterium | reverse complement strand
TCCTTCCTACGAGGACGGACGCCAGGCACTAATTCTCGCCGATGCCGCTCTTGAATCAGCTAAGTCCGGAAAGTCGATCAAACTCTAAGACTCGAACACCTTCATTTAGAGCGAAAATCCCTCCACCGATTAGGTGGAGGGATTTTCGTTTGCCATTTGGCGCTAATAGATTTCGGCAATCACGTTGCGAAGGAACTCCACACTTACACGAGCATCCTCGTAAGGGCCCGAACCTTCGGCAGGCTCAGAAGTAATGACGTTGTCCTGTTCGAGAACGAACCAGCCTTGGTAACCAGACTGAAGCAGGTTACGAACGATGGCGCGAATGTCTACATCACCGGTTCCTAGAGGGCGATACATACCCTGAACCACGGCCTCGTAATAGGTGACTTCACCTTCTTGAACCTTTTTGGCCCAGTCGAGGTTTACATCTTTGAGGTGTGAGTGGGCAACGCGAGTGGCGTGTGCATCCGAGAACCAAACTGGGTCGGCTCCACCAATCACCATGTGACCGGTATCTAGGCAAAATGCAATGTCGGTTCCGTTGACAACCTTCACAACGTCCTCGTGCGTCTCAATGATGGTGCCTACGTGTGGGTGCAGAACAGCTGTAACACCAACTGAGTTAGCCAGAGCAGAGATTGCATTTAGGTTCTTGAACACGGTTGCCCATTGTTCATCGGTAAGTTCGGGACGCTTTTCGTCATAACCTGCTTTGCCACTGTCAGCAGCGAGCACCAAAGTGGTGGCGCCGGTGGCAACGTAACTGCGAAGTTCTTCCTCAACAAATTGAAGTGGGTCGTGCGATGCATCGTGAAGCAACACTGGGAAGAATCCTCCAGTGGCGTGCATGTTGAGATCGTGTAGAACCTTAGCCCGGGCCTCTGCCTCTACCGGCAAGAAACCTAGAGGACCGAATTCGGTAGCCTTTAGTCCAAGCGATGCCATTTCGCGCAATACGCGCTCTGGGCCCATCTGGTGACCCCAGCCAGGGACTTCACAAACACCCCACGAGATTGGGGCTCCGGCGATTTTGTCGTACTGCATAGTCTTCCTCCTAAAAATGGAACGTTCCTAATGCTAGCAAGTTTCGCTTATGTTAGGACAAATCAAGTGAAAGGTATGTAACTGGCAAGAACTTCTAAAATCCTGTCAGACTAACAAAGTCGAACTAAATCTGGTCATGGTTGCGAATTGGTAACGACATGCTAGTTTCGTGGAACGTTCCGTTTTTGTTAAGACAAACTAACTTTGTTGAGCGAAGAAGCTCGACTCAAATGATGAGAGGAAACAAATGTCGTTAAAGATGAAGGCTCTAGCCCTCGTTGCTGTATCGGCTATTGCACTGTCGGGTTGTTCCGCAGCCGCACCAGCTGCTACTGACGCAGGACACAAAGACCTAAAGATCTGTGTTTACACCCACGGAGATGGTGGTTCGTTCTGGACCGTAGCTCAGAAGGGTGCCGAGGCAGCAGCTGCTGACCTAGGTGTAACTCTTGATTACCAGGGTTCGAACAACGATTCAGCAAAGCAGGCTTCAACGATTGAAGCCGGTGTAGCTGCTGGTTGTAGGGGTATTGCTGCATCAGCACCAGACGCGGGCGCCATCAAGGACGCCATGCTAAAGGCTCACGCTGCAGGCATCCCAACCGTAACCATGAACTCAGGCTCGTCAGTATTTGCTGAGCTTGGTGCATTCACCCACGTTGGTCAGGATGAAATCATCGCTGGTCAGCAGGCTGGTCTAAAGTTCAACGCTATGGGCGTAAAGCACGTTCTATGCCCAATCCAGGAGGCCGGTAACTCGGGCCTTGCAGACCGTTGCAAGGGTCTATCGCAGACCTTCAAGGGTAAGACCACCAACTTCAACCTAGATGGTGGACTTGCAGACCTAACCGCTGCTTCAGCAAAGATCAAGGCTGCTCTACAGGCAGACAAGACCATTGACGCCGTGTTCGCGCTAAACGCTGACATCGCTGCAAAGGCTGTTCTACCTGCTGCAACCGACCTAGGTCTATCGCTAAAGATCGGTACCGTAGACATGTCCCCAGAGGCCCTACAGGCTATCGCTGACGGAAAGATGGAATTTGCCATCGACCAGCAGCAGTACGCTCAGGGTTACCTCTCGGTTGTCCTACTGTACCTAGCGCTAACCAACGGTAACCAGGTAGGTGGCGGTCAGCCAATCTACTCGGGTCCTGGTTTCGTAACCAAGGACAACGTTGGTACCGTTCAGGCACTGGTTAAGGCCGGTACCCGCTAAAAATTAGCACCGCGATTTGGGGGTGGGTTGTTTCTCAGCCCACCCCCAAATTTCATTAAAAACACAAAGAACTAAATCGAAAGGCAGTTAAATGTCGACTTCACCGACAACTGACGAAAGAGTTAAAAAAGCTTCTTTCTTAACTAGGGCATTACGCCGCACCGAGGTGGGAGCTCTTCTCGGCGCCATCGCAATCTTTATCCTATTTACTTCTACCGACACCACTGGAAACTTTGCAAAGCTTCCAGGTATTGCAGGTTGGACCGACATCGCAGCCCCGATTGGCATCGTTGCCATCGCTGTGGCCTTACTTATGATCGCCGGTGAATTTGACCTTTCGTCCGGTGTCATGGTTGGCACTACCGGTCTACTAGTTGGCGTACTAGTTTCGAAGCTCGGCTTGAACATTTGGCTGGCAATCATCATCGGGCTTGTGTTCGCAGCTGGAATCGGGTTCATAAATGGCTTCCTGGTTGTAAGAACCAAACTGCCTTCCTTCATCATTACCTTGGCCACATTCTTCATTCTTAAGGGTGCCAACTTCGCACTCACCATGATCATTACTGGCTCGGTGCGTGTTACCGGCGTTGAAAAAGCAGCCGGTTATGACAGCGCCAAAACGATTTTTGCAAGCACTTTCAAAGTTGGCGACCAAAACTTCCAAATCTCACTCGCTTGGTGGCTACTTCTCACCATCCTTGCAACCTTCCTGCTTACTAGAACCAAGTTCGGTAACTGGATCTTTGCAGCCGGTGGAGACCAGAACGCGGCACGAAATGCTGGTGTTCCAGTTGCTCGAACCAAGATTGCTCTATTCATGGGTACTTCGGTTGCGGCAGCTCTTGTTGGAATCATCTTCGTACTGCGATTGCAGGGTATGCAGGCTGGTCAGGGTGTAGGTCAGGAGTTTTACTACATCATTGCCGCGGCAGTAGGTGGAACACTTCTAACTGGTGGTGCCGGCTCGGCGATTGGTGCATCGATTGGTGCAATCATCATGGGTATGGCCTATATCGGAATCCCATTCTCACTTTGGAATTCAGACTGGACTTCAACCTTCCTAGGGGCAATCCTGTTCTCAGCAGTAATGATCAACACTTACATTGGTCGAAAGGCCGCAGGAGGTAAGCGCTAATGGCAAATACAACTCTCGAATTAGTCGACGTTGAAAAAAGCTTCGGAAGCGTAATCGCAAACTCGGGCATCAGCGTAAAGGTCGATGCGGCAACAGTTACCTGCATTTTGGGTGACAATGGTGCCGGTAAGTCAACCCTGATCAAGACCCTGTCTGGGGTTCACAAGCCAACAAAGGGTAAGTACCTCGTAGAAGGCATTGAAGTTAACTTCAACTCCCCTAGAGACGCACTCGATGCTGGTATTGCAACCGTGTTCCAAGACCTGGCCACTATTCCACTTATGTCAATCTGGAGAAACTTCTTCATCGGCAACGAGATCGAAAAGGGTTTTGGTCCTTTCAAGTGGCTCGATGTTAAGAAGATGAAGGACATCACCAAGCAAGAGCTTCTTGCCATGGGTATTGACCTTCGCGATCCAAACCAGCCAATCGGAACTCTTTCCGGTGGTGAGCGTCAGGCTGTTGCTATCGCTCGTGCCGTTCACTTCGGAGCGAAAGTGCTCATTCTTGATGAGCCAACCTCGGCTCTTGGTGTTCGCCAGTCTGGAATCGTACTCAAGTACGTGCTTGCAGCTAAGGAACGTGGCATTGCGGTTATCTTCATTACCCACAACCCGAACCATGCCTTTCTTGTTGGAGACCGTTTCTACCTCTTGAACCGCGGAAAGCTAGTTCAGAGCATGGATCGTTCCAATGCGAACATCGACGAATTAACCAAGGCCATGGCTGGCGGTAAGGACCTTGAACTCCTCACCACCGAAATCGAGTCGGTTCGAAAGAAGTAACCTCTCATTTAGATAAAGTGATGCCCCGAGGGAAACCTCGGGGCATCACTTTATTGGTTGGAAACTACCTAACAGATAAAACTAATTCTTGAATTTTTGCCAATTGGAAGCGAGCAACTTCTTCGGCGCGATCATTTTCAGCGAAAACACTCGAACAGATGATGCTGTCTGGGTTATCGATAAAACCGTTAGCCTTCAAAGCCCTAAACATACGGTCAAACTCAACGTCACCATCCCCGATTGCGAGGTGCTGGTGAACTCTTACTGCATTTCCTGGAGGGTTGGTGATGTAGCGAAGACCGTGTGAGGCAGTGTGGTCCATGGTGTCTGACATGTGGATTATTCCAACGCGACCCTTTGCAGCCTCGAGAATAGTCTCAGGCTGGTTACCCATGTGGAATGAGTGTGATGCCACGTAAACCATTCCGAAATTTTTTGAGTTGATCCCGCGAATTACCCGCCAAGCCGCCAAGCCATTCTCTACAAAGTCGTCCGGGTGCGGATCAATGAAGACTTTTACTCCCTCTTTTTCGATCAGTGGAACCAGTTCTTCCATCGAACGGTAAAACGCCCGCTCTGACTCCTCGGCCTTCTCTGGGCGACCCGAGAACTCAGTGCCGATTGTGTCAACACCAAGTTCCACGGTTAGCTGCAGAACGCGCTTGAAATAGCGGACAGCGGCTTCACGGGCGTCTGGATCCGGGCTCGACCAACGTAAAACCGGAAGAGTTGAAGCAATCTTGATTCCAGCGTCCTTGACAGCCTTCTTTAGGTCTTTGACCAACTGGTCATCCGCCTTCGGGTGGTTGAAGAACGGGATGAAGTCTGGGTGTGGGGTTAGCTGCAGGTACTCGTAGCCAAGGTCAGCAGCGACCTTAGGGAACTCAAGTAGGCCGTGAGTGCTGTGGAACGGGGTTGGATCTAGTGCGATCTTGACCATGAGTTACTCCTAATTTATGCGTAGAACGAAGGCTTAGCCTTGTAGCTAACCTCAACCTTGGCGCCAGAGTTTAGTGCGCTAACTCCGGCTTCAACTGCAGCTGCTGCTAGGTAGCCATCCCAAGCGCTAGGGCCGTCAATCTTGCCTTGCTTGGTTGCGATTACCCAACGTTGAATCTGAGTGTCATAGGCCGCTGCGAAACGAGTCTTGAACGACATGTGCTCTTCGGTAGCAATTTGGCCATCAAAGAAGGTGTTCATTCCAGCGGTACGGCCGATTTCGGCAATACCCTTCTGGAACACGGCCTCGGTCTTTACCTGATAGCCAAACTGAACTGAAACGTTCATTTCAACTGTCGCAAGCACGCCGCCCTCGGTTTCAAGTAGAGCCAGAATCGGCTCATTTAGCTTCTCCGGAGAAAGCTTGTTTCGCTTCATGTACTTAACTTCAATCGACTTGATAGGCGAATCGGTTAGAAAGCGAACCACATCGATCTCGTGAACTACTGAGTCAAATATCAGCATGTCGTTGTGATATGTGTCGGGAACAGCTGGGTTGCGGTGCGCACAGTGGAGACCTAGTAGTTCTCCTTGCTTACCTGAAGCAATCAGTTCGCGCAGGTTTATGTAACCCTGGTCAAAACGGCGCATGAAGCCAACTTGGATTAGTTGCTTACCCTTGGCAACCTCTAATTCAACAATCTTGTAAGACGATTCGGCATCTGGTGTCAGTGGCTTCTCGCAAAGAATTGGCAATCCAGCTTCGATTGCTGGAACCAGGACAGGTTCGTGGAACTGGCCTGGGGTTGCAATCAAAACTGCGTCCATTGCATTTGCAGCAATGGCCGCTTCGATGTTTTGGAACCACTTGGCGGCTGGAGCATTTTCCAGAGCGGCCTTGGCTCTACCTTCATCTGGCTCAACAACTGCGGTTACCTGTGCGCCGACGATGCGAGTTTCGATACGGATGATGTGGTCAGCACCCATTAGACCAGCGCCAACTACGGCAATTCTTAGTTCAGACATTTTTT
Organism: Microbacteriaceae bacterium; assembly: GCA_947447395.1. Classification (GTDB taxonomy): domain Bacteria; phylum Actinomycetota; class Actinomycetes; order Actinomycetales; family Microbacteriaceae; genus Rhodoluna. The sequence continues at coordinate 10,821 of CANFJH010000021.1, read as the reverse complement.
CCTTATTAGATGAATCGAGCTGCGTGGGTGCACGAAGCAATGTGGTCGCGAGTGCGTTTGGCAATTGGGCCTGGGAAGTCAATGTCGCAGCCATACATGTCTTGCTCAACGATTGCGAACATGTCGGCGTCAATCTTGGCAGCAAGCTCAAGAATTGGAGAGAATTCTGGAACACCAACTCCACCTGGCTCGGTCATAACACCCTTTGCCACGGCCTCTACGAATGGAAGATCATTCTTTAGGGTTTCAGCAAGAATATCTGGGTGAACCTGCTTAAGGTGCAGATAGCCGATGCGGTCAGGGTATTGCTCCATTAGTTTCACGTTGTCGCCAAGGTAGTAAGCGAAGTGGCCCGTGTCTAGGCAGAGGTTGGTGAATTCCTTGGAAGTTTCAGCTAGGAAGCGCTCAACCTCCTGGTAAGTGCCAATATGGCTGTCAGCGTGTGAGTGGAACTGCTGCTTGATGCCGTATTCCTCCCAAAGTGCCTTACCTAGGCGGTCGTGCCCGGCTGCAAGTTTCTTCCATTGCTCATCGCTTAGAGTGCGTGGCTCAAGGACGGCTGCGGTGGCGTCTGAGCGCCATAGATCTGGAATCACTACGAGGTGCTCGGCTCCGAGCTTAGAAACCAATCCGGCAACATCAAGGGCCTGGTCCCAGGCGCGCTTCCACTGGTCATCTCCCTTGTGGAAACCAGTGAACACTGTTCCGGCAGAAAGTTTTAATTCATGCTCGGCCAGTACATCTGCCAGCTGGTTTGGGTCTGTCGGCAGGTATCCGAATGGACCCAGTTCGATCCAGTGATAACCAGATTCCTGAACCTCATCTAAGAAGCGCTCCCATGGAACCTGGTTTGGGTCGTTTGGGAACCAAACACCCCAAGAATCTGGGGCGGTACCGACACGAATTTGGTTGGTCATGGATGCTTCTTCCTAAATGTTAATACAAATGCTCTAAATCGAATTTACTCGCACGTGCTAACACCTACTAAATCCATTCGGTAACGAATCGATAAAGATTTAGCACGTGCTAGTTTTTGGCTAAAAGTGTAGGCGCCCGAGAGCGCCCACACTGTTCAATCGGTAGAGTTACTGCTTCTCTGCCGAACCTTTGCCTAGCAGTGGCTTCTGTAACTTTCGCGCTTCGGCGTAACTTTGATAGGCCTTCTGGGTGCTTGCTACGGTAGAAATCGGTGAAACTGGTACATCCCACCAACCTTCTCCGTCTGGAGCGTAAATGAGGGGATCGTTATTGATGTGAATAAGCACTGGTCCGCCCTGATGGGCCTTAGCCGCCACCATGGCGGCCTTTAGGTCGGCAATCGAATTCGGCCCCGGATTTACTCGAATCACCTTGACGCCGTAGCTCTCCGCGTTGGCCGCAAGGTCTACTGGAAGGAATTCCCCCGACTCGTGGGTATTCGTTTTGGCGTCGCGATAACGGTACTTAGTGCCGTAGCGTTGCGAACCAACATCTTCAGATAGGTGTCCAATCGAGGCGTAACCGTGGTTCTGAATCAAAACAGTTATGAACTTGATGCGTTCAGCAACTGCGGTGAGTAACTCGGTGTGCAGCATCAAGTATGAGCCATCGCCAACCATAACAATCGAGTCGCCTTTTTCCTTTGCCCTGGCGACTCCAAGACCGGCGGCAACTTCGTAACCCATGCAGGAGAATGCATACTCAACGTGGTAACCGAGCTCTGACTTCACGCGCCATAGCTTGTGAAGATCGCCTGGGAGTGATCCCGCGGCACAAATTACCGTGTCAAACTCATCCGATATTTCATTCACTGCACCGATAATTTCTGGCTGACCAGGAAGCGCACGCTTCTGATCTACGAACGAATCATCAACGGCTGTGTCCCAAAGTTTTTTCTGGTTGCCATACTCCTCGCGGTAGTCGTCGGCTACCTGATAACCCTCTAGCGCATCTAGGAGCTCTTGGATTGCCTTGCGGGCATCTGCCACGACCGGCAGACTGGAGCCGTGCTTGAAGGCGTCGAAGCTAGCAATGTTGATGTTGATGAACTTCACGTTCGAGTTTTGGAATACTGTGCGCGAAGCAGTTGTGAAATCTGAGTAGCGAGTGCCGATACCAATAACCACATCGGCGTCTCCAGCCAAACGGTTGGCAGCAAAAGTGCCGGTTGCGCCGACTGCACCAAGATTCTGCGGATGTGCCCAGTTCAGCGAACCAACACCAGCCTGTGACATCCCAACCGGAATTCCGGTGGCTTCAACAAGTTCCTTTAGCTCTGAGTTGGCATCCGAGTAAATAACTCCACCACCGGCAATGATGATCGGAGCCTTGGCGCCCTTGATAACCGCAGCAATCTGCTCGATGATTCCAGCATCCGGACGAGGGCGACGAATTACCCACTCGCGCTCGGCCAGAAACTCCTCAGGAACATCAATGATTTCGGCCTGAACATCCTCAGGAAGTGAGATCGTGACCGCACCGGTTTCGACTGGGTCGGTAAGCACTCGCATGGCTCCGAGTAGTGCCGAGTAAAGCTGTTCTGGACGCTGTACCCGGTCAAAGAATCGGCTGAGCGGTTTGAAAGCGTCGTTGACGGTCATGCTGGCATCGTGTGGCAGTTCAAGTTGCTGAAGCACTGGGTCGGCCACGCGGTTTGCGAAAGTGTCTGAAGGAAGAAGTAGTACTGGCAAGCGGTTGGTGGTTGCTACGGCCGCGGCAGTGAGCAAGTTTGCAGCACCTGGACCAACCGAAGCGGCACAAGCGTAGGTTGAACGCCTGCGGGTCATGCGCGAGTAGGCGATTGACTCGTGACCCATGGCCTGCTCGTTTCGGGCCTGGTGGAACGGCATTGCCTTCGGGTCAGTTTCAGACTTCTGCAGAAGGGCCTGAGCAATTCCGGCCACGTTACCGTGCCCGAAGATGCCATACATACCTTCGATGGTGCGAACGCGAATGTCGCCATCGACGGTGTACTGGTTCGAAAGGAACTCTACGATTGCCTGACTTACGGTCATTCTGCGAGTGGTCATTGGTCTTCTCCTAGTTATGCCTGGTAAGGAAGTCTTGGGTCTGGGTCTTGGTGGTGCCAGGTGTCGCGAATCCACGCGTGGTTCGGGTCGTCGGTGATGTTCCAGCTGCGATCCGGGTCTGGGCCAGCCATGATGTTGAAGAAGTAAAGATCGGAACCAGGTACAGCCGAAGCAGGGCCGTGCCAACCGTAGGGAACTAGGCCAACATCGCCGGAACGAACTTCTTCGAGAACATCAATCGGACGTTCGTCTGACGCATAGACGCGTAGCAAACCGGTTGGGTCGTTGTTTGGGGTACTAGAACCGCGGGTTTGTGCGGTCTCAAAGTAGTAAATCTCTTCGAGGTTTGATTCCACACCTTCGACGAAGGTGTCGTGCTTGTGGGGCGGAATGCCAGACCAGTTACCGCTTGGCACAATTACTTCAACCACAATGAAGCGGTCGGCATCTAGGGTTTCAGGAACTCCGAAGTTGTGTACTTGGCGCGATTCACGACCGGCACCTCGAACGAATACCGGCACTTCGTCCTTGGTGATTTTTCGCACCGGTTTAGCATTCTTGGCCGGAGCTTCACCAATGGCTACCCGACCATCGCCAGATATTTTTACCTGAGTGCCAAGAGGCAGATACAGAAGATCGGTGGTTCCGTGGAATACCGATTCACGACCTCGAAGCGAGACCTTTTCCCACTGCTCCCCCGCGATTTGATAATCGACGGTTAGGCCTTTGCCTTCGAGAGCGAAGATGATTCGCTCGTTGGCATTTGCTTCAAGCTCCAAGGTTTTACCGGAAAGCGTCCCGACCCGAAGGCCGGTGTGTTGCCAGCCAGGCAGGGAGTTGTCTACGACAACGTCCCAGCCATCTTTGGCTAGCGAACCCTTACGATAAAACCAGGTCATGGCTAGTTCTGCGGGAAACCGAGGTTAATGCCACCGTGGCTTGGGTCTAACCAGCGACTGGTGATTGCCTTACCGCGGGTGTAGAAGTGAACGCCTTCAACGCCGTGAGCCTTGGTGTCACCGAAAGCTGAGTTCTTCCAACCACCGAATGAGAAGTAAGCAACTGGAACCGGGATTGGAACGTTGATACCGATCATTCCAACTTCGATCTCGTTCTGGAAACGGCGAGCCGCTCCGCCGTCGTTGGTAAAGATGGCGGTTCCGTTACCGAATGCGCCGTCGTTGATCAGCTTGACGCCCTCTTCGTAGGTCTTCACACGAACAATCGAAAGTACTGGGCCGAAAATCTCCTCGGTGTAAACCTTCGAAGTGGTTGGCACCTGGTCGATCAGGGTTGGGCCAAGCCAGAAACCGTTGGCATCGCCATCCACGTTGATTCCGCGACCATCTACCACGACCTTGGCACCGTCCTGGTTAGCAATCTCAATGTATGAGGCAACCTTGTCGCGGTGCTCTCGGGTTACCAGAGGACCCATGTCGCAGTTGCGACGGCCATCGCCGATGGTGAGCTTGTTCATGCGCTCAACGATTTTTTCAATCAGTGGGTCGGCAACTGGCTCAACGGCAACAACCACCGAAATGGCCATGCAGCGCTCACCGGCCGAACCGAAGCCAGCGTTGATTGCAGAGTCGGCAACTAGGTCTAGATCGGCATCTGGAAGCACGAGCATGTGGTTTTTCGCGCCACCGAGAGCTTGAACGCGCTTGCCGTACTTCGCACCCTGTTCGTATACATACTTAGCGATTGGAGTCGAACCAACGAATGAGATCGCTGCAACGTCTGGGCTTTCCAATAGGCCATCGACCGAGAGTTTGTCGCCCTGAAGCACGTTGAAAACGCCATCAGGCAAACCGGCTTCTTGCCAAAGTTTTGCCATCCAAAGAGCCGCAGTTGGATCTTTTTCCGAAGGCTTTAAGATGACGGTGTTTCCAGTTGCAATAGCAATTGGGAAGAACCACATTGGAACCATGGCTGGGAAGTTGAACGGGCTGATTACACCCACGACACCTAACGCCTGACGGGTTGAGTAGACGTCGACTCCAGTCGAAGCCTGTTCGGTGTAGAAGCCTTTGAGAAGGTGAGGCATGCCGCAGGCGAATTCCACAACTTCCTGACCGCGGGTGATTTCACCCAGAGCATCCGAGAGAACCTTGCCGTGCTCGGAGGTGATGATCTCTGCGAGTTCACCCTTCTTCGCGTTTAGCAGTTCGCGGAACTTGAACATGATGACCTGCTTGCGAGCCTGTGACATATCGCGCCAAGCCGGGAATGCTTCCTTAGCCGATGCGATTGCTGCATCGATTTCAGCCTGGTTAGCTAAAGCAACTTCCTTGGTGACAACACCGAGCGCTGGGTCGTAGACCGGTGCGGTGCGACCCGACTTGCTAACAACTTCTTGGCCGTGAATCCAGTGGTTTACTACCTGAGTCATTTTGATTCCTTATTTTCCGTGAACCAGGGCAACCGCGGTTGCGATTGCACCTTCGACGTCGCCGTCTTGTGGGTAAAGCAGGCTGCGACCGACCATGAGTCCGCGCACACCTGGAAGTTTCAAAGCGTCTTCCCATAGCTTGTAGGTGTCGGCTGGGTCTCCAACCGGGTCACCGCCAAGTAGCAGGGTTGGCAGGGTGGTAGAAGCCATAACTTTTTCCATGTTTGGCACTACCGGTAGCTTCAACCAGGTGTACTGGCTGGAAGCGCCTAGACCGCTCGCGATGGTAACCGAAAGAACGGTGGCCTCGGTCGATAGGTCGTTTACGATCTTGCCGTCAACCCACTTAGAGATGAACGGTTCAACCAGAATTGGGGTCTTGGCTTCTACCGCGTCGTTGATTGCATCGGCGGTGTATTCCAAGGTTTTTGCGGTGTTCTCGTCTTCGAAGTTGATGCGAGTGAGGGTCTTGGCCATGTCTAGGCCTTCACGCTGGATTGCTTTGAAGTTGTGCGAGGCGAATCGGTCATCCATTTCAAACGACGCACCCTTGAGGCCAACGCGGTTCATCGAGGCAACTGCGAGCTTGCCGTCTAGTAGGCCGAGTAGCGCTAGATCATCCAAGATGTCTGGGGTTGCAAGCACTCCATCCACGCCAGGGTTGCTAAGTGCAATTGCAAGGCGGTTCAACAGTTCGTAACGGTCGGCCATCGCGGTTTCGTCGTCACGGACACCCAATGCGCCTCGAGCCGTGTGATCGGCGGCCACGATGAATAGTCGGCCGTCACCTTGAATGATGTCGCGGCGCTTTCGGCTTTTGTATGCTGCAGCAATGGCCTCAGGGTTGGCAGCGCGAGTTTCGCGTAGTTTTTCGAAATCTAGAGTCATCGTTATAGCCCCTTCAATACTTCTTCGACTTCTTCGCGAGTTGGCATCGCGGTTGAACATTCCAAACGGCTGGCTACAAGTGCTCCGGCAACGTTGGCAAATTTCAGCATTTGCTCAAGTCCCCAACCTTGAAGCAGCCCGTAGCAGATGGCTCCGCCAAAACTGTCGCCAGCGCCTAGTCCGTTAACGACATCTACGAAGTACGGTGGCACTTCGATGGTTTCGTCGCGAGTCTTGGCAAGTACGCCCTTTGGTCCCTGCTTCACGATTGCAAGTTCAACGCCTCGTTCAAGGAGCGCATCGGCTGCGCGCATTGGCTCGGTCTCGCCAACTGCAACTTCGCACTCTTCTTTGTTGCCAATGGCAACAGTGACGTGCTCTAGTGCCCGGGTCACCTGCACGGTAGCTTCCTCTGGAGAGTTCCAGAACATGGTGCGGTAGTCCAGGTCAAGAATGGTGTTAGCTTTGCGCCCGCGGGCATCCCAGGCCGCAAAGTGTGCCGAACGACTAGGCTCTTGCGACAATCCGGTCACAGTAGACCAGTAAATTTTGGCATCGCGGATTGCCGAAAGATCAAGTTCGGAAGCCTGTATCTCTAGGTCAGGAGCCTTTGGTTCGCGGTAGAAGTAAAGCGGGAAATCGTCTGGAGGAAAAATCTCACAGAACACCACTGGTGTGTTTAGGCCAGCAACTCCCGATACGAACTCATCACTTACGCCAAGACGAACCAGTTCATTGTGGATGTACTTGCCAAATGGGTCGTTTCCGGTTCGGGTAATTACAGCTGACTTCAAGCCGTATTTTGCTGCCGCAACCGCAACGTTGGTGGCACTTCCCCCTAGAAATTTGCCGAATGAGGTTACGTCTTCGAGACCTACTCCAACCTGTAGCGGGTAAACGTCGATTCCAACGCGACCGATGGTGATCACATCGAATTGGCTCATTTCAACTCCATCTAAATACTTTGTTATTACAAACTAACATTAGCACTAACAAAGTGCAATAACTAGAACCAACGTTCGGCTAAATGTTCCGCAAAAACTTCACGAATCGTGCCAGTCTTGGCGCGAATTGCAATCGAATGAGTCTTCACAATTGGCCCCTTGCGGCGCACTCCCTCTAGCAAACCGCCGTCGGTAACACCGGTTGCTACAAAGATTGTGTTGTTGCTGGCAACCAATTCGTCCATCTCGTAAACGTGGTCAAACTTCAGACCGGCGGCTTCACCGCGAGCGCGTTCTTCATCGGAGGTTGGGTGCAAAATACCCTGGACGAGCCCGCCAAGACCCTTCACAGCACAAGTGGTGACAACACCTTCCGGAGAGCCACCGATTCCTACGCAAAGGTCGATTCGCGAACCATAGCGAGCCGCGTGAATACCTCCTGCAACATCTCCATCCAAAAGTAACCGAGTGCCGGCGCCAGTAGCTCGAATTTCTTCGATCAGACCGGAGTGGCGAGGTCGATCTAAAACCGCGACAATCACTTCGTCTACGGTTTTACCCTTTGCCTTCGCGATAGCACGAATGTTCTCGGCGATTGGTTTACGAATATCGACGACTCCCACGCCCTCCGGTCCGGCTACCAATTTGTTCATGTAATAGACCGAGGACGCATCCAGCATGGTGCCCTTATCGGATACCGCAATTACCGAAACCGCGTTCTGGCGTCCTGCCGCCGTAAGCGAGGTGCCATCGATTGGGTCAACCGCAATATCGCAGGCAGGGCCTCTGCCGGTGCCAACTTTTTCGCCGTTAAACAGCATTGGGGCGTTGTCTTTTTCGCCCTCACCGATCACAATCTGGCCGTCGAATTCCACCGTGGCAAGGAATGCCCTCATGGCGTCTACCGCTGCCCCGTCGGCCGCGTTTTTGTCACCCTTACCAATGAACGGTGTCGCTCGAATTGCGGCCGCCTCGGTCGCTCGCACCAACTCCATGGCTAGGTTACGGTCGGGGTGCAACGATGCAGTTAGGTTCATGTTTTGACTATAAACCTAAAGCCTCCAAATGTATTAACAAATACCCAAAATGTAGCAGTCCGTAACAGTTAGTAACCAAGACTCCCCCACCCAAAAGAAGACATAGTCTTAAGTTGAATCTTTCTAACAATCGAGGACGAAATGGCAATTTACGACAACATCACCCAGGTGGTAGGAAACACCCCGCTGGTACGAATCAATCGCATCAACGAAGGTAAGGCAGAAATTCTCGCCAAGCTTGAGTTCTATAACCCAAGTGGAACCGTAAAAGACCGCATCGGTATTGCCATGATTGACGCCGCAGAACGCTCAGGCGAGCTAAAGCCTGGTGGCTCAATCGTCGAAGCAACCTCTGGTAACACCGGTATCGCACTTGCCATGGCTGGTGCTGCTCGTGGTTACAAGGTAATTCTTACCATGCCAGACTCGATGAGCCGAGAACGTCGCACGCTACTTCGCGCCTACGGAGCCGAATTGGTCCTAACCCCTGCTGCCGAAGGTATGAAGGGCGCTGTTGCCAAGGCGGAAGAAATCGCTACTACTCAGGGAGCACTGGCCGTTCGCCAGTTCGCAAACCCGGCCAACCCAGAAATTCACCGCAACACTACCGCTCAGGAAATTTGGAAAGACACCAACGGTGAAGTTGCTGCCGTGGTTGCCGGCGTTGGAACCGGTGGAACCATCACCGGTGTTGGCCAGACGCTCAAGAAGCTAAACCCAGACATCAAGATTTTCGCGGTTGAACCAGCCGCATCTCCCCTTCTAAACGGAGGTAGCCCAGCCGGACACCCAATCCAGGGCATTGGCGCCAACTTCATTCCAGAAGTACTAGACACCACCATCTACGACGAGGTTCTAGATGCCACCGCCGATGACGCAGTAGCTTGGTCTCGCCGACTAGGTGCCGAAGAGGGTATCTTGGGCGGAATTTCGTCTGGAGCCGCCATCTGGGGAGCCAACATCATTTCTCAGCGACCAGAGTTTGCCGGCAAGAAGATTGTTGTAATCATCCCGTCATTCGGTGAGCGTTACCTTTCGACTATCCTTTATAAGGACTTACTCGAAGAGAACTAAGGATGGTCAGTGGCCCACTTCATAGAAGACATTAAGGCAGGGCTAGACCGCGATCCAGCAACAAAAACTGGATTTGAACTGGTTCTAACTTCGCCTGGGCTACACGCAATCTGGAACTACCGCATCGCGCACGCCATTTGGGGTGCGCGTTTGCACATTCTGGCCCGCATGTTTGGAAACGTCGCTAGGTTCTTCACCGGTATTGAAATTCATCCCGGTGCCACCATCGGACGCAGATTTGTCATCGATCACGGCACTGGAATCGTCATTGGGGAAACTGCAATAATCGGCGACGACGTGCTCATGTACCACGGAGTGACCCTAGGTGGCGTCGTGAACGCTCCCGTAAAACGTCACCCAACAATTGGTAACAGGGTGATCCTCGGAGCCAACAGCATCGTGCTAGGTGACATCTCAATCGGAGACGATAGCAAGATTGGCGCGGGAGCTATCGTGGTGAAAGACCTGCCTGCTGGCAAGGTTGCCGTAGCTCCGATCGCAACAATTCGCTAGTTCAAACTAAACGAATTATTTAGTCGCTAAATCACACCGGTTAGGTGCAGCGTAACCAAAAGCATAACAACGCCACCGATTCGGTAAATCCAGGTGTTTCGCTTGGTCGGCTTTTCATCATCAGGGTACTTGCCATGACGACCAAAGGCACCTAGTACGGTGAGCGCAAGCATCGGTAGCGGCAGGATCGCAAACGACCACTGAGCAAACTGCGGGCTCGCGCCAAGTAGGCTTCCAACCAAACCGGTAGTGACCGAAGCGATTACCAGGCTGAATGCCAAACCTGGAATACCTGAAGGAAGCAACTTCCAAAGGAAACTGGAGTTCGGGAAGTGATCCTGGAACCAGCTCAAAATCGAAGGCAAGATGAACAGCGCCGAACCAACCCAAATCTGCCAGCTGTTTCCAAGAAGCGCGGTGGCTAGCAAGATCCAGATGCTGTACTTGACAAGCATGACGATTGCCTTTTGAACCCTAGGGGGCTCAGGCATTTCGTCTGGGTTGATCTTGTCCAAACGCTCTGGGTAGAACCTGGCTGCAACTTCTTCGAAACCAACGCGGAACAGTACGGCAACTGCAATGAATAGGCCAAAGTCGGCAACGTGGTTGGCAACGTTTAGGGTGACACCAGCAAGAGCAGGTAGCGAACTGATGATCGAGGTTGCGGTCCAGCCAGCAATGAACGGGGCAATCGCGAAGTCGGAAATGCGCTCCCACCACGTTGGGCCATCTTCGGCAGGCGGCTTCCGGATTGATCGGAATGCGGTGGCCATTAGCGATGGGCCAATCATGGCCACCATGACACCCATGAGTAAGCGGTAGTCGGCAAGCCCTGGTTGGTGTACCGCAAGAATAAGCGATCCCACGGTGAAGACCAGACCAGCAACGAAACCAGCAAAGGCATCTAGACAGGCAATCATAATCATGATCAAAAGCAGCTGCCATGGAGGGGTAACGATCTGAGT
>CANFJH010000020.1 GCA_947447395.1 Microbacteriaceae bacterium | reverse complement strand
TCGCTATTCACTCGCTTTGCAAGCCGCCAGGATGACTCGCCTGCCATGAAGGCTGTTGCAGCTCTGCGCAACCAATTCGGTGGTCACGCAGTCAAAAAGGCCGAATAACACAAAATCAAAATCGAAGGGGTGAGGGATGTTTGTAAAACACCTCACCCTTATCGATTTCCGGAATCACAAAAATACCGAAATATCGTTTGAATCAGGCGTAAATCTCCTGGTCGGCTTTAATGGCCAGGGTAAAACTAACGTTGTTGAAGCAATCGAGTACGTGAGCACGCTCTCTTCACACCGAGTGGCTGGTTATCAGCCGCTCATCAAAAAAGACGCGTCGGGAGCGCTAATCAGGCTCAAGGTTTCACATGAAACACGCGATGTGATTGTTGATCTAGAGCTAAATCGCGAAAATCCGAACCAATTACGCATTAATCAATCGCCAATTCCGAAGATGCGAGACGTCCTGGGAACGGTGTATTCGGTAGTTTTTGCTCCGGAAGACATCGACATCGTAAAAAGAGATCCGAGTAATCGCCGAAGTTTCATAGATCAACTATTGGTTCAGTTCTCACCGCGAATGTCTGGGGTCATTAGCGACTATGAGCGAGTTCTAAAACAGCGAAACACACTTCTCAAAACTGCGAGATCCACCGGAACTAAGGGTTCCGCTCTGAGCACTTTGGATGCCTGGGATGAAAGCCTCATCAAATTTGGTTCTGAAATAGTTCAAACCCGCCTTTCCCTGCTCGAGCGCATAAAGCCTCACCTAACCGAGGCGTATCAAGCAATTGCTACAACTAATAATGAGCCCACGATACTTATGAAGAGCTCACTACTTGGAAGCCAGGTAGTTGATGACTACGAGGAAACAGAGCTTGAGTACCTAACGATTTCGGAATTACAAAAAGTTCCTGATTTATACCGTGAAAAACTCAGTTCGGTCCGAAACAAGGAACTTGAACGTGGAATTACACTAATTGGCCCGCACCGAGATGACCTGGTTCTATTACTTGGCGATCTTCCAGCCAAGGGTTATGCCAGCCACGGTGAATCTTGGTCTTATGCTCTGGCACTTCGTCTGGCGTCGGCCAAATTACTGAGTGCGGAAAGTAAAACCGGCGATCCGGTCATAATTTTGGACGACGTTTTTGCAGAACTAGACGCCGGCAGACGCGATCGCTTGGCTGGATTGGTTGCTGGAAACGAACAGGTCATCATTACCGCGGCCGTAGCCGAAGACGTTCCGAGTAGCCTTAAAGCAACAGTGTTTGAAGTCTCCCAGGGAGAGGTGAATCGTGTCTGAAAACGATAACTTCGCACAGGAGTTCTATTGGCGCATGCGCGAGGCAGTAACCAGACGTCTTAGCCGCGACGCCAAGCGAATCATCGCCAAGAAAAAGCGCGGTGGTTCCAGGCCTTTCGACAAAGGACGTGATCCACTTACCGCAGGCGCGAGCCTAGACGCCCTAATTAAAGACTTCAAATGGACTACCGAATTAGGTGAGGCTGATCTTTTCGTTAGTTGGCCGAAATTGGTGGGAGAAGACACCGCGGCTAAGTCGACACCAGAAACGCTTGAAAACGGTGTGCTCACGGTTCGATGCGCATCTACCGCCTGGGCAACGCAACTTCGACTGATGCAAGAAGGTATTTTGGCAAGGCTGAAATCCGATTTCCCAGACCTTGAAATTCTTGAAATTCGCCTCCTCGGCCCATCTAGTCCTAGCTTCAAAAGAGGCCCACGTTCGGTACCCGGACGAGGTCCTCGAGATACCTACGGATAACCTCGAAAAACCGCAGAAACTAGCGGAATGTGAACCTGTGGACATCCCAGATTTTGTCTAGTTAAGACGGTAAAATTGGGGGGTTAGTAACCCCGGATTTAAGTCGGATATTTCGTTCGCAGTCGTGAGGGCCTGACTTAGGTTTAAGGAGCATTAAACGCATGTCTACACCCGCTGAAAGTAATTACGAAGCAGGAAATATTCAGATCCTCGAAGGTCTGGAAGCAGTTCGTAAGCGTCCTGGTATGTACATCGGCTCGACCGGTCCTCGTGGACTTCACCACCTCGTCTATGAAATCGTAGACAATTCGGTTGACGAAGCCCTAGCTGGCTACTGCGACACCATCAATGTCACAATCACAAAAGATGGTTGGATTCGCGTAAAAGACAACGGCCGCGGTATTCCGGTTGCCGTTCACCCAACCGAGGGTATTTCAACCGTTCAGGTAGTTCTCACAATTCTTCACGCCGGAGGTAAATTCGGAGGTGGCGGTTACGCCGTTTCCGGTGGTCTTCACGGTGTTGGTGCTTCAGTTGTAAACGCACTGTCATCACACCTCAAGGTGCAGGTAGCACGCGAAGGCTTTCTATGGAACCAGTCGTACAAGATCGGTGTTCCAGATGCACCACTAGCTAAGGGTGAACCAGCCGACTACACCGGAACCCAGACCGAGTTCTTGGCCGACCCAGCAATATTCGAAACAGTTGAATACGACTACGAAACCCTTCGCGCACGTTTCCAGCAAATGTGTTTCCTAAACAAGGGTCTGAAGATCTCGCTGCTTGACGAGCGAACTGACCGCACCGACACCTACCACTACGAGCGTGGCCTGCAGGACTACGTTGATTACCTCAACTCTTCCAAGAAGGGTGAATTGGTTCACCAGGAGATCATTTCGTTCGAAGCGGAAACTCCTGAGAAGAACCTTTCGGCAGAAGTTGCAATGCAGTGGACCAACGCCTACAACGAAAGCGTTCACACCTACGCGAACACAATTAACACTCACGAGGGTGGAACACACGAAGAAGGTTTCCGCGCAGCACTTACTTCGCTTTTAAACAAGTACGCACGAAACACCAACCTTCTTAAAGAGAAGGACGAAAACTTGAGCGGTGATGACTGCCGCGAAGGTCTAACCGCAGTTATCTCGGTAAAGCTTTCGGAGCCACAGTTCGAGGGTCAGACCAAGACCAAACTTGGTAACACCGAAGCCAAGGCTTTTGTTCAGCGAATGGTGAATGAACACCTCGGCGACTGGTTGGAAGCACACCCAGCCGAAGCAAAAGACATTATTCGTAAGGCAATCCAGGCGGCAACTGCTCGCCAAGCAGCTCGAAAGGCTCGCGAGGCAACCCGCCGCAAGGGAATTCTTGAGACCAGCGGCATGCCAGGAAAGCTTCGCGACTGCTCGAGCCGCGACCCTGAACTATCTGAAATTTACATCGTGGAGGGTGACTCGGCCGGTGGTTCTGCAGTTCGTGGCCGTAACCCTGAAACCCAAGCGATTTTGCCACTGCGTGGAAAAATCCTGAACGTTGAGCGTGCCCGACTAGACCGAGCTCTTGGAAACACCGAAGTTCAGTCACTTATCACCGCTTTCGGTACCGGAATCGGCGAAGAGTTCGACATCTCAAAGATCCGCTATCACAAGTGCGTTCTTATGGCCGACGCCGATGTTGACGGTCAGCACATTCGTACTCTGATTCTTACGCTTCTGTTCCGCTTTATGAGGCCTCTAATTGAGCACGGTTACGTTTACCTTGCCCAGCCACCTCTTTATCGCATCAAGTGGACCAACTCTGAACACCAGTACGTTTACTCAGACGAAGAGCGCGACCAGCAACTAGCCGCTGGGCAGGCCGCCGGAAAGCGCATTCCGAAAGAGAACTCGATCCAGCGTTACAAGGGTCTTGGTGAAATGGACTACGACGAACTTTGGTCGACCACCATGGACCCAGCCCGTCGCACACTGCTGCAGGTCACTTTGGACGACGCAGCAATGGCCGATGAAGTCTTCTCAACCCTGATGGGTGAAGACGTTGAGGGCCGCCGAACCTTTATTCAGCGCAACGCCAAGGATGTTCGCTTCCTAGACATCTAGGAATCGCGAAGAGGAGATTAGATCATGGCAGACGAAACCACTACCCCACAGGGACACGACCACGTAGAGCAGGTCGACCTCCAGGTCGAAATGCAGCGAAGCTACCTCGACTACGCGATGAGCGTTATCGTTGGCCGCGCCCTTCCAGACGTTCGCGATGGAATGAAGCCGGTTCACCGCCGCGTTGTTTATGCAATGTTCGACGGCGGCTACCGCCCGGACAAACAGTTCAGCAAGTGTTCCCGAGTTGTTGGCGATGTCATGGGTCAGTACCACCCTCACGGTGACACCGCAATTTACGACACCTTGGTTCGTTTGGTTCAAGACTGGAACCTTCGCTACCCACTGGTTTCCGGTCAGGGTAACTTCGGTTCGCCTGGAAACGACCCAGCCGCTGCTCCTCGTTACACCGAGTGCCGCATGGCACCGCTTGCCATGGAAATGGTTCGCGACATCGACGAAGAAACCGTTGATTTTCAGGACAACTATGATGGCCGTACCCAGGAGCCAACAGTTCTGCCAAGCCGTTTCCCAAACCTTTTGGTTAACGGTTCGATCGGTATCGCGGTTGGTATGGCTACTAACATTCCTCCGCACAACCTTCGTGAGGTTGCCGCCGGAGCAAAGTGGGCACTGGAACACCCGGATGCTCGCCAGGATGAACTAATTGAAGCGCTTCTTGGAATTATTAAAGGTCCAGACTTCCCTACCGGCGCAACCATTCTTGGCCGCAAGGGTATCGAAGAGGCTTACCGTACCGGTCGTGGTTCAATTACTCAGCGAGCAATCGTCAATGTTGAAGAACTTCAGAACCGAACCTGCCTAGTTGTTACCGAGTTGCCTTACCAGGTAAACCCAGACAACCTGGCACTCAAGATAGCCGACCTAGTTCGTGAAGGGCGCCTTCAGGGAATTGCCGACATCCGCGATGAAACTTCTGGTCGTACCGGTCAGCGTCTCGTCATTGTTTTGAAGAAGGATGCCGTAGCTCGAGTTGTTCTAAACAACCTTTATCGCCTAACCCCGCTTCAGGAAAACTTCAGCGCCAACATGTTGGCTTTGGTCGATGGCGTTCCTCGCACATTGAGCATCGACGGATTCATCACCCACTGGATTAACCACCAGGTTGACGTAATCGTTCGCCGCACCCAGTTCCGTTTGCGCAAGGCGGAGGAACGTGCCCACATTCTTCGCG
The DNA here is from genome assembly GCA_947447395.1 of Microbacteriaceae bacterium. Lineage (GTDB taxonomy): Bacteria > Actinomycetota > Actinomycetes > Actinomycetales > Microbacteriaceae > Rhodoluna. The sequence continues at coordinate 12,117 of CANFJH010000020.1, read as the reverse complement.
GCTACCTAAAGGCGCTTGACGCTCTAGATGCAGTTATCGCACTGATTCGCAAGAGCCAGTCGGTTGAAGATGCCCGCGACGGCCTAATCGACCTACTAAAGATCGACGAACTTCAGGCTCGAGCAATTCTGAACATGCAACTTCGCCAGCTGGCTGCTCTTGAACGTCAGAAGATCGTCGACGAAGCAGCAGACCTTGAGGCCCAAATTGTTGACTTCAAGGCAATCATTGCCGACCCAGTTCGCCAGAAGACCATCATCAAGGACGAACTCGACGAGATCGTTACCCGTCACGGCGATGACCGTCGTAGTCAAATTGTGGCCGGCCTTGACGGCGACGTTAGCGCCGAAGACCTAATCCCTGAAGAGGAAATGGTTATTTCGCTAACTCGCGGTGGCTACATCAAGCGAACCAAGAGCGATAACTACCGCCAGCAGCACCGTGGCGGCAAGGGTGTTAAGGGTGCGAACCTGCGCGCCGACGACGTGGTTGAGCAGTTCTTCGTTACCACCACTCACCACTGGTTGTTGTTCTTTACCAACAAGGGACGCATTTACCGAACCAAGGCTTATGAAGTTCTTGAAGCCGGCCGCGACACCAAGGGTCAGCACGTAGCCAACCTTCTAGCACTTCAGCCAGATGAAAAGGTAACTCAGGTTCTAGACCTAAAGGACTACTCGGTCGCCCCTTACCTGGTTCTCGCAACTAAGTCTGGTTTGGTCAAGAAGACCGAGCTAACCGCCTACGACACCGCTCGTACCTCAAGCGGAGGAATCATCGCGATCAAGCTTCGCGAAGACGACGAGTTGGTTTCGGCAATCTTGGTTTCCGAGGAAGACGATCTAATTCTGGTTTCACGCAAGGGTATGTCGATTCGTTTCTCTGCAAGCGACGAGAGCCTTCGCCCAATGGGTCGAGACACCTCAGGAAACATCGGTATGCACTTCCGCGGCGATGACAACCTACTTTCGGCTTCCGTAATCAACGACGTCGACGGCGGCTACGTATTCGTGGTTACCGAGGGTGGTTTTGCTAAGCGCACCTCGGTTGATCAGTACCGACCACAAAACCGTGGAGGTATCGGTATCAAGGTGGCCAAGCTTGAAGAGAAGCGCGGCGACCTGGTTGGCGCACTGATTGTTGCCGAAGACGACGAGGTTCTAGTCGTTGCCGAGAGTGGAAAGGTTGCCCGTTCCGCGGTGGCCGAAGTTCCTGCTCGCGGCCGCGACACCATGGGTGTTGTCTTTGCCAGACCAGATGAAAATGACTCCATCATTGGACTTGCAAAGAATTCAGAGCGTAATCTTGAATCTCAGGGCGAAGAAGAGGCTGCAACCGATGAGGTAGCACCAGAAGGAGTAACCGAATGAGCAACATGATCAACCGTCTAACCAAGCGTGATGTTCCACCTGTAAAGCAGGTTCAACTGAAGCTGGTTCGCATCGACTTCTGGTCGGCTGTTCGCACCGGTTTCACCATCAGCATCGGCCTCGGCATCGCTTTGATCGTTGGCCTGATGGCGCTTTGGGCTCTTGTTAGCTTCACCCCACTGTTCTCAAGTTTGAATGGTTTGCTGTCTACCGTTACCGGCTCTCCGGCTAACATCACCGTAAGCCTCCCTCAGGTTCTGGGTGTTAGCTTCGGTTTGGCAATCTTCAATATCGTGTTCGGAACCCTACTTACCGGTGTTTCAGCGCTTATTTACAACATCATCGCTCGCATCACCGGTGGAATTAAGATCGGTTTTACAAGTAATTAGCTAAACGATTTGAGCCTGAACGACTTTTAGCGTAAAGTTAGAAAGGCTCTAACGGGCCTATAGCTCAGGTGGTTAGAGCGCTTCACTGATAATGAAGAGGTCGGAGGTTCAAGTCCTCCTAGGCCCACGAAGATTTCGCAAGAAATCCTCAATGGGGACTTAGCTCAGTTGGTAGAGCACCTGCTTTGCAAGCAGGGGGTCAGGGGTTCGACCCCCCTAGTCTCCACGCAAGTGGAAACGGCCAGTCAGAAATGACTGGCCGTTTTTCTTTAACTAGTCTTAGAGAATGACTAAAGCTCTGCTGATCGTTGACATCCAGAATGACTACTTCCCTGGCGGAGCTATGGAACTGGTTTGCAGTGAAGCAGCTTCCGCTCATGCAGCCAAAATTCAGAGTGACTTCCGCTCCCAGGGCTTGCCGGTCTTCAACATTCAGCACATTGCCAAGAGCGTATCGGCAACCTTTTTTCTGCCAAACACTTTCGGGGCAGAGATCCATGAAAGCGTAAAACCAATTGCCGGCGAAGCCGTCATTGTGAAGCACACCCCTAACTCGTTTCGCGAAACTGGTTTGCTCGAGAAACTAAAGTCCTTAGATGTGACCAACCTGGTAATCGTCGGAATGATGACCCACATGTGTATTGACTCCACCGTGCGAGCAGCTAGCGATTTCGGTTTCGAGGTCACAGTTACCGCGGCTGCCTGCGCAACCAAGAATCTTGAATTCGCTGGACGAACTACCGCGGCTGCCGATGTTCAAACTGCTTTCTTATCTGCACTAGACGGAAGTTTTGCCACCGTCGTTTGAGGTTAGTTTTAGTTCTCGCTTGGCAACCGATTTGATGAGCGCGAACGATGACAGGTGCATTGGAACCATAGCGATACCGGCTGCAAGTGCGTAAGCACCCATGATTGCCAATCCAATATTCCAAATTCCTAGCAGCATGAGTACTAACACCGAGATGCCCAATAGGGAAAGCGCTACAAACATCTTGAATAGCGAGTCCTTGGTTGATTGATATTGTGCTGGAACTCCCGGGCCACCCAGAAGCCGGATTGCTTGCCACTGCTGAAGCATTCCCCACGCGTAAACGTAGAGTGCGTAAAGAAGTGTTCCGAAAATCAAATAGGTTTCAAAGCTTGCGTTTTTGAGAGCCAGTAATGGGCTGGCGAGCATAAGCAAGACACCAACTCCAACCCAAATGATTCGAAGGTTGTAGCCACGAGCGATTCTTAGCAATAACGTAGCCCATTGCCTATTTTCGATCTCTGCTACTTCTTCGGCGTCGAAGCTCTTAGCTTCTCTCCAGGCCAACAAAATAATTGGGAATGAATAGGCCACGTACGTGAGTAGCAAGACAATGTCGCCAGTTGAAGCAAGCAGGTCGTCGCCGAAAAAGGAGTATACAAAGTGAAGCGCTCCGTTGTAGAACATGGAAGCCCTGGGATCAATCGGGCTGGCTGCCGGAACTGTTGAGTAGTAAAACTGATTCCAAACGTTGTAGCAAAAAATAAAACCGACGAAAATCACAGATAGAGCAAGCCCAACTCGGCGAACCACTAAATAACCCATGCTAAAAGCCCAGTTGCGATTGGCGATCTGTCGCTCGTCTAGGTATTCATCGGGGACGGAAGTGATGTGGCGCACTGACCTTCGAAGCAAAATAAACGAGGTCACCATCAAAAACCCTGCGATGAGATGAAGCTGATAGGTTGCCGCCCCGTCAAGTGGGCGGTGTTCGTTGCCCGGGTTTAGAGTGAACAGGTAAACCCAACTGGAAACCACGGCTATTGCCGCCAGTACCTGCTTCGTTCGAGCTCTGGCGAGCAGGCCAGTAAGTGGCTCGTTCAAAATTCTTTGAATTCGTTTTTCTTTACTCATCAACTTTCCCCTTTAGTTTGAATAACTGCTCGATGGAGCAGTTCAGCGCTTCCGACAAACGAAGTGCCAGTGCCAACGTGGGGGCATACTCACCACGCTCGATGTAACCGATGGTTTGGTAGTGAACCTCAACCTTTTCGGCCAGCTCCCCACGACTCAGACCTGCCTTAAGGCGATAACTCTCAACTTCGTTCAGAACCTGGTCTTTGTCTTGCTTCGGCAATCTACCCATGGCAATAGCATAAATGCTATGTAGCACAAATACAACATGTTTCACCGCGTTACGATTGGGGCATGCAAGATTTAGCTATTTTGGTTTCGATCATCTTAGGTGTGGAGATTCTCTTCGCACTGACAACCGTGTACTTTTCGGCCGTCTATCGGTTTCGAGGAACATTCAGGAAAACCGCGATGACCTTGACGGCACTGTTGGCAGTTGTTGCCGGTTGGTTGATGGGTCAGGAATGGCGACTCGGACTGCCTGCGACAGTGGCAGTAATCGTATCGGTGCTATTTATGTATTTGCCGGTTCGTTCAAAGAAAAAGTAGGACCGCAACACTCACCAGGGTTGTGACTAAACCGCGGCCGAGAGCCTACTGTCACTTACATTGAAATCTAAAAGTTATTACCTACAGTGTTGAAAACGGCCAGTCATTTCTGACTGGCCGTTTCTTGTGAAGCTATTTTTTAGTGATTCAATTACTTGCGAAGAAACATACGTCGACGGATAAACAGCACCGACGTTCCTAGTGCAATCATTAATCCGCCAACTAGTCCAACGTTAAGTGTTTCCTGACCGTTACTTCCGGTAGCAGCTAGAGTCGGATGATTGACAACACTCGCAGCACCCACAGTGACGATTGAGGCAAAAGGCTGTTCGTTACCAGTTGTGCTAATTGAACTTCCTGCTCCCGCAGTTCCAGGCGTACCGTTGACACCGGCTACACCATCGGCAGAAGTTGTAGCACCGGTTCCTCCAGTTCCACCGGTACCCTTCGTTCCTGGGTTTGCGGTGAATAGGGCAACACTATTAACGTCTTCTAGAAGTGTTGCGGTTCCATCAGTTCCGTCGGTTGCATTACTTCCATTGGTTCCGTTCTGAGAACCAATAGTTCCGACAGAGCCAGCGGTTCCATTGGTGCCAGCGGTGCCATTTGAACCGACTGCGAAATTGATTGTCATGACTGCACCCGAAGAGTTGGTGTAGCTGTAGGGAATCTTTGCCCCGGCGCCACCGGCGCCACCAAAGCCCATCATGGCGCCAAGATGCACCCTCAGATAAGCATCGCCACCGGCGCCACCGATACCACCGGCACCACCGTTACCAGCTTTAAGTACACCTGTGATTGTGTCACCAGGCTGCAAAAGACAATAACCAGTAAATGACGCGGATACAGCGCAGTTTGAAGCCGGTGTAGCGTGAGCTGGAACAGCCACAAAAGCTGATACCAGTGCCGCACCGAATGCCAAAGCGGCTAGAGATTTCTTAGAAGCAACCATGTTTTTCCTAAATGTGTAAAGACGTCTGAATATATTTCAGTCTGGTCTGAGTCTATAAGCGACAACAAAATACCCCTGCAACTGTTGCCGTCATAGTTTTAATATTGTTTATGTATTTTCCGAGTTTTCGCAAGAATAAGTAGAACTGAAACACTTACTAGCCCAGTGATTAGACCGCAACCCAGAATTGCGATTCGGATTCCGAAAACTTCTGACACCCAACCGATAAGCGGCGAACCAATTGGTGTGCCACCCATCATGACCATCATGTAGATTCCGATCACACGTCCGCGCATTGCTGGCTCGGTGGTTGTTTGCACATAGGTGTTGGCGGCGATGAACGACATTATCGCCATAAACCCGCCGATTGGGAGCAGCACTGAGTAGACGCCAAAGTTTGGGCTAAATGAAAGCACGGCAAGTGCCAGGCCGAAAAGGCTCATTCCCAGGGCGATGTACATGGGAGTTCGATAGCGTTCGAGCCTCGACGAAAGCAAAGCGCCTGTTAGAGAACCGATTGCTAGGAATGTTCCTAGCCCACCGAATTCTGTAGCACCCATGTGAAACACGTCGGTTGCCATGAGTGCATTGAAGATCTGAAAATTCATGCCGAAGGTGGCAGCCATGAATACAAGCAAAATGATGAACTGTAGGTCTTTGCGTGTACCGAGGTATTCGATTGAAGCCTTTAGCTTCACCTTCACCTTCGAGCGCGGCTCGATATTCAGATCTGATTTGCGAACCGAACCAAGTGCGAACAACATCGTCACGTAACTAAGACCATTTATTAGAAATGAAGGGCCGGTTCCAAAGGCCGAAATGAGCAGACCACTGATTCCAGGGCCGATTAGCCGACCGATATTGAAGTTGATGGAATTCAGTGTGATCGCATTTGGAACATCGGCCACGGGAACGAGTTCGCTGTTGAAGGTCTGCCGGACAGGTGCGTCGATGGCCGAGAAAATGCCGAGACCAAAAGCTAGGACGTAAACATGCCAAATCTCGACCGAACCGCTAATTACCAATAGCCCAAGTAGAAGTGCGATTAGACCGGAGGCGGCGTTGGAAAGGAACAGTAGTTTGCGCTTATCGAAGCGATCGGCAAGCAGGCCACCCACTGTGCTGAAAACCAGGGTTGGTGCAAACTGAAGAGCCGTCACCACACCTAGCGCTAGCGGCGAATGAGTGAGTTGCAGAACCAGCCAGTCCTGGGCAATGCGCTGAGCCCAGGTGCCGGTGTTGGAGAGAACGCTAGCCGGATAGAGCACACGGAAGTTGCGGTGCCGGAGTGCTCGAATCGAATCGACCTTCTTTAGGCGAGCTTTTACTGTCACTTACGAAGAGCAACTCCCGTTGAAGCTTCGAGGATTAGAAGTGCTGCCAAGCGAACTGTTCGCTGGTCGGCAGAATCTATGGTTGCGTCAATCTCGGTAATGTCCATCGTGGAAACTAGTTTCGTTTGGCCGGCCAAGAATGCGTATTGGCGAAGTTCGTCGGCGGTGATTCCGCCTGGCGCCGCCGCGGGACAGGCAGGAACGACCGATCGGTCGCAAACGTCCACGTCGAAGTCAACGTGAATGGCATCGACGGCTCCGAGGAAATCGACTGCTTGCTTCCAAGTTTGTGCTGGGCTTTGCTGGCGAAGTTGGTCTCTGGTAATTACAAGAATCCCGAGTTCTTTGGCAAGTCGTGCGTAAATCGGAGAGTTTGAAAAGTCGTGGATACCGATCTGAACGATCTTGGTTCCTCGTAATCCAGCTTCCACGAGCCGTCTTACGGGAGAACCGTTGCTAACGCCATCGCGCAAATCATGGTGAGCATCGAACGTGATGAGTCCCGATTTCGATAGCTCGTGACTACCGGCCATGGCCGCAAAGGTCACTGAGTTGTCGCCGCCAAGTGCGATTGAGAGTTGACTGGCACTCGCAGCTTGCTTAGCGAGATGCTTGGTTTCCTCTTCACCCTGCGGGCTGTCTGGGTGGAAAACGTTTCCGAAGTCTCTGGCCACGAGGTCATTTAGATCTACGTCGTGAGCCCAGCTATAGGTTGAGTATCTAAGTAGCGCGCCTCGAATGGCATCTGGGGTGGTGTGAGCTCCGGTTGGCGAGATGCTTGTTTGACTAGCGCAAACTCCAAAAACCGCCACGTCGATGTTCGCTTCATCGGCAAATGGCTTTAGCCAGTGCGCGGCGCGAGGCCATTTCGAGTCTTCTGTTGGTGTGGTCATCGTGCTCCCAATCGCTTGGATAGTTCTTGGCTTGAAGAAATTACAAGTTTTGCCAACTCAGCACTCACGCCGTCGTTGGCATCTTCTGTTCTAAAGGTTACTGCGAATGCCGCCGTTGGGTGGCCCAGGTGATTGGTTGCCGCCGCCGCGATGGTGTTCAAACCCTCCGACACATGACCAGATTCGACCGAGAAACCTTGAGCCAATTCTTTATCGAGAAGCTGCTGAAGTTGCTTGGAGGTTTCCGGGCCCTGCTCGGTTCGGCGGGAAATCATTTTGGTTGGCGGGTAGAGGGCCTTGAACTGTGACTTTGGAAGTAACGCCAACATGGATCTTCCGCTCGCGGTTAGGTGAGCCGGCAGTCTCACGCCGACATCGGTGACCACGACGGCTGCTTTTCTTGGGTTTTCTTTGAGCAGGTAAAGAAGTTCGGCGCCATCGAGAATTCCCATTTGGGCGGTTGAGTTGAGGTTTAGTTCGTCGAGTTGCTGCACGATTCGGTGAAGTATCGGGCGGGCTAGTCGTTCCAGCGGATCGTGGCGAAGGTAGGCGGTGCCAAGCTCAAATGCGGCAACACCAATTCCCCAGCGGGCGGTTTCTGGATAGTGAATTACAAAACCTTCGGCTTCCAAAACCTGAAGAAGTTGGTAGGTGGTGCTTCTCGGCGCACCGATTTGTCTGGCCAGTGAAACGGCGGTTACTGGGGCTGCTGCTTTGGCCAGATTTCGAAGTAGGGCAAGGGTTCGGCTGGCTGCCGGAATCTTTGCACTCATGGTCGTCCTAGTTGTCTGGTATTACAGACACTACCAGCGAAAACCAGTAGGTCAAAGGGCTTGCTAGGGAGTTGAATTACAACATGAACGAGAATCCACGCGCCAACCTGCACGCAGCAACCGGATCAACCATGACCGCCAAGGGCTGGGGTCAGGAAGCTGCCATTCGCATGCTTCACAACAACCTCGACCCAGCGGTAGCCGAACACCCGGAAGACCTCATTGTTTATGGAGGAAACGGCAAGGCTGCTCGTAACTGGCAGAGTTTTGACGCAATCGTGCGCACACTCACCGACCTAAAGAACGATGAGACATTGCTAGTTCAGTCGGGAAAGCCGGTTGGCGTATTTCAGACTCACGAGTGGGCACCTCGCGTGCTACTTGCAAACTCAAACCTCGTTGGAGACTGGGCAACCTGGCCAGAATTCCGCAAGCTAGAGCAGATGGGTCTGACCATGTACGGTCAGATGACTGCCGGCTCATGGATTTACATTGGTTCGCAGGGAATCGTTCAGGGAACCTATGAAACCTTCGCCGCGATTGCCGACAAGCGTTACGGCGGAACCCTTGCTGGAACTCTTACCCTAACCGGTGGTTGTGGTGGCATGGGTGGCGCTCAGCCACTAGCGGTAACCATGAATGAGGGAACCTGTCTGATTGTAGACATCGACGAATCTCGACTACGTAAGCGTGTGGAAACTCGCTACCTAGACGAAATCGCCGACAACCTAGACGACGCTATCGAGCGCGCGGTTGCCGCCAAGAATGCCAAGAAGGCAATCTCAATCGGTGTGGTTGGAAACGCTGCCGACGTGTTCGCAGAAATTCTGAAGCGCGACGTCCCGGTTGACATCGTCACGGACCAGACCTCGGCACACGACCCGCTTTACTACATCCCTGAAGGCGTGGAACTGAAGGACGCACGCGCCTACGCGGAAAGCAACCCAACCGAGTTCACTCGCCGAGCAGAAGAGTCGATGGCTAAGCAGGTTGAGGCAATGGTTGGCTTCATGGCAAAGGGTTGTGAAGTATTCGACTACGGAAACTCAATTCGCGACGAAGCTCGCAAGGGCGGATTTGCAGATGCGTTTAAGTTCCCTGGCTTCGTGCCTGCCTACATTCGCCCACTGTTCTGTGAAGGAAAGGGTCCGTTCCGTTGGGTTGCACTCAGCGGCGACAAGAAAGACATCTACCGCACCGACCAGGCCGTCATGGAATTGTTCCCAGACAACGTGCACCTACAGCGCTGGATGAAGATGGCTCAAGAACGAATCGACTTCCAGGGTCTACCAGCTCGTATTTGCTGGTTGGGCTACGGCGAACGCGACAAGGCAGGTGAAATGTTCAACCACCTTGTTGCCAAGGGTGAAGTTAGCGCTCCGATCGTCATTGGTCGCGACCACCTCGACTGCGGATCGGTGGCATCGCCTTACCGTGAAACCGAGTCGATGCTCGATGGCTCGGACGCAATCGCCGACTGGCCAATCTTGAACGCCATGTTGAATGTGGCATCTGGTGCTTCATGGGTTTCCCTGCACCACGGTGGTGGAGTTGGAATGGGTCGTTCGATTCACGCAGGACAGGTTACGGTTGCCGATGGAACCGCACTTGCTGGCGAGAAGATTCGCCGCGTGCTCACCAACGATCCAGGCATGGGTGTCATCCGTCACGTTGATGCCGGCTATGACATTGCTAAGGACGTGGCTCGCGAACGTCACGTTCACGTGCCGATGCTCGACACCGAGTAGGGTCTAAACGTGCGCAGTGTCGCTGTAACTAACATCGGGTCTCTGATCACAAACGATCACAGTCTTGGGTTAGGGCTACTCGGCGAACTGAGCGATGCGGCGATTTTGATTGAGAACGGGCTAGTTGCCTGGGTGGGTAGTTCTGGTGCGGTTCCAGAGACCGATGAGTCAATAGACGTAGAAGGCCGAACCGTTTTGCCAGGCTTCGTGGATTCTCACGCTCACCTGATGTTTGCAGGCGATCGCGCCAGCGAGTTTTCGGCACGAATGGCCGGAGAAAGCTATGCGGCCGGCGGAATTCGAACTACAGTTGCTGCCACTCGCGCCGCAACCGATCAAGAACTTGAGGATAACTTCATGCGCTTGGCTGGAGAGCTGCGATCATCTGGAATTACAACTTTTGAAACCAAAAGTGGTTACGGGCTCACCACCAAGGACGAAGCACGCGCGCTAAGGATTGCGTCCAAGCACACCAGCGAAACCACATACCTTGGCGCTCATGTAGTTCCTTCCGAGTTTGCCGATCGCCCGGACGATTACGTGGCCTTGGTAACCGGAGAGATGCTAGACCAGGTTGCCGATTCAGCCAAATGGATCGACGTGTTTTGCGACCGTGGTGCATTTACCGTAGAGCAGGCTCGCGAGATTCTGACTGCCGGAAAAGAGCGCGGGCTACAGCCTAGAATCCACGCGAACCAATTGCAGCAGGGCGGCGGCATTCAGCTAGCCGTGGAAATGGACTGCGCATCAGCCGATCACTGCACTCACTTCGATGCGAAAGACATCGACGCACTAGCCGGTTCAAACACGGTGGCAACCCTACTTCCAGGCGCTGAGTTTTCGACCCGTGCGAACTATCCAGATGCCCGCAAACTTTGGGACGCCGGCGTCAAGGTGGCACTGGCCACCGACTGTAACCCAGGATCGAGCTACACCTCGTCGATGCCGTTCTGTATTGCAGTCGCGGTTAGAGACATGCACTTCACCGTGGAACAGGCAATCTGGTCTGCCACCAAGGGAGGAGCCAAGGCTCTTCGCAGAGACGACATTGGCGCGATCAAGGTTGGCATGAGAGCTGATTTGATTGACCTAAATGCACCGAGCGCATTGCACTTGGCCTACCGCCCTGGCGTAAACCTAATTAACAAGACCTATACCTCGGAAGACTTCAAGTAAAAGGAAAACTCATGAGCCAAGTAACCATTCACACCTCGGGACTATCTCGCAAAGACCTAGTTGCCGTAGCTCGCTTCGGTGCCGAAGTTGTGATTGGCCAGGACGCAATCGACGCAATGGCTAAGACTCGCGCACACATCGAAGCGCTGGCCAAGGGCGATACCCCGGTCTATGGAATCTCAACTGGCTTCGGCGCACTTGCCAACCGCCACATTGCCCAAGCCGACCGCGTACAGCTACAGAAGTCACTTATTCGTTCACATGCAGCCGGCATGGGTCCGGCAGTAGAGACCGAAGTCGTTCGCGCACTCATGTTGAATCGCCTAAAGACTTTGTGCTCTGGTCGCACCGGCGTTCGCCCGGTGGTTGCCGAAACAATGGCTGCACTGCTTAACGCAGGAATCACTCCCATCGTTCACGAATACGGTTCGCTCGGTTGCTCGGGAGACCTAGCACCACTTGCCCACTGTGCTCTAGTGCTCATGGGCGAAGGCCGCGCAACCGATGCCAATGGGTTGGAGCGACCGGTTGCCGAAATTTTGAAGGAAGCCGGCATTGAGCCACTCGAATTACAAGAAAAAGAGGGCTTGGCCCTAATCAACGGAACAGACGGCATGTTGGGAATGTTGATTTTGGCACTTCACGACCTAGAGAAGCTTGTGGACCACGCAGACGTAATTGCGGCGATGAGCGTTGAGAGCCAACTTGGAACCGACCAGGTGTTCCGCCCAGAACTACACGAACCACTGCGCCCACACCCTGGCCAGACCACCTCGGCAGCCAACATGTTGGCCGCACTAAAAGACAGCGAAATCGTGGCATCACACCGTCACGGCGATAGCAAGGTGCAAGACGCCTATTCGCTTCGCTGTGCACCACAGGTAACCGGCGGTCTACGCGACACCATCACCTACGCAACTCTTGTTGCCGAGCGTGAACTGGCTGCCGCTATCGATAACCCGGTCGTGCTCGAAAACGGCGAGGTCACCTCGAACGGTAACTTCCACGGAGCTCCGGTTGCCTACGTCCTAGATTTCCTAGCGATTCCTGC
>CANFJH010000019.1 GCA_947447395.1 Microbacteriaceae bacterium | reverse complement strand
TGGGGTTTTCTCACCCTTCCGAAGCGCTTCGCCTCGCGGGCTGGTGCTGGTCGAATTTCAACGCGTTCTCTAAATTCATTGCGAGCCAGCTGGTCTGATCTTTCTAAACACAACAGGCAAGCCCTAGAAGCGGAAGAATCGGCGCAGTCGCTGGCGGCTTTCGAACGCGGCGATCATGAGGCTGTTGCATCGGAGAGAACCAAATCGTTCACCGGCTCCGGCGGTTGGTTGTTCATGTTCTTACTGCTGGTGTTAAGTTTTAAGCAACTGCCACTGGGCCAGGCTGTCTCGGGCGGCTCGGCAATTCCACTTTCCTCTGATTGGTTTACGATATTTGCTCGTGCCGGCGCCAGCTGGCAGCCAATTGGACAGGGCTTTGTTGGGGCTTCCGATCCATTTAACTGGGTCTTATTAACATTGAGTTCAGTCACATTTTGGGCTCCAAATGTATCCCTAGTCTTCCTACTTTGGTTTGCTAGAGCGCTGGCATTTGCGAGCGCCTGGCGCATGCTCTCTCTCATAAGCGGCAAGGCTTGGCAGCGAAACCTAGGGGCGCTCTGCTTTGCACTCATGCCTGCGCTAGCTGCCAGTATCGGCGCCGGCGAGTACCCGGCTCTGATCGCCGCGATTCTTAGCCCATGGTTGGTTTTCGCCGTTGCTCGTGCAGCAGGCCTAGGTCGAAGCGGATCGGCACGATCTGATGCCCGCACCTGGTCTTGGGTTGGCTTGGCGGGCGTGCTTCTAGCCACCGTGGGGGCGGCATCGCCTGCCACCGCCGTCCTAGCGCTTGTGGGTTTAGGTTTGGTGGCCTTTACCAAAATCCGTCGACTCGGTTACCTTTTCTGGATTCCACTACCGTTGGCCGCAATCTATTTCCCGCTAGCCATGTACGAGGTAATTGGTTTGGCCCACCCGCTAGCCTTGCTTGCCGAACCATCCACCGGTGTTTCAAGCCATCACTCAGCACTTGAAGCTCTAGTGAATCTGCACGACTGGACGAACTGGGGTCTGGCAATTTTGGCCCTATTGGCTTTGGCTTCGCTGCTGGTAAAACGTTGGTTTGTCAGCCTGTCAATTGCGGTGTTCGCCCTGATTGCCTTCGGTTTTAGTTCATTTGTTCAGAGCCTTCGCTTCCCTCCAAATATCTCCAGTTCTGGCTACGCCGTTTCGGCCGTGGTTGCGCTGGCAGTTCTCGCACTTGTGGTGCACCTTCTAGCATCAGTTTCTGCCAAGCCGCTTCTGGCCTTATTGGCAACCGCGTTAGTGGTTATCGCCGCACCTTTGGCCTGGGGTGCAGTTACTCAAACCGCACTGACTCAAAACACAGATGGTTCAGTAGTGCCGCTTTTGCTGCAAAAGCAAGCCGAACAGGGGACCGACCTTCAGTTACTAGTCGTGAACCAAGCCCCAGATTCTTACGACGTTCAGTGGCTACCAATCGCCGGGCTACACCTAGAAGACTCAAATCTGGCCTACCGTTTTTCAAGTTCCGTGACCAAAAAACCCGAGACATACCAAGTTTTGGCTCAAGAGGTCGGTGATTTGGTTTCCGGAAATGGAGCCGCAAGTTCATCTGTACTCACCGACAACAAGATCGGTTACGTGCTGGTTCCGCAAGGGCAACAGAACTCGTCGCTGGTTGCTTCGCTAGAATCGTCGGCACTACTGGAAAGCGCCGGCCTCACTCCTTTTGGTGAACTCTGGAGAGTTATAGGTATTTCTCCGGCAGATGCACCGCAAAGTCACCACAGCCCCTGGTCGCTAACCAAACTTATTCAATTGGCAACTCTTCTCGGTTTTGCATTGCTGGCGATTCCATCAAGAGGAAAAACCAAGCGTCCTTCGGATTCGGTCATATTCATCGATCAGAGCGAGAGCGAGTTAGGTGTTTAGACGAATTTTGGCTTTGCTAATCGTTGTTGCCGCTGGCTTTTCACTGGTGCACTTCATAACGTTCCCCATTCTTGCCGTGGGTGACAAGGCCACTGCTCAATTAGTCACCGTTCAACCGAAACTACCCACTTTGGTGTGCCCAGGGCCGGTTTTTGTAAACGGCGGTCAGAATGGTGTGACCCTGGGTTCCTTTACCCAATCCGGCTCCGTTGAAATTTCCGGCAGCGATTCGGTAAACGCGATTTCGATGCAAAGCAGTTCCGAGAAACTATTGCCGGGCACCCACACCGGTTCAAAGAATTTCAACGCACTACAGTGGCAATCCGCTAACGGGAAGCAAGCATTTGGCCTAAGCGCATCAAACTGTGTACCCGGAACTAATACCGCTTGGTTGGTTGCCGGAGATAACACTATTGGCCGAGAGGCTTTACTGGTTCTGGCGAACCCATCTGGCGTCGATGCCACCGTGAGCCTACAACTTTACGGAACCAGCGGACCGATCCAGGGTGCCGGCCTCAGCGGAATTTCGGCACCAGCCGGTCAGGTAACTGTGCTGCCACTTTCATCGTTCGCCCCAAAAACCGAAACTTTTGCAGTTGAGGTTTCCAGTCGCGGTGCCGAGCTAGGAATTTGGCTGCAGCAAAAAACTGTTCGCGGCCTAACCCCAGGTGGATTAGATTTAGTTGGCGCATCGGCATCGCCAAGCAAGGTCGTTGACATTCCAGGTCTGTTCCTGCGAAGCACCTCGGCGCTAAACGCATTGGCCGCAGCGAACCAAGATTTTGCAGATGTGAAACCAATGTTGCGAGTAAGTTCGACATCCAATCAAGCGGCGAACTTCACTGCCCAAATTCAAGGCGCCGACGGAAGCAGCTTTGGCAATGTGATTCAGGGCACGGTTCCTGCCGGCAGCACTCGAGACTTTCCGCTGGAAGACCTCACCGATGGAAACTATTCGATACATATTTCCTCGGATCAGCCAGTGGTGGCCGCAGCCAGGTTTAGCCACCTGAGCGGTAGCACCCCAGACTTCGCCTGGGCTGGTTCGGTTGCGCCGAAACTGCTCGACGCTGGTTTCACTGCCGCTAAAGGTGCAATCAGCAAGCTATCCATAACCAATTCAAATACTGGTGAGGCGAAGGTTTCACTGAACTCGCAGGGTTACACCGTCCCAGCAAATTCCAGCCTTGTGGTTTCACTGGTTGCCGGTAGAAGTTATTCGATCAAGTCTTCTGTCTCGGTATCTGCAAGTCAGGTGATCGACGTGCACGGTGGTGTTGCGGTCACTACAGTGGTTGACTACACGAGTGTAGGTGGCCAGATGAAGGTCAGGGTCCGCTAGGGCTTGTAACGCTCAGGAATTAGTTCGCCTGGGTCTTTGCCAAGAAGTTCGGCAGCAGCTTGAAAAACGTATTGCTCAATGTGAAACCTTTCATCTAGCCGATCGGTTCGGCGATGATGGGTCAATCGTTCAATTGGAATTCTGAACAGCGTAATTCGAAACTTTTCACGGTTCACGCTAAAACGAGCAACCTCGTCGACCTTAGAAATTCCAATCGGTGCGTCGGATACCTGCCAGGTTAGATTTTCCAATTCTTCCGGCCACGTGCCCTTCAAGAATTCAACGGTCTGGGCAACTACCGATTCGAAAAACCCGAGCGGGCTTCGAGAAGTCAAATGCGCAAAAAGAGATCCGCGCGGAGCTCGTCCGTGTCTCTCCCGACCTGCCCTAAATGCTGCCATGGGCGCAAGTTTACTGCGGGTAAACTTATTGAATGCAGAAGACTTCCTTTGAATACCGTGTAGCCGACCTAGCGTTGGCTACCGCTGGCCGTCACCAGATTCGTCTTGCCGAAAATGAGATGCCTGGATTGATGAGCCTTCGTGCAGAATTCGAAGCGACAAAGCCTCTTCTTGGTGCTCGCATCGCCGGTTCGCTTCACATGACCGTGCAGACCGCGGTACTGATCGAAACTTTGGTTGCATTGGGCGCTAAGGTTCGCTGGGCTTCGTGCAACATTTTTTCAACCCAGGACGAAGCGGCAGCGGCCGTCGTTGTAGGTAACGGCTCCGAAGGCAACCCTGCAGGCGTACCAGTTTTTGCTTGGAAGGGTGAAACCCTAGAAGAGTACTGGTGGTGCACCGATCGCATCTTTGACTGGTCTTCCGAAGCTGACGCCGAAGGCGCAGATTACGTTGGTCCAAACCTAATTTTGGATGATGGTGGCGATGCCACGCTTTTGGTACACAAGGGTCGCGAATTTGAATTGGCTGGCTCGGTGCCAGCAAAGGGTGGCGATGACTCGCACGAGTTTGGTGTGATTTTGGAACTGCTTCGCGATTCGTTGAATGTAAGTTCGAACCGATTCACCAAGATCGCTTCCGAGTTGATCGGTGTAACCGAAGAAACCACCACCGGTGTTCACCGCCTTTACGAGCTGTTCCAGGCCGGCGAACTACTTTTCCCAGGTATTAACGTCAATGACTCGGTAACCAAGTCGAAGTTTGACAACAAGTACGGAATTCGCCACTCCCTTCCAGACGGCATTAACCGTGCGACCGATGTTCTAATCGGCGGCAAGACCGTTTTCATTGCTGGTTACGGCGATGTGGGAAAGGGTGCTGCCGAGGCCATGGCTGGACAGGGTGCTCGCGTTATCGTCAGTGAAATCGATCCAATTTGTGCACTTCAGGCAGCCATGGACGGCTACCAGGTTGCATCGCTCGAATCGGTTGTTGAGGTTGCCGATATCTTTATCACGGCTACCGGTAACCACGGAGTAATTCGCCCGGAGCATATCAGCCGCATGAAGCACTTGGCGATCATCGCCAATGTGGGTCATTTCGATAATGAAATCGACATGGACGGATTGGCCAAGTTACCAAACGTTCAGAAGATTGAAATCAAGCCACAGGTTCACGAATGGCGTCTTTCAACCGGCCGTTCGGTTTTGGTGCTTTCGGAGGGTCGCCTGATGAACCTTGGTAACGCCACGGGTCACCCTAGTTTCGTGATGAGCAACTCGTTCGCAAACCAGGTGTTGGCTCAGCTAGAACTTTTCACCAAGCGCGAGCAGTACCCACTCGGTGTTTACGTTCTTCCAAAGTCTCTCGATGAGAAGGTTGCTCGTTTACATCTGGACGCACTTGGTGTGGAATTAACACAACTGACTTCATCGCAGGCGCGTTACATCGGCGTTCCGGTTGAGGGTCCATACAAGGTTGATCACTACCGCTACTAGGGGCAAACTATGGTTCAAAAAGTTTTGGTTGTTGAAGACGAAGAGTTGCTGAATCGTCAGCTCTGCGACATGTTGGAAACCGCAGGCTACGAAGCTGTCGGCTCCCTAGACGGCGTCAACGCAATGCTTGCCTTTAAGAGTTTCAATCCTGATTTGGTTTTGCTCGATATTCAGTTACCTCCAACCAGCGGTATCGAGGTTTGCAAACAGATTCGCGCCATAAGCGGGGTTCCGGTAATTATGCTGACCGCAAAAACCGATGACGAGGACGTTGTGGCCGGCCTCGAAGCCGGAGCCGATGACTACATTTTCAAGCCAATGCCTTCGTTCAAGGTGTTGCAGGCACGAATCGAAGCGAGATTGCGTCCGAAGCCGGTTCCAGAAGTAAATGAACTCGTCATTGGTCCTTTGGTGATCGACGTTCTAGGTCATGAGGTTCGCCGAGACGGCGTTCGCGTTCCGCTTACCCCGCTCGAATTCAACCTGCTGCAAACCTTGGCAGAGGCGCCAAAACAGGTTTTCAAGCGTGAAGATCTCCTCAAAAAGGTTTGGGGTTACCACTACGACGCCGACACTCGTTTGGTGAACGTGCACGTGCAGCGCTTGCGCTCAAAAATCGAGGACGACCCGGACAACCCGAAAATCGTGGTTACCGAACGCGGTGTTGGTTATAAAGCCGGACAGTTCTAGCTCGGCCTAATTGTTAGCTGGAATCTTTTCTGCTGTAATCGGCGCATTTAGGCGTTCGATTCAGTTGCGCTACGTTGCGCTAACGGTTGCCTTCAGTGCCGTGGCGTTGGTGGCGGTGGGCGGTTTTCTTTCATATTCGATCGGTAACGGTCTTTTTCACACCCGAGTTGAACAGATCCTTCAGGAATCAAAGCGAGCAACTCTCGATGTTCAAAATACGTTCAATTCATCTGGTGCAACCGACGTAGTCAGCCTTCAGGTTTTGGTGAATGCCGTGGTTCCCAACCTTGAGCAAAACGTGGCCAGCGGTTCTCGTCGAGTAGCTTTGCTTCGCACTCCTAACCAAGCTACCGACCAGTTTCTCCAGTCTCCAATTTCTTCGACCTTGGTCGATTCCGATATTCCGATAGCTATGCGTGCGAAGGTGGCCAAGACCGAGAACCGTCTGGTCTACCGCACCGTGACCCTCAACGTATCTGGAAACATGGAGCCCAGCGTGATTGTTGGCTCGAAGATCACAATTCCAATTGCCGGTCAGTATGAGCTGTATCTGGTTTACGACATTTCCGATGCCCAAGCCACTCTTGATTTCATGCAGAGCACTTTGGCGTTCGGCGGCCTGATCATGATTTTGCTGTTGGGAATCGTGGCCTACTTCGTGACCGGCCGTATCGTAGGCCCGGTTGCTAGAGCTGCGCAGGTCGCTGAAGAACTTGCTCTTGGCGCTCTAGACAAGCGCCTTCCGGAACGTGGTCAAGATATCGTTGCCACCTTGGCTCGCTCGTTCAACCAGATGGCACAGAGCCTTGAAACTCAAATTGGTGAGCTCAGTAAATTGAGCAAAATGCAGCAACGGTTCGTCTCCGACGTTTCGCACGAGCTGCGTACTCCTTTGACCACCATCAAACTTGCCGCCGAAATGCTAGAGGCTAGAAGCGGCGAACTTGATGAAAAGGCACAACGTTCGCTGGATACACTCATTTCTCAAGTGGCACGCTTTGAGTCACTACTCAGTGATCTTTTGGAAATTTCTCGCTACGACGCTGGAGCGGTTGTGGCGGAGCTTGAGCCAAACGATCTGAACACCGTGGTGAAGTTGGCAGCAGCCGGACTGGAACCGCTTGCCGAATCGTTGGGTTGCGCACTTGACGTTCGCGTACCAAAGGGCGAAGTGATTGCCGATCTAGACCGCAGACGTATTGAGCGAGTGCTTAGAAACCTCATTTCTAATGCAATCGAACACGGCTCTGGCAAACCAATCGTGATTGAGGTTGGGCAGTCGAAGAGCGCCGTTGCTGTGACCATTACAGATTTTGGTGTGGGTATGTCACGAAACCAAATGGATCGAGTATTCGATCGCTTCTGGAGAGCAGACCCAGCCCGTAAGCGCACCACCGGCGGAACCGGCCTCGGGCTTGCCATTTCTCTCGAAGATACCCACCTCCACCACGGTTGGCTTCAGGTGACTTCGGAGCTTGGTCAAGGAACAACCTTCCGAGTCACCCTTCCTAGAAAAAACGGTGGAATTTTCACCGAGTCTCCTTTACCACTCGGTGAAACCTTGAGCCAACGGAAAATCGTATGATCTCCAAAATATTGAAGAGTATTTCGGTGGCTGTAGTGCTGCTGGTGGTGTCGGCGTGCGCCAGATTACCCATGATCCTCGTTGACCAGGTTGGCCCAGACGTAATTTCTGGTTCAAAAAATGATTCACTCTATTACTCTCCATCAGGTCCATCTATTGGAGCATCTCAGATGCAAATCATAAATGGTTTCCTTTATGCGGGTAACGGTCCTCAAGACGACTACGCGGTTGCCAGGAAGTTTCTCACAGTAGACAACACCTCCAAGTGGCACCCAAGTTCCGAGACTTTAATTCAGACCGGTCAAACGAGCGTGGTTGCAAATACTGGTACCAAGATTCGCTTAAGAGTCAACTTCGATGCCAGAGTTGCCTTGGATGGCACCTACCACTCAGAGCCTGGTTCCAGCCGAATTTTGGATTTCCGACTGCTGCAAGAAAACGGTCAGTGGAGAATTTCTTCCGCGCCTAACCTAACCATCTTGCTCGGGCCAAACTTCTCGGTGCTTTTCAAAGCCATTCCAATCTATTTTTGGGATAAATCGTTCTCTTATCTAGTGCCGGATGTTCGTTGGTTCCCAATCCGTGCATCGCTTGCCACCAGGGTTACCAACGCTCTGCTTTCCGGACCAAGTCAGTGGTTAGTGCCAGCAGTGCAAAACATTTTCCCTTCCGGTACGAAATTGAATATAAACTCGGTCACCGTGGACGGCGGTTTGGCCTCGATAGATTTCAATTCGAGCGTCCTGAAGGTAACCGCATGGAAGCGACCATATCTTCGTTCGCAACTTCTGGCGTCACTAAGCTCTGTAGATGGAATTACTCAGGTTTCCATTTCGGTTGAACGCACAGTTCAGCCAATCGGAGTTGGTGCGTCTGGAATGCCGGAGAGCAGTTCTAATCTTCCCGTGGTGCTCAACCAGGAAGGTCTGAGTCACATTGCCGGGTTGTCACTATTCAACATTCGTGGCACCAAGGAACTGGTCGCCAAACAGAACGCCACTAAATTTGCTATTTCCACCGACGAATCCCTGGTGGTGTTGCTTGGTAAGGGTTCGGTTTACTCATACAACCTGGGGATCCTTAGTAACGCGACCCACCTCATTGATGACCGAAAGGGTCAAAACAATCCGAGTATTGATCCGTTCAACAATATCTGGACCACAACCTCGCGCGCAGGCTCGCTAATACGAATCACTGACGTGAATGGAGGACAGGTTTCTCTCGCCAATCCGTTTGGCAAAAAGTCGGTCATTCGAGACCTTTCGGTGAGTCCGGAAGGTTCCCGCGTGGTGGTACTTCACAACCCAATCAAGGGTGTCAGCGTAGATGTTTTTGCAATCATTCGTGACAAAAACCGCAAGGTTGTCGGCTTGGGTGCTGCGCAACCAATCGCCGAATTCGGCTCTCGAAGCCAGGCGATCAGCTGGGTCGATCACACAAATTTGACTAGCTTGGTTTCGGATTCGAATGGCGATCAGTCGTCCTTGGAGGTCATGGTTGGCGGCCCTGGTTCCAGTGGATCGCGCACATTCGACGGTTTGAACACCGTCACTGTGGTTGGCGGAAGCCAGTACTACCTCGATTCAACCGGAGTGCTTTACGTATCCAAAGCCTTGGGCTGGGATCACCTGCTCTCTACGGTAATCTCACTTCGCATGGCAGGTCAGTAGTTCTCCACATTCTTTTAGGGCAGTGTTTCTTGGCCCGAATTTTGCGCATTATTTTGTAATGAGCCTGCTTCTCGATTTGTTCCTGCCCGCCAAATGTTTGTTTTGCGATCGCCTGCCCGCTCGCGTTTGCGAGACCTGCATGGCACAAATCGGCGCCGACCCCAGATTGGTCTTTCGCTCAGGGTTGGTCGGCTTTTCGGCCATGTCTTATACCCAAGAAGCAAAAACGCTGCTTCGAGCGTTCAAGGAGCTCGGTGAAAGCGAATTGGCAAAAGTATTAGCAGGGGTCATGGCGCCGCTAATTGGCTGCTTTGAAACATGTCCAACCATATTGGTTCCAATCCCTAGCAACGCCAGTTCACTTCGCGAAAGAGGCTTCAATCCCGCCGAACTGATTGCGCGAGAACTTTGCCGCAAGACACCGGGACTTCGTTGGGTCAACGCGCTGTCGCGAGCACGCGAAACTCTAGATCAAAGCAAACTGAAACCAAACGAGCGTGCTAGAAATCAAAATGATTCGATGATTGCTCGCTCCGGAACCGCCAAGGTTCTACTCATCGACGATGTGGTTACCACCGGGGCAACTTTGCTAGCGGCCAGCGCCGAACTACAAAAAACTGGGTATTCCGTGGCAGGTTTTCTAACCTTCGCCGAAACCGAACGAAAAGGGTGTACCTTGACTACACAGGCAGCATTGCCTGCAGATGGAGGAACATCATGGAACTAAGAATTTCAGCTAAAAACCTCACGGTCTCCGACCGATTTCGGGAGTATGTTTCCGAACGGGCCGAAAAAGTAGACCACCTGCTCCATCGAGTTCAGGAGTTGGCGGTAAAAGTAACCAGACACGACCACTCTCGCAATTCCGGTCCAGAAGATCAGGTCGAACTCACCGTGTTCGCAACCGGCCAAATCATTCGTGCCGAAGCTCACGCTCAAGACAAGTTTTCAGCCTTCGACGTTGCGTTCGGCAAACTTGCCGAACGCCTTCGTCGTGCCAACGACCGCACAAAGCCACACCACGGTCACCATGGCTCACCCGGTGCCTCTGAGTTGAGCGCCACCGAGTTCTCCGGGCTTGGTCTCACCCCTGCCGACTTGAGTTTGCTTCACCCCGAAGCTGAGACTGTAGAAGCCCCAGATCTAGGCACATCGCCTGTTGTAATTCGCCGAAAAGAGTTTCACGGCGAAACCATGGACGCGGATGATGCGATCTCGAACATGGAACTGCTAGGCCACGATTTCTACCTCTTCATCGACTCCAGTACTGGCAAACCGAGCGTTGCCTACCGACGCAAGGGCTGGAACTACGGGGTAATCGCCCTGGTCTAGGACTCAGCAAGTATCCAGCCTCCACGGGTAAGATTAACTAGATTGTCCCGTAAGGCTTGGAGTCGTTTTGGCATCGTTGATTAACAAGTTGCTTCGCGCTGGTGAAGGCCGCATTTTGGCCAAACTTCGCAACCACGTCGTCGCTGTGAACGCCCTTGAAGATGACTTCAAGTCGCTAACCGATGAGCAACTTGCCGGCGAAACCGCCGCTCTGCGTGAGCGTTTTGCCGCGGGGGAATCGCTAGACGATCTGCTTCCTGAAGCCTTCGCCGCAGTTCGAGAAGCTGCCTCGCGCACACTCGGCATGCGCCACTTTGACGTTCAAATCATGGGTGGCGCAGCGCTTCACCTAGGAAACATTGCTGAAATGCGAACTGGTGAAGGTAAGACTTTGGTTGCCACCTTGCCGGCCTACCTGAACGCAATCGCCGGCCGCGGTGTGCACGTGGTCACGGTCAACGACTTCCTGGCCGGCTACCAGAGCGAACTTATGGGTCGTGTCTTCCGCGCCCTCGGAATGACCACCGGTTGCATCATCTCCGGTCAAGACCCACAGGAACGTCGCGAGCAGTATCTTGCCGACATCACCTATGGAACCAACAACGAATTTGGCTTCGACTTCCTTCGTGACAACATGGCTCACAGCCAGGGTGAACTAGTTCAGCGCGGGCACTACTACGCGATCATCGACGAAGTTGACTCGATTCTGATCGATGAGGCGCGTACTCCGCTAATCATTTCCGGCCCGGCCTCTGGCGATGTCAACCGCTGGTTCACAGAATTTGCAAAGATCGTTGAAAAGCTCGAGCCAATCATTGACTACGAAATCGACGAAAAGAAACGCACCGTAGGTATCCTTGAGCCAGGAATCGACAAGGTCGAAGACTATCTAGGAATCGACAACCTTTACGAGTCGGAAAACACCCCGCTGATTTCCTTCTTGAACAACGCGATCCGTGCCAAAGCCCTATTCCGCAAGGATAAGGACTACGTCGTGATGAACGGTGAAGTTCTAATCGTCGACGAACACACCGGCCGCATCCTTGCCGGTCGCCGTTACAACGAAGGCATGCACCAGGCGGTTGAAGCCAAGGAAGGTGTTGCGGTAAAAGCCGAAAACCAGACCCTTGCAACCATCACGCTGCAGAACTACTTCCGTAGCTACGGAAAACTTTCGGGCATGACCGGTACCGCAGAAACTGAAGCAGCCGAATTCATGAGCACCTACAAGCTTGGCGTGATTCCAATTCCAACCAACCGCGAAATGGTTCGTAAAGACCAGGCCGACCTGATTTACAAAAACGAAGAAATCAAGTTTGCAATGGTTGTTGAAGACATTGCGGCTAGGCACGAAACCAAGCAGCCAGTTTTGGTGGGAACCAACTCGGTTGAAAAGAGCGAATACCTTTCGAAGCTCCTTGCCAAACGTGGAGTTCGTCACGAAGTTTTGAACGCCAAGAACCATGCCCGCGAAGCTCACATCGTGGCTCAGGCCGGTCGACTTGGCGCCGTCACCGTTGCCACCAACATGGCCGGCCGTGGTACCGACATCATGCTCGGTGGAAACACCGAGTTCCTAACTGTGGAAGCCCTAGCGGCCAAGGGTCTTGATCCAGACACCAACCCAGAGGAATACCAAAAGGCCTGGGACAAGACCTACCTGGAAATCAAGGAAACAGTTGCGGCTGAAGCCGAGCAAGTTATTGCAACCGGTGGTCTTTATGTGCTTGGCACCGAACGCCACGAATCGCGCCGAATCGATAATCAGCTTCGCGGTCGTGCCGGTCGTCAGGGTGACCCAGGTGAATCTCGTTTCTACCTTTCGCTAACCGATGACCTAATGCGTGCGTTCAACTCTGGCGCCGCCGCTGCCATGATGAACCGTAGCGATATTCCAGACGACATGGCCATCGAATCGAAGTTGGTGTCTCGCGCCATCGCTAGCGCGCAGTCTCAACTTGAGGGTCGCAACGCCGAAATTCGAAAGAATGTTTTGAAGTACGACGACGTTCTTTCACGTCAGCGTGAAGCCATTTATGGTGACCGCCGCCAGATCCTTGAAGGCGACGACATCACTCCTCGCATCGACGGATTCCTAGAAGCAGTGGTTGAAACCGTGGTGAACCAGCACGCAGGAGATAGCGCAGCCGACTGGAACCTCGAATCGCTGTGGCGTGACCTTCAGGCCATCTATCCGGTTGGCCTAGAAATCTCAGAGGTTCTAGCCGAGGCTGGGACCCGTGCCCGCTTGACCAAGAAGTTCTTGGTTTCGGAGCTGCTTAGCGATGCTCGTTTGGCTTATGCAAAGCGTGCTGAGGCCATTGGCCCAGAGAACATGCGCGAACTAGAACGCCGCGTGGTTCTTTCGGTGATCGACCGTAAATGGCGCGAGCACCTTTACGAAATGGACTACCTCAAGGAAGGCATTGGCCTTCGCGCCATGGCCCAGCGCGACCCACTGGTTGAGTATCAGCGCGAGGGTTACATCATGTTCCAGCAGATGACCGGGGCAATCCGTGAGGAATCTGTGATGTACCTATTCAACCTAGAAGTTCAAGTAGAGAGCACTCCTGAAGTGGAAGAGCTGACCTACAGCGCTCCAAGTGAAGAGGGTGCCGCGGAAATCCATCAGGAAAACGTAGATCACAAGAAAAACGAGGGCGGCAACCACGCCCCGGGAAGCAGCTTCTTCAAGAACTAAAGCACCGTGATGGCGGTGGCTAGCCACCTCCCAACTCGGCGTTCCATTCGAATCGTCATGGCCCTGAGTCGCCCGCGAAATCGAAGCAGCACAATCGAGTCGATCAAACCTGGACGGCTCGACTCCTGATGGATGTCGGCCACCTCAACGTTCGGGTATTCAATCGACTTATGCCCATTGGCACGTCTGCGGTGGGCCAGGTCTGCGGCAGATTTTCTGAGCATCTGATAAACCTCTTCGTTTACCTGGCCACCCAGTTGGGTGACGCTTCTGGCACCTTCAATTATTTCGATGATGGCCGGCGCGATTCGATTTAACTCCTCGCTGGCATCCGGAGTTTCCTGAATTTGTTCTTGCCTTACAACCGTTTCTACTTTCATCCCCAGATTCCTTTCGTTTCGTGAAACGCTAGGACCGTTCAGACTTGAGGTCTATGACCCTGACCGCAGCCTGTGGATAACTTTTTTGTAAGTCTTTAGAATTTTCCATAATCGGTTCATGAACTTAGATCAGTTATTTGAAGACCTTGAATCCCAATTCGACGCGGCACTGGAAGGCAAAGCGTCCGAATTAATTTCGGGTGTGGAGCGACTAATCACAACAGTTTCCGGGAATCGTTTATCGCTCGAACGACCAACCTTCGGATCGAATTACATCTGCGGTTTGATTACCGGCCATGCGATTTGGAGGTTTCAACCCCATCGCACACTTAGCGTTGCCAAGGTTGTATTTCAGCCTGATTCCGAGAATCGGCTTGAAAGCCAGGACGAGGTCGAGTTTCTAACCAATTCACTGCTGCAACGATTCGTGCGCTACTCGCTTTCTGGTGACGGACAGCAAATCAGGCGAGGCCGTGTGATGCAAATTTTGCAAGGCTTAATTCTGTTCGAATCGACTAGGGAAGTAGTTGCCGTGGCAATTGACCGATTGGCCTGGCTCGAAGTTCATGCGGCGGATAACTAATGGAAATCAAACTTCGTAGTCGCTTTCAAAAGTATGCTGTTCCAGCAATCGCAGGTGTGATTGCAATCGTTGCCTCACTTTTTGCGGTTTTCACCCAAGCTTCGATTCCAGGGCTCCAATCAGTGCTTGTTGCAAATCGAAACATAGCCGAGGGCGAAACGTTGACTCCGGAGGAATTTCAAACCTTGAGCCTTGGGATTGGGAGTTTATCTAGAAACTACCTGGAAACTCTGCCCAAAGACCTAAAGGCCGCAAGGTCGATTAGCCAGGGCGAGTTGCTTGCCAAATCACTAGTCGCAAGTGAGACCGAGCAGCTAATTCCAATTCGGCTTAATAATCTCGCACCATTTTCCAAGGCAATCACCGTCGGCGACCGCGTAGACATATGGGCCACCGAGCAATCGCAAACCCAGAAGACAGCGCCGGAACCGGTGGCATACAACGCACTGGTCACTGCCATCGAAGTCAATAATTCAATGACTCAGACTTCCAACAATCTGGAACTGCGAATTACCAACGACTACCTAGAGTCACTGCTTGCTGCCAATGACGGGAATTACAAGTTATCGGTAATTCTTCGCGAAACCCTGGCTGACATTCCATGACGATTACCGAGGTTCGGCAAAGAAGCTCACCCAAAACTGCTACTATCACAGCCACGCAGTTAATAACCGTGTGGGGACCCATCGGTTCAAGCGGCAAGTCGACAATCGCACTAAATCTGGCCTATGAACTTTCACTGCTCGGGCAACGGGTTATTTTGCTAGACCTAGACACGCATTGCCCTTCGCTTACGCACCTGTTGCCGGTCGAAATTCCGACCGCCGGCGTAGCAGGAGCTGCAAGGCTCATCAGGCAGGGGAGATTCACGCCAGAAGAACTGGATCGATTGAGCGTTACGGTCAAGCACAAGCGAAACCAAATTAGACTCTTGCCAGGTCTGGCAAGTGCTACGCGCTGGCCAGAGTTGACACCAGACACTATTCACCAATTGATTCGGGTAGCTAGCATCAATTTTGATTACATAATCGTCGACGTTGCCTCGCCACTCGAGGATGAACTCACGCACCCTAGTAGCCCAACAACCAGAAACAACGTCTCGCGCACCGCGATCTCCATCTCGGCGCAGTGCTTGGTTGTGTTGAGTGACTCGGTCCTATCGGTTTCGAGGTATCTAAATGAATTCGCAAAACTAGAAGAATTACAAAAAGTTAGGCGCCTGATCCTGAATCGCTCCGATTCAAACCATCAACTAAATAAGGCCCTGCAAACCCTTACCAAGGAACGAATTAGTTCCTTCATCCCAAACGATGAACCAGCGGTGCATCTTGCCGAAAGCCAGCAACTTCCGCTTGCACTAGCCAGGCGAAAATCTCCTGCGAGGAACGCTTTAGCGGCCCTGGCACATAAACTTTTAGCATGGCCCTCAGTCAGTTAATCTCAAAACGCGGCAATCTTCCCAGCGTCGACGTTGAGTGGCTAAATCTTCTAGTCGGCGATTGGCAAATGGTTGCAGACTTGGTCAATTGTGACCTGGTTTTGTGGGTTCAGAGCAAGGAAGACCAGAACTTCATTGCTGTCGCTCATGCAAGACCATCGAGTGCTGGTACCATTTTTTACCGCGACATCGTGGGCGAGGGCCCGGCCAAGCTGTGGTCAAGGCAAGTCGCTAAGGCCTTTAGCTCGGGAAACCACCAAGACGTAGCGGTACCCGACATTTACGACGGCATTTCCATGCGAGTGAGAGCGGTTCCGGTTCGCCGCAGGCTCAAGGCTAACGTCAATGAGTTTTCCAGCCCCATCGCAGTCGTCACGGTTCACACCAACCTGAGTGAGGTTCGCGAGCCAACCAAGCAACGCATCAATTTCCGCCAGGTCGGAAACGAACTTCTCGACATGATCGAGGAAGGTTCTTACCCAGATTTCCAAAACACCACCGGGTCAACTCGTGGAGCACCTCGAGCAAACGATGGTCTGATCATCTTGGATCAGGGCGATACCGTTACTTTCGCAAGTCCAAACGCTTTGAGTGCCTTTAACCGATTCGGCGTCCCTGGCGAACTTGTGGGTCAGAACTTGCAGGCAGCCATGGAGAAGGCTCTGGGCAAGAACTTAAGGTCTGATGAAGACCTAGCCGTTGTGGTCAATGGCCGAGCCCCTTGGCGAGCCGACGCCAACAGTTCCACCATGGCTCTCAGCATGAGAGCGGTACCGCTGAAAAGAAACAACCAGCGCACCGGCGCAATTTTGCTCTGCCGCGATGTCTCCGAACTCAGGCGCCAAGAACGGGAGCTAATCACCAAAGACGCCACGATTCGCGAAATTCACCACCGCGTGAAAAACAACCTGCAAACCGTGGCCAGCCTGCTCCGAATTCAAGCACGCAGAACCGAATCCACAGATGCCAAGGACGCCCTTGAGCAAGCCATGCGTCGCGTTGCCGCAATCGCATTGGTTCACGACACCTTGGCTTCTGGTCTCAGCCAAGAAGTTAACTTTGACGAGGTCTTCGATCGCGTTCTCAAACTAACCTCCGAGGTTGCCGCCTCGGCTGGCACCACGGTCAACACCATCATCGACGGCAAGTTCGGTCAACTTCCAAGCGAAAAGGCCACCAGCCTTGCGGTTTCGATTACCGAGTTGGTCACCAATGCGGTTGAGCACGGCCTAGCCGAACGCTCTGGAGTGGTTCACGTCAATGCCGAGCGCAAGGGTAAGAAACTCACTGTTACCATCTCAGACAACGGCAAAGGCCTCCCGGAAGGAAAGATTCAGGAAGGCCTCGGCACAAGCATTGTGAAAACTCTTATTGAGGGTGAACTCCGTGGAACCATTAACTGGTTTTCCCCTAAAGAGGGTGGAACCAGAGTGGTTGTTGAATTACCGCTTAGCTAGCGCGACGGGCACGAGCATATTTGCGCTTTAGCGACTTACGCTCGTCTTCGGATAGTCCGCCCCAAACACCAGTGTCCTGGTTTTCTTTGATTGCGTACTCTAGGCAGCTGGTGGAAACTGCGCATTCGCGACAGATGGCTTTTGCCTGGTCAATTTGGTCAACCGCTGGACCGGTGTTACCTACCGGAAAGAATAGCTCTGGGTCTTCGGTCAGACATTTCGCTTCATCTTGCCAGTGCATATCCATGCGGTTATTCCTTTTTCTAAAAAAACTAAAAGTAATCAAAAAGCCAAATCAAATAAGGCTTTTAGTGGGTAGAAACTTCAGGGTGTTTTACTCTTTAAGAGTGCTTTGTAACCTTTGTTTCCTTTACAAATCGTTTCACAGAAGCACCCACTAATCAACCCCCAATTTTCCTAAGGATCACAACGATGACGAGCAAGAGACCACTTCAGTTCAACATCGCGTTGGTCATCGCAAGCATAGAAACCTTAGTCTCCGCAGCTGTAACGATATTTTTCATCTGGGGCCTGGTCTCGGGTCAAGCCAAGGTTTTATCAGCACTGGCGCTGATTATTGCCCTACTCGCCGGTACAACCGGGTTCCTGGCTTCCGCAACGCTAGCCATGAATAAACTCAAGCGTTGGGGCAGATCGGCAATTATCTTTTGGCAGCTGATTCAGATCAGCCTGGGCTACGGAACAATGGAAGGCAAGGGTGCCATTTATTGGCTGGCAATCCTAATCTTTGCAGTCTCGGGTGCAACCTTTATCTTGTTACTTACCAAGCCAGTCAACGCACTCTTCACCGAAGAGTAGAAACCGACTTATTTACCGGCAGCATTTCTACGGCGCTGCACATACAAAAGCACAAGACCAACCGAAACCAAGGCAAATCCTGCCGGAATGGTTGCCGAGAAGTCCGATCCGGTGTGAGCCAACCCCTTTTCAGTGTCAGCTGTTGGAGTAGGTGACGGGGTAGGAGTCGGGGTAGGAGTCGGGGTTGGCGTTGGTGTTGGTGTCGGTGTCGG
>CANFJH010000018.1 GCA_947447395.1 Microbacteriaceae bacterium | reverse complement strand
CCGTGGTTGATTGCATCGGCTAGGTCGTCAAGAGTTACTTCGGTGGCCACGGGCGCTCCTTATGTTTGTTGTTTCCTCAAGTTTATTTTGTTCCAGTAGGTAAGACTTGGCATATGGCTAAAGTTACGTCCGATTACTGGGACAAGAAATACGAGATCGAAGACTTCCTTTACACGAAGATAGAGAACCGTTTTGTGGTTGAGTATTGCTCGCCATTGAAACCAGGAAGGGCAATTGACTTGGCCGGCGGCGAAGGCCGTAACTCGGTTTGGTTGGCAGGGCAAGGTTGGGTGGTTGAGAACATCGACTTCTCGCCGGTGGCGCTTCGTAAGTATGCCGAATACGCCGAGGAGTCTGGGCTAGCGGATAAGTGCCTTGCGACCGTTGCCGATGCCACAACATTCGTGCCACAGCAGGATCAGGTTGAGCTTGGTCTGATTGGCTATTTGCAAACTCCCGGTTCTGAATTGAAGCGAGCGATTCGTCGTCTTGGTAAGCACATCGTGCCAGGGGGTCACCTGTTTGGAGTTTGGCATGCCAGGGCAAACCTTGCCGGCGGTTTCGGTGGTCCACGAGACCCAAGGGTTTTGCCAAGTATTGGTTTTTTGAAGCGAGCGCTCTGGGGCCAAGGATTCGAAGTCATTGAATGCAAGTTGCGCGATGGTCAGATTCAAACCAAAGACGGCCTCAAGCCTTCCATTACGGTTGTGTTGCTTGCCCGCAAACGGGGCTAACCTGCGGGTAATGTTGAGAGAAACCGCACTGTTTGGAGCAACATCGTGACCCGTGAATACAAGATCGCCGTTATTGGCGGAGACGGAATCGGCCCTGAAGTAACCGCCATTGCCTTGGAAGCAATACGCAAGGTCACCGCTGGTTCCGGAGTTGAATTTAAGACCACCGAGTTTGATCTCGGCGCTCGCCGCTATCTGGCAACCGGTGAGACAATCACCGAGGCCGACTTCGATTCGCTAAAAAAACATGATGCCATTTTGCTCGGTGCGATCGGTGACCCACGAGTGCCGTCTGGCGTACTTGAGCGCAACCTGTTGTTGAAACTTCGATTTACTTTTGACCACTATGTGAACCTTCGCCCAACAAAGATTTATCCGGGTGTGGTTTCACCTCTGCGCGATCACGGCGAGGTTGATTTTGTTGTGGTTCGTGAGGGAACAGAAGGTCCTTACGTTGGTAATGGTGGTGCGATTCGTGTTGGTACTCCGAACGAGGTTGCCAACGAGGTTTCGGTGAATACCAAGTTTGGTGTTGAGCGCCTGGTTCGTTACGCATTCGACCTGGCTGCGGAGCGCGACCGCAAGAAGCTCACCTTGGTTCACAAGCACAACGTGCTGGTTCACGCCGGTTGGCTTTGGCAGAACACCGTTACCGAGGTTGCTAAGGAATATCCGAGCGTGAAGGTTGACTATCTTCACATCGACGCCGCGACTATTTTCATGGTTACCGACCCGGAACGCTTTGATGTAATTGTCACCGACAACCTCTTCGGAGACATCATTACTGACCTCGCGGCAGCAATCGGTGGCGGAATTGGTCTTGGTGCTTCTGGAAACATTAACCCAGATGGCGCATTCCCAAGCATGTTTGAACCAGTTCACGGCTCTGCTCCAGATATCGCTGGGAAGAATCTTGCCGACCCAACTGCAGCTATTCTTTCGGCCGCACTACTTTTGGAGCATCTGAAGAATCCGGTTGCCGCTGCTCGCATTGAACGTGCTGTAGCAGATGACCTGTCAACGCGAAGTGATTCGAAGCGAACTACAGATGAAATTGCGGCCAGCATTCTGGCAAAGCTTTAGTAAAGGAAAATTTTATGACCATCGAATGGAAGATCACTCGGAACGCAAAGCCCTTGCCAGCCGCCGAGCGCGCTGCTGTGCTTGAGGCGCCGGTCTTCGGTGCAGTTCGAACCGACCACCAGGTGGTTTGTGTTTGGGAGCAGGACAAGGGCTGGACCAGCGCTGAAGTAATTCCTTACGGGCCAATTCTTATGGACCCAGCTTCAGCGGTACTTCACTACGGACAGGAAATCTTCGAAGGTATCAAGGCTTACCGTCACGCCGACGGTTCGATCTGGACCTTCCGCCCGTTTGACAATGCCAAGCGTTTGCAACGATCTGCCAAGCGTATGGCTTTGCCAGAGGTCCCAGTTGAAATGTTTGTTGAGTCGCTCGTAAAGCTCATGGAAGTTGACGGAGACTGGGTTCCAGAACCGGTTAATGAAAAGACCCTTTACTTCCGCCCATTTGAGATTGCCGCAGAAGACTTCTTGGGCGTTCGCCCGGCACACCGCGCTGAGTACCGCGTGATTGCCAGCCCGGTTGGCCCATACTTCACCGGCGGCATCAAGCCGGTAAAGATCTGGATTGCCCTCGACTCGGCTCGCGCTGGCAAGCACGGTACCGGTGAAGCAAAAACCGGCGGCAATTACGCCGCCTCGCTTCAGGCTCAGACCGAAGGTTACGAGCAGGGTTGTTCTCAGGTCATGTTCCTAGATGCCGAAACTGGCACCTACATCGAAGAACTTGGTGGCATGAACCTATTCTTCGTATTCAAGGACGGTCACGTTGCAACTCCTGGTCTAGACGGAACCATTCTTCACGGCATAACTCGTGATTCGGTAATTCAGCTAATTAAAGACCGCGGTATCAAGGTTGAAGAGCGTCAAATTTCCTTGGATGAAATGCGTGACGGAATCAATTCTGGAGAAATCGTCGAGGTGTTTGCCTGTGGAACCGCAGCCGTGATCACTCCAGTTGGCCAGTTCGCTAGCAAAAACGAGACCATCGGCGGTGCAAACGCCGAACCTGGTGCTCTAACCGTAAGCCTTCGCGAAGAACTTACTGGAATTCAATACGGTACTTTGGAAGACCGACACGGTTGGCTCTATAAACTGGCTTAAATGAAGATCGCAAAGTTTGCTTACAAAGGCGTACCAGCTTGGGGTCTAGTTGATGGTCCAGAACTAGTACTTTTCAAAGGTCACCCGCTTTTCAATAATTACGAGACCACCGGCGACCGCCTGGCTCTCAAAGACGTGCAACTCATGCCGCCAGTTCTACCTACCACCAAGATTCTTTGCATCGGCAAGAACTACGAAGACCACGCCATTGAGATGGGTCTTGGTATTCCAACCGAGCCATTAATTTTCTTTAAGCCAACTAGTGCCTTGATCGGCCCAGAAGAATCCATAGTTATCCCGTCTAAGATTTCTACCGACATCGACCCTGAGGGCGAGCTTGTTATTGTTATTGGCCAGCTCGCTAAGGACGTTTCCGAAGCAGATGCCATGAGTTACGTGTGGGGCTTTACAATCGGGAACGATGTTTCGGCCAGGGACATCCAAACCCGAGACGGCCAGTGGGCCAGAGCAAAGGGATTTGACACATTTTGTCCGCTTGGGCCTTGGATCGAAACAGAATTTGAGCCTGAAGGTCAGCTTATCGAGACACGTGTAAACGGAGAAATTCGTCAAAGTTCTTCCACGAACAAGATGATGTTTGACGTTCCTCGAATCATCGCGCACGTGACCGCGGCTATGACCCTGCTTCCAGGAGATGTCATCTTCACAGGCACCCCAGCTGGCATCCAAAACATCGTGCCTGGTGATGTGGTAGAGGTTGAAGTAGAAGGCATCGGAGTTCTGCGTAACGCTGTCGCCTAGACTTGAAGAATTATGACTTCAGGTATTACCGCACCTTTCACAACTGCAACCGGCTCAGACGTCGTTGTTCGTTTTTGCCCTTCACCAACCGGTCTTCCGCACGTTGGTTTGGTTCGAACAGCTCTCTTTAACTGGGCTTACGCCCGTCACACCGGTGGCAAGTTTGTCTTCCGCATTGAAGATACCGACGCCGAACGAGACAGCGAAGAGTCGTTTGACATGATCTTGGACGCACTGGGTTGG
This sequence comes from Microbacteriaceae bacterium, assembly GCA_947447395.1. Taxonomy (GTDB): domain Bacteria; phylum Actinomycetota; class Actinomycetes; order Actinomycetales; family Microbacteriaceae; genus Rhodoluna. The sequence continues at coordinate 15,327 of CANFJH010000018.1, read as the reverse complement.
TTAGGTCTCAACTGGGATGAAGGTGTCAACGTTGGCGGGCCTGCAGAGCCTTATCGTCAGTCTGAGCGCGGTCACATTTACCAAGACGTAATTGCCAAGCTGAAGGCTTCTGGTCACATTTACGAATCCTGGATGAACGCCGAAGAAATCGATGCTCGTAACGAATCTGAGGGTCGCCCAAAGCAGCAGGGGTATGGCAACTGGGAGAGAGACGCAGCAACTCGCGAGCAGTACCGCAAGAATGATGTTACTCCGGCGCTTCGTCTTCGGGTTCCCGATGTTGATATCAAGTTTGACGACTTAGTTCGTGGAGAAATCGTGTTCCCTGCCGGTTCGTTCCCAGACTTCGTAGTTGTTCGCCCGAATGGTCAGCCACTTTACACTTTGGTTAATCCGGTTGACGATGCACTGATGGGTATTACCCACGTGCTTCGCGGTGAAGACCTATTGTCATCGACACCTCGACAAATCGCTCTTTACAACGCAATGGTCGAAGCCGGAATTACAACCTTCATTCCTCGTTTCGGTCACCTTCCTTATGTAATGGGTGAAGGTACGAAAAAGCTCTCGAAGCGCGATCCAGAGGCAAACCTGTTCCACCACCGCGATCGTGGTTTCATTCCGGAAGGTTTGCTCAACTATCTTTCGCTGCTTGGTTGGGGTCTATCTGCCGATCAAGATGTTTTCACCATGGACGAACTCATTGCAGCTTTCGACGTAGAAAACGTGAACCCAAACCCTGCCAGGTTCGATCAGAAAAAGGCCGACGCCATCAACGCCGCCCACATTCGTTTGCTTTCCCCTGAAGACTTCAAGTCGCGAATCATCCCGTATCTGCAATCGGCCGGTGTCCTCGGATCAACGATTTCCGCTGAGCAAGACGCCGTGCTGGTGGCTGCCTGCCCGCTGATTCAGGAACGTATCACTGTGCTATCTGAAGCTGGCCCAATGCTTGGCTTCCTCTTCACCGACGAGATTGTGGTTCAGGATGATGCCAAGGCTGGTTTGCCTGCAAATGCCAAGGAAATCACTGAAGCTGCCGTTTCAGCGCTTGAAGGCCTGACCGATTGGTCAACCGCAGCGATTCAAGAATTACTAAGCAACACCTTGATTGAAACCATGGGCCTAAAGCCTCGCGACGCCTTTGGTCCGCTACGAACCGCCATTTCTGGAAGGCGCATCTCACCGCCGCTTTTTGAGTCAATGGAGATCCTTGGCGCAGACCGATCGCTCACCAGACTTCGAGTGTTTGCTAACAGCCTCTAGTCGCCTGTAATATAGAGCGGTTGCACACTTTGGGATATGGTGTAATTGGCAACACGGAGGTTTCTGGTTCCTTTGTTCTTGGTTCGAGTCCAGGTATCCCAGCAATGAAAAAACAGTCGAGAAATCGGCTGTTTTTTGCTTTAACCTAAGAGGCATGGAAACCGTTGAAGAGTACTTGGCAGCGCAGCCCGAGACCAATCGAGTTGCCCTGGATAGAATCCGCCGAATCGTTTTGGCGCTACTGCCTGGTTCGGTAGACCGAATTTCTTACCAAATCATTGGGTTTCGATATAAAAACAAAAACGTGATTCACATTTCGGGGTGGAAAGATCACTTGAGTTTTCACGGTTTCAGCGTTTCGCTCGGCAACGAACTTATTGCCAAGTATCCGCAAGTTTTGAAACTAAAAGGCCGCACATTACATTTCCAACCTACGCCGGAAATTCCAGAAGCCCTCGTGAACGAATTAGTCTTAGCGCGCGCCTTCGAGATTGGCGTCTAGTTCAAACGAATCGCCTGGAAGGTGGAAGGCAAACTTGCCACCGAACTCTTCGGTGACTGCCTGAATGCGTCCGTTGTTTAGTTGATTACCCCAGTCGCTTAGGTGAATGTTGTGGGTAGGGAAGCAATTCTCCGGTTTAACGTCAGCCAGGTAGTCCATCACATCGCCAATCTTTAGCCAAGGTGCGCTAGCTGGGCAGGCCAGGTATTTCACGCGCCGATCAGGAGTTACGTAGTTATCACCCGGGTAAAACAGGGTGTTGTTGATAAAGACTCCACAGTTTTGGATCAGCGGAATACTGCGATGAATTTCGATATGCATCGAGCCAAAAAACTCTAGTGAGAATGGGCCAATCTGGTGAAAGTCTCCGTGTTGCACCGCCGATACTTCTCTGGTGGCGAGTCGCAGGGCTACATCCTGCGTTCCTAAAATCAGTGCATCGGGATTGTCGGCCAAAATTCGGTCAATCTGACTTTCATGCACGTGATCGTCGTGGTTGTGGGTCACAACGACTGCAACCACGTTTTGATAACCATCCATCGGGCGGGTGTAAAAACCGGGATCGACAATTAGAGTCTTGCCATCCAATTCAAGGACGAGCGTCGCGTGTTCAAGTTTGGTTACCTTCATGACTCCATATTGCCAACCCTGCGTAGACTTTCGGTTAGTTATGAAAAAATCTGCAGGCATTTCGGCAGTGGCATTCTTTGTGTCGCTGGTTCCATTGGCTTATCTTGGAGCGGTGGCGATGGGCCTATCGATTTCGCAGGGTGTCACGGTCGACTACATTTGCTTGGGCCTTGGATTTCTTTGTTCCTTACCAATTTGGGGAAGTGCTTTTGGGCGCAAGGGAGTCACGCGAAATCGTCAAGACCTTTTGTCTCTGATTGCTTTGCTGATGTCTTACGGGTATGCACTGCTAGCTGGGAAGCCGAACTATCTATGGCAGCCAGTTGCATTGACAGCAACTTTGCTTGCTGCTGAATGGATTATGAAGGCTCAAACCTCGCAGCTTTATGGCTACAAGCCAAGGCTGATCTCATTGGTTCCGAAAAATGCCACTGTAATAAATGGGCGAGAGCTAGAGCAAGTAGCTACCGATGAATTAGAGCTTGGCGATGTAGTCCTAGTTCGTCCTGGATTGACCATTCCTGTTGATGGATATGTGGTGCAAGGTCAGTCGTTGGTATCGGAGACTGCAATCACTGGCGAAATTGAATCCGTCTTGAAGGCTCCTGGCGATTGGGTGCTGGCTGGCAGCCTCAATGAAACGGGTGTTGGTTCCGAGCACGCTCCGCTCACAATTCGCAGCAGCGGCATTGGCAACGACCTTTTGGTGAACAAACTTTCGGATTCACTTAATCTTGAGAACTCACCTTCGGTTCGATACTCGAATCTTGGAAGGATTTTTGCCAGCTCAGTTCTTTTGATTGTGATTGCGGCGAGCCTGGTGGCAGCCGGCTTGGCCCTAATTCTTGGTCAAGGCTCGTTCATTGTTTTAACTTCGGCAATTGCGGTATTGGCAGCCGGTCAGGTTGCTGTTGTTTCCTTGGCGGCGCCACTGGCTGCGGCAGCCTCTTCCATAAAGTCGGTGAAACTTGGAGTTATTGTTCGAGACCGAACTTCGTTCGAACAGCTGGCCAAAGTCAACCACGTGATTTTCAACAAGACCGGAATCATCACTCAGGGCTATGCTCGCTTGGGCTCAATCAACCTCGCGAGAAATACGTCAATTGGCACCGAAGAGGAACTATTGGCATTGGCGGCGGCCGTGGAAATGGGTACGAGTCATGAACTTGGGCATCTAATTATTCAAGAGGCAGCCAAGCGCGGTTTGGAACTTCCTGCGGTGAACGACATCGCCCCAATTCCAGGTCTCGGCGTTTCTGCCAGGTTCGATGGTTCGCTGGTTCAGGTTGGTAATGCTGGAATGGTGAACGTTTCTGGAATCAACATGAATCCTTACGACCTGTTCAAGGTTTCTAGCGCCTACCAAGAAGGTTCTAGCGTGGTTTTCGTGAGTATTGATGAGTTGCTGGTCGGTTATTTGGAATTCCCGGATTTCGTACGTCCAAACTCTCAGCAGGCGATTGTGAACTTGAGTTCAAAGCATGCCATCACACTACTTTCTGGTGACGCCACTGGAGTTGTCGAAAAGGTCGCAACTGGCCTTGGGCTTAGCGAATATGCAGCCGAAGTCCTTTCAACCAGAAAAGCCGACTGGATTAAAGAACGCCGCGCAAGTGGTTCACGACTTCTTCTGGTAGCAGACGGCAAATACGACGCGGCGGCCCTAGCCGAAGCGGACGTGGCCTTGGCTTTCGGTGCAGGACATGACGTGCATGTTGGTTCAGCCAACCTTATTCAGGTTTCGCAAGATCCACTGACCGTGTCAGAGTTGGTTGCCCTTTCCAGAAAAGTGCAGAGTAGAACCTTTAGAAACATTGTCGCCGGAACCCTGGCTTCCATTGGCCTTGTCTCGTTGGCATTTTTGGCTGTGCCCGCACCGGTTATTGCACTAGCCGGCGTCCTGGTTTCTTGGTGGCTCACATCCTCGATTGTGAGGTTAAGTCGATGAGCACTTTCGGAGTGATCTTGAACCCAACTTCAGGCAAAGGTAAAGGTTCGGTTCAGGGCCCCGAGTTTGTTGCCGAACTTCAAAGGCTCGGAGTTAGTGTCATCGACCTCAGTGGCGAAACATACGAGCAAGCTGTTTCGCGTGGCCAAAAGGCGATTGCTGAAGGCGCCATCGATGCTCTAGCGGTTTCCGGCGGCGATGGAATGGTGCATCTTGGGGTAAATCTTTGTGCTGGAACAAACATTCCTTTAGCGATCATGCCCTGCGGAACTGGTAACGATGCGGCGATGACCCTTGGTGTTCCAATTGGCGAACCGGTCGAGGCGGCAAGGCTAGCGGTGCAGTCGCTTGCAACGCCGAGCGTGGTTGATCTTGGTCTAGGGGTTACCTCGGTCAGACGTTTTTACTTTTTCAATTCGGCATCGGCTGGCTTTGACGCAATCGTAAACCGCCGGGCCAACCGATGGAAGTACCCGAAGGGACCATCTCGCTACACCCTGGCTATGCTTTTCGAGCTAATGACCTTCGATTCACTCAAATACAAGGCCAAGGTCGATGGCAAAGAGCGCCAACTAGATGGCATGCTTTGTGCGGTTGCAAATGGACCGAGCTACGGCGGCGGAATGTTGGTTGCACCCGCGGCTTCGGTGTCCGACGGCAAGTTAGACCTCTTTATCGTTCACAAGATTTCGAAACCAGAACTCATAAAAGTCTTCCCGAAAGTTTTTACTGGGGCTCATGTTTCGCACCCGGCAGTTGAGATTATTCGCTGCGAAGACGTGACGCTACTTAGCGAGGGTGTTCCCGTTTATGCAGATGGTGAACCGGTGGGAATGTTACCAATGACGGTTTCGATAGCACCTGGCGCATTGAAGGTGCTGGCGAAGCCAGCCTCGACTGTGGCATAATCGTAAGGTTCACCGTAAACGGCCCCATCGTTTAGCGGCCTAGGACACCGCCCTCTCACGGCGGCAGCACGGGTTCAAATCCCGTTGGGGTCACCATTCTCCTCTTCGACGCTTCGAGCTCGGAGGGGAGTTTGTCTTTCCCGAAGTGTTCTGGAAACAAAGAATTAATCAAGTAATTTGGCGTGGTGGCAAATTACGTATTATTACGGCAATAGGCTGTAATCACCAGCAGGAAACAAAAGAGTTCCCTGCAAATCAGGAGGAAATAAGTGAACAAGATTTCACGCAACGCGTTCAAGGGTCTAGCAGCTGCTGCTATTGCGACTCTTGCATTAACCGGTTGTTCTTCGACCACCGCGGCACCAAGTCTCAACTACAAGGCTTGTGGAGTTTCGGACGAGGGTAGCTGGAAAGACAAGTCATTCAACGAGTCAGTTCTAGACGGTCTAAACAAGGCCAAGGCAAAACTTGGTGTCAAGCTAAACACCGCTGAGTCGAAGAGCCCGGAAGACTTCGTTCCAAACCTTCAGGCAATGGTCGACGCCAAGTGTGACGTAATCATTGCGGTTGGCTTCAACCTAGTTGACGCTGTAAACAAGGCTGCAGAGGCAAACCCTAAGATGAACTTCGTCACCGTTGACGGATGGTCAAACAAGGCAACCAACCTCAAGCCAGTTACCTACTCGATGAACCAGTCGGCATACCTTGCAGGTTACCTAGCCGCCGGCTACTCAAAGACTCACGTTGTTGGTACCTACGGTGGAATGAAGATTCCAGCAGTTACCGACTACATGGATGGTTTCTACTACGGTGCTAAGGCATTCGAAAAGGCAAGCGGAACTGCAACCAAGGTTCTTGGTTGGGACGCTGTAAAGAAGACCGGTGACTTCATGGGTGACTTCGTTCCAAACAGCGGAGTTTCGAAGACCATTGCAGCTAACCAGGTTAAGGGTGGCGCTGACGTCATCATGCCAGTTGCTGGTGACCAGTTCGGCGCAGTTTCTGCAGCAATCAAGGAAGCCAAAGTTGACGGCGTCATGATCGGTGTAGACAAGGACATCGCTAAGACCTCGCCACAGTACGCTGACATGGTTCTTACCTCGGTAGAGAAGCGCATGACCAATGCCGTTTACGACATCGTCAAGCAGTACTCAGCTAAGGGTGCACCTGCATTCGACGGCACCGCTTACGTTGGTACCTTGAAAAACGGTGGAACCGACCTATCACCATTTGGCACCTTTGACAGCAAGGTTTCTGCAGACCTAAAGACTGCGCTTGCTAAGTTGAAGACCGGCATCATGGATGGTTCGATCAACCCACTTCAGTAATCTGAATTAGTCGAAAGCCACCGGGACGCAAATCTCGGTGGCTTTCGCCATTTAAGGTCCCAAGTTTCGGCTAGATTTGGGGGATAAGGAGTTTTGAGCAATGAAGCTGGAATTACGCGGAATCACCAAGAAATTTGGTTCTTTGGTTGCAAATGATCACATTGATTTGGTGGTCATGCCCGGTGAGATTCGCAGCTTACTCGGCGAAAACGGCGCTGGAAAATCGACTCTTATGAACGTCCTTTACGGCCTATACCAAGCCGATGCTGGAGAAATCCTTTTGGACGATAAGGTTCAAACATTTAAAGGTCCAGGCGATGCGATGGCAGCCGGCATTGGTATGGTTCACCAGCACTTCATGCTTATTCCAGTTTTCACCGTGGCCGAAAATGTTGTACTGGGAAACGAACCTGTTAACGGCATTGGTGCCCTTGACCTAGAGACTGCGCGAGCGCGGGTCAAAGAAATTTCCGACCGATTCGGCTTCAATGTTGACCCAGATGCATTGGTGGAGGATCTTCCGGTGGGTGTTCAACAGCGAGTGGAAATTATCAAGGCACTCAGCCGTGATGCCAAGGTTTTGGTGCTTGATGAGCCAACTGCGGTGCTCACTCCGCAAGAAACCGACGAACTGATGCAAATCATGCGCGAGCTTGCCAAAGCGGGCACCTCAATCGTTTTCATTACCCACAAGCTTCGTGAGGTTCAGGCGGTTGCCGACAAGATCACTGTCATTCGCCAGGGCAAGGTTGTTGGTGAGGCTAGCCCAAAGGAATCGGCCTCGAAGCTGGCGACACTGATGGTTGGTCGCGAGGTAGACCTAAAGGTCGATAAAAAATCTATGAAAACCGGGTCGGTTGTGCTGTCGGTCGAAAACATTTCGGTACTCGACGAACGAGAGCAGCGTGCAGTAGACGGTGTCAGCTTTGAAGTTCGTGCCGGTGAAATCTTGGCCATCGCCGGAGTTCAGGGTAACGGTCAAACTGAACTTGCAGAGGTGCTCCTTGGCTTAAGGACCAGTATCAAGGGTTCCGGCTCAATCAGCCTTGACGGAAAGGTGCTTGGTCACGTGTCTGTTAGACACCACCTAGAAGCCGGGATCGCCTACATCCCTGAAGATCGAAACAAGGACGGCTTGGTCAGCGAATTCTCGATTGCCGAAAACTTCATGTTAGATGGCTCCTATGGAAAGCCTTACGCGAAGGGAATTAACATTAATTTCGCGGAGCGCGACCGGATTTCGAAGAAGCTAATTCAGGAATTTGACGTGCGCACCCAATCGGCGGCAACGCCTGCTGGAAAACTTTCCGGAGGTAATCAGCAAAAAGTGGTGGTTGCCAGAGAACTTAGCCGTGGCGTAAAACTCTTGATTGCTTCGCAACCAACTCGTGGTGTTGACGTTGGTTCTATCGAATTCATTCATGAGCGAATCGTGGCTGAGCGTGATGCCGGTCGTGCGGTAATTCTGATCTCAACCGAACTTGATGAGGTGTTGGCTCTCGCCGATCGAATCGCTGTAATGTATCGAGGAAAAATCGTTGGCATAGTTGATGCAGCGACGTCACGTGAACAACTTGGAAAGATGATGGCGGGTATTGCAGCATGAGCGAATCCAACAAAGTTCTAAAAGAAATCATGGCTGGTTCGCCAATGCGAATTGCCATCTCGGTGCTCTTGGGCTTTGCCATCGGGTCGATTTTTATGGCTGCTTTCAGCGATAGTGTTGTGGCCTCGTACGCAACCTTCTTTTCAACACCTGGTGACACTTTCCGTGCAGCCGGACAAACAATTGTTGACGGTTATACGGCCCTATTCAATGGTTCAATAGTTAACCTTCAAGCAGACAACCCGGTTTCGATGTTCCGACCAATCACTGAAACTCTGCGTTTGGCTGCGCCGCTAATCATGGCGGGCCTTGGCGTGTCACTTGGTTTCCGAGTCGGCTTATTCAACGTAGGTGGAACCGGCCAGATGGTCATGGGTCTCCTTGGTGCTACCTGGGTTTCCACCCGAATGAGCATGCCTTACGGTATCCACATGGTTGTGGCACTTTTGGTTGCCGTGATTTTTGCTGCCGGTACCGGAGCACTAGTTGGCTTTCTGAAAGCCAAAACTGGCGCACACGAGGTGATTGTGACCATCATGCTGAACTACGTGGCCATCAACCTATTCACCTTCTTCCTCAGGCAACCAAATTTGCTTCTTGAACACGGCGGCGGTGGAAACCCAAAGTCTGATCCACCAGCCCTCACCGCACAGTTTCCACACCTGCTGGGAGATTCCTTCCAGCTGAATTTGGGAATCATATTGGCGATCGGCGCAGCGTTTGTTTACTGGTGGTTGATGGAGCGATCAACCATTGGCTACCGCTTTCGCATGGTCGGACACAATGCGAGCGCGGCCAAGGCTGCCGGCATCAGTGTTCCAAAAACCTACGTGTGGGCCATGGCAGTTTCGGCAGCTTTCATTGGTTTGGCGGCAGCCAATCAAGGACTTGGTGAGAACTCGGGACTTACCGCTAGCATTCACGCCAACATCGGTTTCGACGCCATCACTGTGGCCCTGCTCGGTGGTTCAAGGGCAGGCGGAGTTGTGGTTGCCGGGCTACTATTTGGAGCCTTCAAAGCCGGTTCGCCAGCAATGCAAATCATGGGAGTCTCGCCAGAAGTTCTTGGAATAATTCAGGCCCTTATTGTTCTATTCGTTGCGGCTCCGCCACTGATTCGAGCGATTTTCAAACTTCCAAAGGCAGAGGTTAAGTAATGGCAAAGGTTGAAGTTACCCCAGGAATGTTTTCTAAGTCGGAAGTTGCCCCGAGCTGGAAGACACCAATCGTCCTAGCCTTTTTCGCAGTCCTAGTTTTGGTTTCGTTTGGTTTTCTAGGTAAGCCTGGAAATGTTGACTACAGCCTGAGCAATAAGGGCGATATTTTCGCGGTGCCAGATTTTGTAATCTCCTCAGTCGGTATAAACATCGGTTTGGGCATCGCCATGTTAGTTATTGCTGGAATATCGGCTGCGCTCACGCTTCAAAAGCGAAAGACTCCACTCTGGCTGACTCTAATTGCGGGCCTTGCCGGAGCCTTCGGGCTGCTTGGCTGGCTTGCTTCCGGAAAACAGGTTCCGGTTTCGTTCATCCTTGGTTCGGCCGTTGTGCTTGCAGTTCCAATTATTCTTGGCGCACTCGGCGGACTAATGTCTGAACGAGTCGGTGTTGTAAACATCGCCATTGAGGGACAGCTGCTAACTGGTGCCTTCATGGCGTCGGTGGTTGGAACAATCACTCACAACCTTTATTTTGGAGCATTGGCGGCCATGATTGCTTCGGCGATTTTATCCATGGCCCTGGCCTCTTTAGCCATCAAATATCTGGTGGACCAGATCATCATCGGTGTGCTGATCAACGTCCTAGTAGTCGGAATTACAAACTTCCTCTACTCGCAGTGGCTTTCGGTTGCTGGTGAACAGGTGAACTTCCCAGGCACCTTCGACGTGATTTCAATTCCGTACCTGAGTGCACTTCCAGTGATTGGTCCGGCATTTTTCTCGGCTCGAATCACCGTTTACCTGACCTTTGTTTTGGTTCCACTGGTCTGGTTCATTCTCTTCCGCACCAAGTTGGGTCTCCGCGCCCGAGCAGTAGGAGAGCACCCAACTGCTGCCGACACAGTTGGTATCAACGTTGGCCGCACTCGATTCTGGTGGGTAACCTCTGGAGGAGCAATTGCTGGGTTGGGCGGCGCCGCACTGACAATTGGAAACGTAGGAGCCTTTGGTCGTGAAATGTCCGGTGGTCTTGGATTTATCGCTTTGGCAGTAGTCATCCTTGGCCGATGGCAACCGTTTTATGTGGCAGCCTCCGCGCTACTGTTTGGCTTTGCCATCATCTTGCGCGTTTGGGCCAATGGTGTAGCTCCTGGCATTCCAACCGACTTCATCACCATGGTTCCTTATCTGGTGACGCTGATTGCGGTAGCCGGTTTCGCGGGCAAGGTTCGTGCTCCGGCCGCATCCGGCCAGCCATACATCAAGGGATAGTTATTTTCTGAGAAGGTTGTAACCACTAAGAAGCAAAATGATTGCCACTGGAATCAGGGTGACGTAGTTCAAACCTGCAAATGCAATTGCAGCCAATATGGATCCGGCAATTGCTCCACCGAACGCTCCTGAAAGTTGCATGCTCGAATCGCTCAACCCTTGAACGTTTGTCTTTTGGGCCGGTGGCAATGTGGATGTCAATAGAGCAGATCCAGAGACTGTGGTTGCGCTCCAGCCGAGTCCGAGCAGAAATAGTCCAAGTGTGACTTGGTTGTGGTTATGCCCGGCTGTGGCAGAGATGAACAGCGACGCAATGTAGATGACTTGACCGACTAGAACGGTTTGAATCTGCCCAATCTTGTCTGCCAACCAACCAAAAATCGGTGAGAACGCATACATTCCCGCGATGTGGATCGAAATTACGAAACCCACAATTGCGAGAGTCGCTCCATCGTGTTTCATGTGCACCGGAGTCATCGACATTACGGCAACCATCACCATGTGACCTAGTGAGATGGCTGCGATTGCATAAGCTGCGCGGGGATAAGCCTTAAGAGTGTCGAAGGCGGTTTTGAGTGAAACTTTTGGCTTGGGTCCAGGGGTAGTCTTTGCCAAAGACTGGGCAGTCTTGAGTGGATCAGGCTTGAGCCCGAAGAAGAAAACAGAGCTAGCAGCAAGTTGAGCAGTGATCGTGATCATGAATGGACCGGTCATTGTTGGCAGACCAAGTGCGTTGCCAATCACTTCGCCGGGTCCGAACAAGTTCGGGCCAATGACAGCACCGACTGTGGTAGCCCAAACGACTAGAGAGAGGTCGCGGCCAGATTTCCCCGGGTCGGGAATGTCTGTTGCAGCAAATCGCGCTTGAAGACCCACTGCCGAACCGGCACCCATAAGAAATAGTGCAACTAGCAAAAGTGGGAAGAATCGAATCCCTGCTGCTGTAATAACCAATAGTGCACCCGTGATGGCAATGGCAGCGCCGGTGGCCAGCGCCACACGTCGTCCGTGTTTATAGGCAAGGCGAGATAGAGGAATGGCGGCAAAGGCTGCGCCAAGAGTTGAAAAGGTAGCTGCCGAACCGCTCCAGGCCTCTGAGCCAGAAAGGTCTGCGGCCAAAAGCGCTCCAATGGACAGCGTTGAGCCCAAACCAAAGCCGCTCAGCACTTGACCGAGGGTCAGTGTTCGAATGGTTTTTTTCTGCAAACTGGCAAGTTGAAGTGTATCCACCACGCCAGCCTACTCCTAGCTCGATAAACTTGAAGCTCTATAGTTTCGTAAGGTGAAGATGTCGCAAAAACCGCTAACACTAGCCGAAAAGGTTTGGAAAGACCACTTGGTGGTCAAGGGTACCGATGGTGCACCTGACCTGCTCTACATTGACCTGCACCTGATTCACGAGGTGACCAGCCCACAGGCATTCGATGGTTTACGCCTTGCTGGCCGCCAGGTTCGACGTCCAGATTTGACCATCGCCACCGAAGACCACAACACTCCAACTTTGGACATCGACAAGCCAATTGCCGATCTAACCAGCCGCACCCAAATCGAAGCGCTTCGCAAAAATGCTGCCGAATTTGGAGTTCGAATCCATTCGCTTGGTGACATTGATCAGGGGATCGTCCACGTGGTTGGCCCTCAGCTTGGTTTGACCATGCCTGGCCTCACCGTTGTTTGCGGCGACTCGCACACATCAACCCACGGAGCATTTGGTGCGCTAGCTTTCGGCATTGGTACCTCTGAGGTTGAGCACGTTTTAGCCACTCAAACTTTGCCACTCAAGGCTTTCAAAACGATGGCAATCAACGTTGAAGGAACTTTGCGTCCTGGAGTAACCGCCAAGGACATCATTTTGGCAATCATTGCCAAGATTGGTGCCAGTGGCGGCCAAGGCTTCGTTCTCGAATATCGTGGTTCGGCAATTCGTGCGCTTTCGATGGACGCCCGAATGACCATCTGCAATATGTCAATCGAAGCCGGCGCTAGAGCCGGAATGATTGCACCAGATGAAATTACCTACGCTTACCTAAATGGTCGCCCACATGCCCCAGAAGGTGCCGATTGGGATGCAGCCGTTGAATATTGGAACACACTTAAATCCGATGAAGGCGCCGAGTTTGATGTCGAAGTATTCCTAAACGCCGACGAACTAGATCCGTTCGTTACCTGGGGAACAAACCCAGGCCAGGGTGTGTCGCTTTTCGATAACGTTCCAAACCCGGCAAGCATGAACGATCCAACTGATCGCGCCGCGGCCGAGCGCGCGCTCGAATACATGGACCTAACGCCAGGAACACCGATGAAGTCAATCACCGTTGACACTGTCTTCTTAGGTTCTTGCACCAACAGTCGAATCGAAGATCTTCGCGCAGCTGCCTCAATCATTAAGGGTCGCAAAAAAGCCGAAAACATTCGCATGCTGGTGGTGCCTGGTTCTGCGCGAGTTCGCCTCGAAGCAGAGGCTGAGGGTCTCGATCAGGTATTCAAAGACTTCGGTGCCGAATGGCGATTCGCCGGTTGCTCGATGTGCCTAGGTATGAACCCAGACCAGTTGGCCCCGGGGGAGCGCTCCGCTTCAACGTCTAACCGCAACTTCGAGGGTCGTCAAGGCAAGGGTGCTCGCACCCACCTAGTTTCTCCGCTGGTGGCAGCTGCCACTGCGGTTCGCGGAACTCTCTCTAGCCCAGCCGACCTTGAGGAGGCAAACTAATGGAAAAGTTTGAAGTTTATTCGGGTACCGCGGTTCCGCTGAAGCGAAGCAACGTTGACACCGACCAGATCATTCCTGCCGTGTACCTTAAGCGCATTGCCAAGACTGGCTACGAGGACGCACTTTTTGCTTCGTGGCGCAGTGATTCAGAATTTGTATTGAACCAACCTGCCTACTCGGCTGGCACGGTACTTTTCGCCGGTCCAGACTTCGGTACTGGATCCAGTCGAGAGCACGCCGTTTGGGCACTTCGTGATTACGGTTTCAAAGTTGTTTTTTCACCAAAGTTTGCCGACATCTTCCGCGGTAACTCGGGTAAACAGGGTTTGGTTACCGGCGTGATTTCTGAAGCCGAAATTACCAAATTTTGGGAAATCATTGAAGCGAATCCAGGTATTCAGGCCAAGGTTGACCTAGTTCACCGTGAGGTTACCGTTGGCGATGTGACGGTCAAATTTGAGATTGACGAATATACTAGGTGGCGACTACTCGAAGGTCTAGACGATATCGGTCTAACCCTGAGAGACGAGCAGTCGATTACGGATTTTGAGGCCAGACGAGAGCCTTGGCGTCCGAAGACACTGCCAGCCAAGGGAGCCTAATTGAGTCAGATCACAGTTCGTGGCGGAAAGCCCTTAGAGGGTCGCGTTGACGTAAAAGGCGCTAAAAACCTTGTTACCAAGGCAATGGTTGCGGCACTGCTTGGCGAGACTCCGAGCGTTTTAAAGGATGTTCCTTTCATCAGTGACGTAGACATCGTTTCTAGACTCCTAAAGCTTCACGGTGTGGCAATCACTCACAGCGAAGACGGTGTGATGAGCCTTGATCCCAGCGAAGTTGCTTCGGCTCGAATGGTCGACATCGACGCACACGCAGGCAGCTCACGTATTCCAATTCTTTTCTGTGGTCCTCTGCTTCACCGACTTGGCGAGGCGTTCATCCCAGGATTAGGAGGCTGCCACATTGGCGACCGACCAATTGACTATCACTTCGAGGTGCTTCGCAACTTCGGTGCGGTTATCGAAGAACTTCCAAACGGCACCCGTCTTTCGGCTCCGAAGGGTCTGAAAGGTGCAAAGATCAGCCTTCCTTATCCGAGCGTTGGTGCCACCGAACAGGTGTTGCTAACCGCAACTCGCGCCGAGGGTTTAACCGAACTCAGTGGAGCTGCAATTGAGCCAGAAATCATGGACCTAATTGCAATCCTTCAGAAGATGGGTGCAATCATTTCGGTTGACACCGATCGCGTCATTCGCATTGAGGGTGTGAAAGAGCTTCATGGCTACACGCACCGCGCTTTGTTCGATCGAAACGAAGCAGCTTCGTGGGCTTGTGCAGCTCTTGCAACCAACGGAAACATTTTTGTTGGCGGTGCTCGCCAACAGGAAATGATGGCATTCCTAAACGTTTACCGAAAAGTTGGCGGCGCCTTCGAAATCGAGGACGACGGCATTCGTTTTTATCACCCTGGCGGGGAACTCAGCCCAGTGGTTTTGGAAACCGATGTGCACCCTGGCTTCATGACCGACTGGCAGCAACCACTGGTGGTCGCGCTGACCCAGGCGAATGGACTGTCGATCATTCACGAAACCGTTTACGAAAACCGTTTCGGCTTCACCGATGCACTGGTGCAGATGGGCGCTCAAATTCAGATTTACCGCGAGTGTCTTGGTGGCACCCCGTGCCGCTTCGGACAGCGAAACTTCTACCACTCGGCCGTAATCAACGGTCCAGCTAAGTTGACCGGTGCCGACATTCGGGTGCCAGACCTACGTGGCGGTTTTAGTCACATGGTTGCAGCGCTAGCGGCAGAGGGCGTTTCGAACGTGACCAACGTGCAACTGATTTCTAGAGGCTACGAGCACTTCCTGGACAAACTCACCGCACTCGGTGCAGATTTCGAGTACAGCGAATAATCATGGCTACGAGCGATGAGTTCAAAATGCCTGAAATCAACAAGGCAAACCGCCCATTTGTGATGAGCCTTGTGGCCGTAAT